>NBNH01000208.1 GCA_004379115.1 Actinomycetales bacterium mxb001
GAATACCAGAAGGGCAAGGGCGGCAAGCTCGTCCTCGTCCGCAATGAGAACTGGAGCCCGGACTCCGACCCCTACCGCAAGGCGTACCCCGATTCGTGGGTCTACAACTTCGGCATCGAGGAGACCGTCGCCGACCAGCGCGTCATCCAGAGCTCCGGCGAGGATGAGTACGCGATGGTGCAGGGCCTGACCACGGCGTCGCTGCCGGTGGTGTTCGAGGATCCGCAGTACGAGTCGCGGCGCATCGACGCCTTCGATCCCTACACGATCTACGCCGCGGTCAACGTGGAGAAGATCCCGGATCAGAAGTGCCGCCAGGCGATCGGCGTTGCCCTCGATCGTGACGCCCTCATCAAGAACGCGGGTGGCGTGTACGCCGGCACCTACGCCGACGGTGCGGTCAAGCCGAACATCGGTATCGACTACGCCCCGACCGGCCTGTGGGACGGTCTGCTCGGCCAGGCGGTGCCCGGCACCGGCGACCCGGAGTTCGCGAAGAAGCTGCTCTCCGAGGGTGCCAACTGCCCGACCGAGATCACGCTCGACTACGCGCAGAGCGAGGACAGCGACAAGGCTGCTGCAATCTGGGTCGAGTCGCTCAAGCGGGCCGGCATCACCGTGAAGCCGAACCCCATCGAGCGCGGCCAGTACTACGGCGTTGTCTTCGAGAACGGCAACGAGATCATGCTCGGTGGCTGGGGTGCTGACTGGCCCAACGCCTCGACCGTGCTCCCGCCGCTGTTCGTGCAGGGCTGGAACCTGTCGCGCGTGGACGATCCCGCATTCGCCGAGAAGGTGAAGGCGGCGTCCATCGAGCTCGATCGCAACACGCAGGCCACGAAGTGGCATGAGCTCAGCAAGGAGGCCGCTTCGCAGATGTGGATCATTCCCACGCGCTTCGGTCGTGATCAGCGACTGGCCGGCACCAAGGTCGGTCCGGTCTTCAGCTGGCCGGCGTACGGGTCCTTCCCGTACCCGATCATGTACGCGGTCCAGTAGGAACCGCCACGTGAGCTGGGGGGCGGGGCTCGGGCCCCGCCCCCCGTCCGGCTCATCAGCAGACTCGACGCAGGAGGTGTGACATGGGCGGATACGTCGTACGACGCGTCCTCATCATGCTGCTCCTGCTTCTCCTGCTGAGCTTCACCGTGTTCGTGCTCTTCAGCCTGCTGCCCGCCGACGTCGCTCGCCTTACCTGCGGCAAGATCTGCACGCCCGAGACCATCGAGGCCAACCGCATTCGCCTCGGCCTCGACAAGTCGGTCATCGAGCAGTACTGGATCTTCCTTCAGGGCCTGGTGCTGGGCCGCACCTACGGGCAAGGCCCCGGCGCCATCGTCTGCAATGCGCCCTGCCTCGGCTACTCGTTCACGCGCCAGGAGCCGGTGCTCAAGCTCATCCTCGATCGCCTCCCGGCCACCCTTTTCCTGGCCCTCGGTGCTTTCGTGCTCTTCCTCATCGGCGGCGTGGCACTCGGCGTCTACAGCGCCCTGCGCCGTGGTCGCTGGCAGGACAAGACGGTCATGGGCATCTCGCTCATCGGCTACTCCCTCCCGTCCTTCTTCATCGGCCTCGTCGTCATCTACTTCGTCATCATTCGCTGGCAGTTGCTGCCATTCCCGTCCTACGTCAACCCGTGGGTCGACCCGCTGCAGTTCCTGCAGACGATGATCCTGCCCTGGCTCGTCCTCGCGGTGCTGTACGCCGCCTTCTATACGCGCCTCACGCGAAGCCAGATGCTCGAGACGCTCAACGACGACTACATCCGCACCGCACGCGCCAAGGGCCTGCCGGAGAGCGTCGTCATTCGCAAGCACGCCCTGCGCGCGGGACTCACACCCATCGTCACCGCAGCGGGACTGGACTTCGCCGGTCTGCTCGGCGGCGCGATCATCCTCGAGACGATCTTCAGCCTGCCCGGTCTTGGCAGCCTGGCCGTGTCGGCGGTGCTGAGCCCCGACCTGCCGATCCTCGTCGGTGTCACCCTCATCACCGCGTCCTTCATCATCATCGCCAACCTGGTCGTCGACCTGCTCTACGCCGTCATCGACCCGAGAGTGCGGCTCGCATGAGCGCCTTCCTCGAGGTCAAGGACCTCCACGTCAGCTTCCCCACCGGCGACGGTGTGGTGCGTGCGGTCGATGGCCTGTCGTTCAGCGTGGAGAAGGGCAAGACCCTCGCCATCGTGGGCGAATCGGGCTCGGGCAAGAGCGTTACCGCGCAGGCGGTCATGGGCCTGCTCAATCGCAACTTCGCCGACATCACCGGACAGGTCTGGCTCGATGGCCAGGATCTGCTGGCCATGAGCGACGACCAGGTCCGCGAACTGCGCGGCGAATCGATGGCGATGATCTTCCAGGACCCCATGTCGAGCCTGCACCCCTTCTATCGCATCGGCGATCAGCTCATGGAGGCCGTGCGCATCCACCACAAGGTCAGCAAGTCCGAGGCGCGCGAGCGCGCGATCGACGCACTTCGCCAGGTGGGCATCCCTGCGCCGGAGCGACGCGTCGACGACTACCCGCACCAGCTGTCGGGTGGCATGCGACAGCGCGTCATGATCGCGATGGCGCTCATCAACTCGCCGCAGTTGCTCATTGCCGACGAGCCCACGACCGCCCTCGACGTCACGGTGCAGGCGCAGATCACCGAGTTGATGCTCAAACTGCAGGCCGAGACCGGCACGACGCTCATGATCATCACCCACGACCTGGGCGTCGTCGCCGACATGGCCGATGAGGTCACGGTCATGTACGCCGGTCGCGCCGTCGAGATGGGCACCACCGACGACATCTACTACCGCCCAGAGATGCCCTACACGCTCGGCCTGCTCGCATCGGTTCCGCGACTCGACTCCGATCTCTCCGAGCGGCTCGACCCGATCCCGGGCAACCCTCCCTCGCTGATCAACCTGCCTCGGGGATGCGTGTTCAGCCCCCGATGCACGTTCAAGGGCGAGGTCGCCGACAACCGCTGCGCCACGGAGCGCCCCGAGCTCCTGGCCTCCACCCCCGGGCACCTGGTGCGCTGCCATCTCAATGCCGCGCAGCGGCAAGCGGCGCGGGAGTCGACAACATGACCGAGTCCGTCGAGCGCGAGGAAGTGCTGCGGGTCGAAGGACTCAGGGTCTACTTCCCGGTGAAATCGCGCGGTGTCTTCCCGCGCACCGTAGGCCAGATCAAGGCGGTCGATGGCGTCGATCTCTCTGTCGATCGCGGCGAGACGCTCGGCCTGGTCGGCGAGAGCGGGTGCGGCAAGTCGACGACCGGGCGAGCGATCCTGCGCCTGATCGATCCGACCGCCGGGCATGTTGTCATCAACGGCACCGACGTCGCGGGCATGTCGCGTCGCCAGCTTCGTCCCGTGCGCAAGCAGGCGCAGATGATCTTCCAGGACCCCTACAACGCGCTCAATCCGCGCCACACGGTCGGCGCGATCATCGGCGCCCCGTTCAAGATCCAGAAGATCGATCCGCCCGGCGGTATCCGCACGGCCGTGCAGGAGATCATGGAGCGGGTCGGCCTCAACCCCGAGCACGTCAACCGCTACCCCAATGAGTTCTCCGGGGGCCAGCGCCAGCGCATCGGTATCGCGCGCGCCATCGCCCTTCGGCCGCGGCTCATCATCTGCGATGAGCCGGTTTCGGCCCTCGACGTGTCGATCCAGGCCCAGATCCTCAACCTGCTCCAGGACCTGCAGGAGGAGTTCAAGGTCTCCTACCTGTTCATCGCACACGATCTGGCCGTCGTACGGCAGATCGCGCATCGCGTGGCGGTCATGTACCTCGGCCACATTGTCGAGACCGCGCCCCGCTCGGTGCTCTACAGCGAGCCGATGCACCCCTATACGAATGCGCTTCTCTCAGCGGTGCCGGTGCCCGATCCGCGCGTGCAGTCCGAGCGCGAGCGGATCCTGCTCGGGGGTGACCTGCCGAGTCCGCTCAATCCGCCGTCCGGCTGTGTGTTCCACACCCGCTGTTTCATCGCGCAGGATCGATGCCGCACCGAGGTGCCGCAGATGCGCACCATGGCCCCCGACCATGAGGTCGCCTGTCACTTCCCGATCACCGAGCCGCTCAAGGGTGGCGTGATCCACGGTCCCGACCCGGGCCTGACCGCGCCGCTGCCGGGGGAGCCGGGCTACTGGAGCGAGACCGTCACCGATCTCGGGGGCGTGGGATCGCCACGCCTCGACTCCGCGAACTCCACCGACGAGGGCATCTAGCGCGCGAGCGCCGAGGCGAAAAAGTCGACCTCCGCACGCAGCAGGTTTTCCGCCACCACTTCCTGGGGCGTCATGTGAGTGACGCCGCTCAGCGGCAGCACGGCGTGCGGCCGCCCAGCCGCCAGTAGAGCGGAGGAGAATTGCAGGGTGTTGGCGACGACGACATTGTCGTCGGCCAGGCCGTGGATGATGAGCATCGGCCGGGTGAGCTGCGGCGCCAGTGGGATGAGCGAGGACCTGTCGTACGCATCCGGGTTGTCCTGTGGCAGTCCGAGGTAGCGCTCGGTGTAGCCGGTGTCGTAGAGCCGCCACTCGGTGACGGGAGCCCCCACGACGGCCGCATGGAAGATATCGGGACGACGCAGAACGGCGAGAGCGGAGAGGAAGCCGCCGAACGACCAGCCGCGGATGCCGACGCGCGACGTGTCGACGTCGTCGGGGAACGCCGCCGCCACACCCTCGAGGGCGGCCACCTGATCCTCGAGGGCGGGAGTAGCGAGGTCACCGCGCACGCTTCGATCCCACGCCGGCCCGCGACCGGGCGTCCCTCGGCCGTCGGAGACCACCACGCAGTACCCCTGGTCGGCCAGCCACTGCGCGGTGCCGTACATCAGCCCGGTCTCGACGGCCATGCGCGCATGCGGACCGCCGTACGGCGACATGATCACCGGCAGTCGGCGCGATCCGGGCACGTGATCGCTGGGGAATAGGACGGCCGTCCGCAGATCGCGCTCGCCGACGGTCAGCATCGTCACGCTCGGGGAGATCATCGGGACCTCGGCGTAGGACGTGACGGTGGCGATCCGCGCGCCATCGCGCCAGACCGCCGTGTCGGTGGCGGTGCTGTCGAGTGTCGTGGCGGCCGTGCACAGGAGGGACCCGGCCCGGCGCGCTCCGACGGTGCCGCCGGTCAGGAGTTCGGTCACCGATCCGTCCAGGCTGACACGGCAGACCGTGCTGCGCACCGGGTCGCGCCCGGCGACCACGAGGATGTCGTCGGCCCCCGCATCGAGGACGGCCTCGACCTGGAGCCCGGGCGGAGTGATCGCGACATCGTCGACGACCAGGCGGTTGGTGTCGGCAGATCGATCCGCGACGATCTCGACGATGGCACCACTCGCGGCCCGAGCGGGTACGCCCGGCATCACGTCGATCCATTCCGGATCGGTGCGCTCGCGCACCATCGTGGTGTCCGCCGTCTCCGGATCGACCGACAGGACGACCTGGCGTCGCTGGTCGCGCGACAGCAGGCTGATAAGCGGATCGCCGCCGGGAGACGTGGACACCGTCGCGAGGTAGGGCAGCGCTGCGTGGTCCCACTGGATCTCCGCGTGCACCACATCGCCCTCGTCGTCGATGCGCACCAGCCACAGCGACACGTCGGCGTTGTCGGTTCCGGCAGCGGGGTAGCGATGCTCGGCCGGCACCTGGTCGGGATGTGCGGGGTCGGCGATCCACCACGTCGCGACCGGACTGTCGTCGAAGCGTTCCACCAGGAGGCCGGAACCGTCGGCGAGCCACCAGTAGCCCCGCACGCGGTCGAGTTCCTCGGCGGCGATGAAGTCCGCCAGTCCCCAACTCACGGCGTCGCCGTCCGGCCGGCACAGGACGGCGGCGCGACCGCCGGCCAGCGGTGCGACGTACAGGGCACGCTCGGAGACGAAGGCGGCCTTCGTGCCCGTGGGATCGGGCCGGGGGTCGATGACGGGCCCGGGCGCATCGAGTGCGAGAGGTTGCGCGCCGGGATCGTCGAGGCGCACCGCGTAGGGCACGCCCGACAGTGCGAAGACGGCAACGCGCATGTCACGGTCGACCGCGAAGTCAGTGACGCCACCGGTGACCTCGCGCATGCGCTCACGGCGCGCACGTTCCTCCGGCGGCAGCGTCTCCTCGTCCTGGAGGAGGTCGCTCGGATCGACCACGCAGCGCTCATTGCCCGTCGCGACGTCAAGCACCCACAGACAGGTCAGGGGATCGGTGCCACCTCGCGATCGCAGGAAGGCCACGCGCTCGCCATCGGCCGAGGGTGTCAGTGCCCGCGGCGCACCGAGCCGGAAGCCTCGCGTGCGGGCGCGCTGACGCGGATAGGAATCCAGGGGATCGCTCACGGGGCCATCGTGCCGCACTACTCTTGCCTGCGTGCCTGAACGTCGCCTCCTCCTCGTCCACGCCCATCCCGACGACGAGAGCATCGGCACGGGCGCGGTCATGGCCAAGTACGCGCACGAGGGGGCGGGCGTCACGCTCGTGACGTGCACGCTGGGCGAGGAGGGGGAGATCCTCGTGCCGGGCCTGGCCCATCTCGCGGCCGATCAGCAGGACGCACTGGGCGAGCATCGCCACACCGAACTCGCTGACGCGATGGCCGTCCTGGGAGTCACCGACTGGCGACTGCTCGGCGGCCCGGGCAGATTCCGCGACTCCGGCATGGTCGGCACGCCGAGCAATGAGCGACCGCAGGCGTTTGCGCGCGCCGACCTGCTGGAAGCGGCAACCGAACTCGTGGCCGTCATCCGAGAGGTGCGGCCGCAGGTGCTGGTCACCTACGACGACTTCGGCGGCTATGGCCACCCTGATCACATCCAGGCGCACCGCGTGGCGATGTACGCGGCCACTCTCGCTGAGGCAGCGAGCTTCCGTCCCGACCTCGGCGCCGCGTGGACGATCGACAAGATCTACTGGTCGGCGTTCCCGCGCGAAGTCGTGCGCCGCGGTATCGAGGCGTTGCGCGCGGCCGGCGAGACGACCGGCTTCGCCGCGATGGACCCCCATGACATTCCCTTCGTGATCGACGACGAACTCGTCACCACCGCCGTGCCCGCGCAGGCCTACCTCGATCGCAAGATGGATGCCCTGCGCGCCCATGCGACGCAGGTCGCGGTCGATGGCGACTTCTTCGCGCTGTCCAACAACCTCGGCAGCGAAGCCCTGGGCATCGAGTACTTCCGCCTGGTCAAGGGCACGCCGGGCGGCCCCCTCGACGAGAACGGCCGCGAGACCGACCTGTTCGCCGGGGTCGTGTGAGCGCAGGCGTGGCCCGGGGGCTGCTGGCCGCCGCCGCCCTGCTCATCGGCCTGCTGGTCGGCACCCTCGGCGCCTTCCTCCAGGCGTCGCGATCGATGGTGGCCGGCGTCGCCATCCCGTGGGGGACCGTCCTCGTCCTCATCGCGCTGGTCGTCTTGATTCGCGGAGCCATCGAGGTGGCTGACAGTCGATGGGCCGGATGGGCGCTGTTCGCGGGGTGGCTGGGTGCGACCGTCCTCTTCGCGTCACCCATGCCGTGGGGTGCCCTGGTGATCTCCGCCGGCAACCGACAGATGGCGTATCTGATCGGCGGCGTCATCCTGGGCGCCATGGCGGCGACCATTCCCTCCCTCGCGCGGCTGCGTCGCCCTCGAGCGTGATCCAGGACACGCCTGCGCCAGCGTCTCTCGAAGAGGCATTGGCGCGTGGAGTCGGCTTACGATGACAAGGGTCGGCATTCGCTAACACAGGGACGGGAGGGTGCCGTGACGGTCGTGGCGCCCCCGGAGTCGGAGCGCGATCCCGACAGGGGTGGTCGCGCCCTTCGGGCCTCCCTGGCCGCTGCCGCCGTCGTCATCCTCGGCAGCATTGCCTTCTACTTCGGAATGCTGCTCGGCGCGTCCAGCGACGTGCCCGCCAACACCAATGTGCTGGGCGTCCAGATCGGCGGCCTGTCGCGGGCCGAGGCGGTCGCCACCCTCGATCGCGAGCTCGGCCCCCGTGCCCTCGCCCCGATATCGGTGTCGGCCTACGACACCACCGAGGAGATCTTCCCCGCCGAGTCGGGCCTGTCCTTCGACCCCGTGGCTACGGTCGCGGCGGCCGAGGGTCGCTTGTACAACCCGATCTCGATGGTGCTGCGCCTCTTCGGTTCCACCGCCGTCGATCCGGTGATCGTGGTCGACGAGGTCGCGCTGAGCACTCGACTGCAGGCTTTCGGCGATCTCATGTCACGTCCCATCACCGAGCCAACCGTTCACTACGAAGACATGACGCCGGTGCTCACGCCGGGCGAAGACGGTCGCACGATCGACATCCCTGTCGCCACCAACGACGTGGCGAACTCCTATCTCCTCACCTCTGCTCCGGTTCCGTTGCCCGAAGTCGTGCTGCCCGCGGCGGTATCAGCTGAAGAGGCCGAGGCTTTCGTGGCCGGCCCCGCGACCATCGCGATTTCCGCCCCCGTCACCGTCCAGGCTGATTCGGTGACCGCCCAGGTGCCGCCGGAGGCGATCGCCGAGGCCACCCACTACCTCGTCGAGGGGGAGGAGCTCGCCCCGCAGATCGACGGAGCCGTTCTCTACGCCCCTATTGCCAAGGACCTCCAGCCCGTGAGTACGCCGGGCAACGACGCGACGTTCGAGATCAATGCGGACAACGTCCCGGTCGTCGTGCCCTCGCGCGTGGGTGCGGGAGTCTCCGACGAGGTCCTCGCGGCGGCCGTCGGCAACGTCATGTTCATGGAAGGCGACGCCCGCGTCGCCGTGACCCCCATCACGGTGCGCGATCCCAAGCTCACGACCGAGCAGGCCATGCAACTGGGCGTGACGGAGGAGATCTCCAGCTTCACCCAGCAGGTGAACTACGCCGAATACATGGCGCACAACCTCGCGCTGGCCGCGGAGTACATCAACGGCACCCTGCTGATGCCGGGCGAGACCTTCTCGATGAACAAGACGACCGAAAACCGCGATCCGGTCAACGGCTACATGGTCGGCTACGTCATCGGGCCGGGCGGCGTCTTCACCAAGGCACTCGGTGGCGGACTCTCGGCGGCAACGACGACGATGTGGTCGGCTGCCTTCTACGCCGGACTCGAGCCGGTCGAGGTGCAGGCTCACTCGATCTACATCTCCCGCTACGTTCCCGGTCTTGAAGCGACGGTCGCCTGGGATAGCTTCGATATGAAGTTCCGCAACAACACTCCCTACGGGGTGTTCATCACGGCGTCCACCACCGACACGTCGATGACCGTGCGCATGTACAGCACGAAGATCTACTCCAAGATCGAGGCGGAGGTGGGGGATCGCTACGCGATCACGTCCTTCCGCAAGATCTACAACGACTCCCCGACGTGCAGCGCCCAGTCGGGCTCCGCGGGCTTCACGATCGACGTCGACCGGGTGTTCTACGAAGGGCAGACGGAGGTCAACCGCGAGACGTTCACCACGTCGTACTCGCCCGCTCCCCAGGTCGTCTGCGGTAAGAAGCCCGACAAGGACAAGGACAAGAAGCCCGACGATGGCAGTGGCGGCACCGAGACGCCGGCCCCCGACCCCACCGATGCCCCGGCCCCAGAACCGACGGAATCTCCGGCGCCCGCCTAGCGATCAGTTGAGCAGGGCACGCACAGCACGAGCCTGATCCCGTGCCGTCTCCGCTTCGGAGGGCGCGTCGTCGTCGACAACGTCGGCATACTCCTCCAGCCACCGCGCGGCCAGGTGGGCATGGCCCATGTCGCGCAGCGCGATTCCGCGGTCGCGGAGCAGCCACGGCGGAGGGTCGGGGAGCGCGAGTGCCAGGTCAATGGCCCACAGTCGCGTGGGAGCGCGGAGCGGATGATCAGCCCAGGCGCGGATATTGGCGAGGATGCGCTCGACGATGCTCACGGGTGAGGCCGGTGCGAGGTGGTCGCGACGAAAGGGTCGACCTGTGCGCTCGACGATGTCGCGGGCGGCGTCGAAGGGCAGCAGTCGACCGCCGGACCATGGGTCGACCAGTAGTCGGCTGCCGTCGGGAAGCACGGGATCGAAGGTGAGTGGATCGCCAAGGGCCGCGACGAAGTGCCCGGGCAGGCCGACGCCGTAGGCGGCGATGCCGACCCGCCGTGCGGTCTCTGTCCATACCGTCGACAGCAGGATGGGCAGGCCGCGTCGTCGGCGCACCACCTCGGGGAGCAGTGAGGAGGCCAGGGCGTCGTAGTCCTCCGGACGTCCGTGGAAGTCCCCCAGCGCCGCCTGGAGTCGCTCATGCGGCTCCCCGGCGTCGGGCACCTGCTCGGCCAGCCGATCGAGGTCGGCCAGTCCACGTGCCAGGTAGGCATCGACGTTCCCCTCCGTGGGAAGGGCCTCGGCCGCGATGAGCAGGCAGGCCAGGTCAAGCCGCTCGGGCGTCGTGGCCATGAGGTCCCGGAACGCATCCCGGGACTCGCGGCTCATGCCCCGATCGTCGCACCCGGTACGGTGTTCCCCGGCGACGACGTCGCCCGGCGGACCAGGCGGTCCGCTGTCCGACCCGGCGAAAGGCGAGCAGGTGACCTACGTCATCGCATTCCCGTGTGTCGACGTGAAGGACAAGTCCTGCATCGAGGAATGCCCCGTCGACTGCATCTACGAAGGCGATCGGATGCTCTACATCCAGCCCGACGAGTGCGTCGACTGCGGAGCGTGTGAGCCCGTATGCCCCGTCGAGGCCATCTTCTACGAGGACGACGTCCCGGAGGAGTGGAGCGACTACACCGCGGCCAACGCCGAGTTCTTCGCTGACCTCGGCTCGCCCGGGGGCGCGGCCAAGCTGGGTGCGCAGGACTTCGATGCGCCGCTGCTCGCATCGGTCCCGCGCAAGGAGACCGAGAGCTGAGCCTCCCCGACTTCCCCTGGGATCGTCTCGCGCCCCTGGCGCAGGTCGCACGGTCCCACGAGTCCTTTGCCGATCTGTCGATCGGAAGCCCTGTCGATCCCACGCCTGCGTTCATCCAGCGGGCGCTCGCCGACGCCGCCGATGCGCCCGGTTACCCCACCGTTGCGGGCACCGAGGCGGTGCGCGAGGCCTTCGCTGCTTGGCTGCGCCGTCGCGCCGGCGTCACCCTCGATCCCATTGCGGCGATCCCGTCGATCGGGTCCAAGGAACTCGTGGCCCTCCTTCCCTTCCTGCTCGGACTGCGTGCCGGCGATCGGGTCGTGGTGCCGACGGTCGCGTACCCCACCTACGCCGTCGGTGCGCTGGTGGCGGGCTGTGAGGTCGTGGCCTCCGACGACCCCGATGCGTGCGCGGGCGCGCGCCTGGTGTGGGTGAATTCCCCGGGAAATCCCAACGGGCGGGTGGCCACTGCTGCTCAGTTGCGCTCGATGGTCGAGGCCGCGCGTACGGCGGGCGCGGTGATCGCCTCCGATGAGTGCTACCTGGAGTTCGGCTGGGATGCGACGCCGGTGACTGCGTTGCATCCCGATGTCATCGGCGACGACCCCTCCGGGGTGCTGTCGCTGCATGCCCTGTCCAAGCGCTCCAACATGGCTGGCTACCGGTTCGGCGCAGTGGCCGGCGACCCCGATCTCATTGCGCGACTGCTCGAGATCCGCAAGCACCTGGGCCTCATGGTGCCCATGCCCGTCCAGCGGGCCGCGACCGCTGCCTGGGGCGATGACGCCCACGTCGAGGAGCAGCGCGCCCGCTACCTGCGGCGGCGGGCAGTCCTGCGCCCGGCCCTCGAGGCGGCCGGCTTCCGAGTCGACGACAGCGAGGCCGGCCTCTACCTGTGGGCCACCCGCGGCGAGGAATGCTGGGAGACGGTGGCGGCCCTCGCCGAGCGCGGCGTCCTGGTGGCACCCGGTGACTTCTACGGGCAGGCGGGTGCCCGTCACGTGCGACTGGCCCTCACGGCGACGGACGAGGCCATCGGGGGCGCGGCAGCGCGCATCAGCGGCGGAGATACGGTGTGACCGTGTCCGATTACGTCCTGGGCTATCCGGGTGGCGAGCTCCCGCTGGAGATCGCTCCGTCGACGATCGGTGAATCCGGTCTCGATATCTCCTCGCTCCTGGCGACGACGGGCAATGTGACTCTCGACCACGGCTTCGTCAACACCGCGTCATGTTCGTCGGCCATCACCTACATCGATGGTGACAAGGGCATCCTGCGCTACCGCGGCTACCCCATCGAGCAGCTGGCTGCGCAGTCCTCCTATCTCGAGGTCGCGTTCCTGCTCATCTACGGCTATCTGCCGAGCGCCGACGAGCTGGCGAGCTTCAAGGCGCAGATCAAGCGGCACACCATGCTCCACGAGGAATTGCGCGCCTTCTTCGACGGATTCCCTCGCGATGCCCACCCCATGCCGGTGCTGTCGTCGGCAGTGTCGGCCCTGTCGACGTTCTACCAGGATTCCTTGGACCCGTTCGATCCCGAACAGGTGGAGATCTCGACCATCCGCCTGCTGGCCAAGCTGCCGACCCTGGCGGCCTATGCCTACAAGAAGTCGGTCGGGCAGCCCTTCATGTATCCCGACAACTCCCTGGGCTTCATCGACAACTTCCTGCGCATGACCTTCGGCGTGCCCGCGGAGCCCTACGAGGTCGACCCGGTCGTCTCCCGCACCCTCAACATGCTCCTGCTGCTGCACGCCGATCACGAGCAGAACTGCTCGACGTCGACGGTGCGCCTGGTCGGCTCATCGCACGCCAACCTCTTCGCCTCGGTGTCGGCGGGCATCAACGCACTGTTCGGACCGCTGCATGGCGGGGCCAATCAGGCGGTGCTGGAGATGCTGGAGAAGATCCACATGTCGGGCGGCGGCGTCAATACCTTCATCCGCCAGGTCAAGGATCGCCAGGATGGCGTGAAGCTCATGGGCTTCGGGCACCGGGTCTACAAGAACTACGACCCGCGCGCGGCCATCGTCAAGAAGGCCGCCTACGACGTCTTCGCCGCCCTCGACGTCAAGGACCCGCTGCTCGATATCGCGTTGCGCCTCGAAGAGGTCGCCCTCGCTGACGACTTCTTCATCTCGCGCAAGCTCTACCCCAACGTCGATTTCTACACGGGCCTCATCTACAAGGCGATGGGCTTCCCGACGCGCATGTTCACGGTGCTCTTCGCGCTGGGCCGCCTTCCCGGCTGGATCGCTCAGTGGCGCGAGATGATCGCCGATCCCGACACCAAGATCGGGCGCCCGCGGCAGGTCTACGTGGGTGTGCCCTTCCGCGACTACGTGCCGATCGAGGACCGCGACTAGTCGGTGGCGTGCAGGGCAGAGTTCAGTCCGCCCCAGGCTCCCTCGCGCATCACGACCTCGAGCGCGCCGCTTTGCGAGTTGCGCCGGAACAGCAGACCGCTCCCGCCTGAGAGTTCACGCGCCTTCACGACATCGCCGTCGGGCAGCGTGACCCGCGCGCCGGCGGTGACGTAGGTGCCAGCCTCGACGATGCAGCGATCGCCGAGGCTGATGCCGATCCCGGCATTGGCGCCGATGAGGCATCCCTCGCCGACACTGATGACCTCCGCCCCGCCCCCCGAGAGGGTGCCCATGATGGAAGCACCGCCACCGATGTCGGAGCCATTGCCCACCACGACTCCGGCGGAGATTCGGCCCTCGACCATCGCGTTGCCGAGAGTGCCCGCGTTGAAGTTGACGAAACCCTCGTGCATGACCACGGTGCCCTCGGCGAGGTGAGCGCCCAGGCGCACGCGATCGGCGTCGGCGATACGCACGCCTGACGGAACGACGTAGTCGATCATGCGCGGAAACCGATCGACGCCGAGCACGATGAGCGTGTCGCCATGAGTGCGAGCGCGCAGGCGTGCATCGGTGATGGAGTCGACGGATACCGGACCGCGGGTCGTCCACACGACGAGGGGGAGCACGCCGAAGATGCCGTCGAGGTTGATCGTGCGGGGGCGCACCAGGCGATGGGAGAGCAGGTGCAGGCGCAGGTAGGCGTCGGCGGCATCAGCCGGGGGTGCCTGCAGGTCGACGATCGATGTCAGGACCGGGCGTACGTCAACGCCGCGAATGTCGTCGCGACGGCTCGCCGCGTCGATGCCCGGGACCGGCAGTGGATCGGAGCCCAGGGAGGGGTGGGGATACCAGGCGTCGAGGAGGTCGCCGCCCGCGTAGGTCGCGAGCCCGTGAGCGCAGGCAGGTCCGCTGACGGGTTCGAGATCCACGCGGGCGACGTTAGCCCATGTCGATGAGGCCCGGCGGGTCGGCTAAGCCGACCCTGTCGGGCTGCCCGGCGGGTCGGCTAAGCCGACCCTGTCGGGCTACGCCTGCTTGACCGCCTCGACGTCGAGCTCGAGCTTGATGGTGTCGCCGACGAGCACGCCGCCGGTCTCGAGCGCCACGTTCCAGACCAGGCCGAACTCCTTGCGGCTGATCTCGGCCTTGCCCTCGAACCCGATGCGCGTGTTGCCCCACGGGTCCTGGTTGACGCCGAGGAGCTCGAACTTCACGTCGACGGTCTTGGTGACGCCGTGGATGGTGAGATCACCGGTCACAATGAAGTCGTCGTCACCCTTCTGAGTGACAGCCGTGCTCGTGAAGGTCAGCGTGGGGAACTGCTCCACGTCGAGGAAGTCAGCGGACTTGACGTGGGCGTCCCGATCGTCGTTCGAGCTGGTGAAACTCGAGGTGACGATGGTGAGCACGGCACTGGACTTCGCGGGGTCGGCGCCGTCCAGGTTGAGCGTGCCGGTGAACTCGGTGAACCCGCCGCGCACCTTGGCGATCATCGCGTGGCGAGCGACGAAGCCGATGGTGGAGTGGGTGGGGTCGATCTGCCAGGTGCCGGTGGTGGCGGCGAGGTCGGTGCTCATGGGGGTCCTCCCGGGTCGTCGAGCAAGTGGTTGAGTATTCAACCATATGGGGAACGACCCGGGAGGTCAAGTCCCTAGGAGCGCAAGTGTCCGCGCTCGCCCTGGGTCGCGGCGGCCTCAGGTGACAGCGCGTGGATGTCGTCGGCCGTGGCCGTCGTTCCCTCCACCGTTGCGCGCACGTGCACGGTGTCGCCTACCTGGGCGGACGCGGCGTGGTCACGATCACGTTCCTGGTCGGTCTGGGCCGTGATCGCGTAGGTGCTCGTGAAGCCGTCGGTGCTGCGGACGCTGATCGACGTCGGCGACGCCGCGGTGACCTCGCCCTCCTGCAGGCGCACGGTCACGATCGAGCCGTCCTCTTCCTCGACGACCATCTCCCCGTGCAGGACGTCGCCCCGCGGGCCGTCGGGACCACCGGGTCCGCCCATGCCGTGGTGGTCCTCATGCGGCCCACCGGGACCCTGCGGCCCATCGGGGCCCTGGGGTCCGCGGTCACTCGAGGCGGGCCCTCGGTCATGGGCCGTCAGGCTGGCAGCGGCGGCGGTCGCGCCCCCCACTGCAGCGATCCCCAGCACGCTTGCCGCCGCGATCGCGATGATGCTCGAGGTCTTCACGTGGTCTCCTCTCGTCCGGCGGTCGCCGGGCTCGCTGGTCAGCCTGCGGGCAGAACGTGAAGGACCCGTGTGCCCCGTGTACGGGTCACGTAAGTCTCGTGCCACGATGGGAGCAATGAGCCTGCTCTTCCTGCTGATCGGTGTCGCCGTCATCGGCGGCGTCGTCCTGCTGGCCACCGGTCGCGTACGCGCGTCGTTGCCCGAACCCGATGAGACGCCGGCCATGCCAGCCCTGACCGACGTGCCCGTGGGTGACCTCTCGGCCGAAGCGATCGAGCAGGTGCGCATCGACCAGGCGTTGCGCGGCTACCGCATGGACGAGGTCGACGAGCTCGTCGACCGCCTCGGCGCCGAGATCACCGCCCGCGACGAGCTCCTCGCCCAGCAGCAGGCCGAGATCGACCGGCTGCGGGGCTCCGGGGGCGAGTAGCCCTACTTGAGGGGCCCCGACGAGATGTCGGTGGTGGTCATGGCCTCGTCGAAGGCCCAGCTCGACAGGAAGATGCCGTACGTGCCCGAAACGGCGGGTGCGGTCAGGGCACCCGACATGATGCGCACCTTGACGTTGCCCTTGGTCATCGTGCCCTTGAGCGCCAGGCGCAGGACGGCGTCCTCGCCCTCCTGTGTCCAGCCGCATTCGGCAACCGTGACCTTCGCGGGCAGGGTGACCCGCGCCACCGATGACGGACAAGCGCCCTTGCCGTAGGCGAATGTGCGCTCGGCCCGAAAACCGGACAGCGAGATGTCGAGTGAGATGTCGGCGTAGGACGTCTGAGTCAGCCTGGTCTTGATGACCGCGTCGGTACTCGCGCCGGCGTAGGGAGCGCTGAGGGAGGCAGTCGGAGCGCCGAGCACCTCAACCGCCGCAGAGGCGGGCGGTGCCATCGTCACGGCGACGGCGAGCAGGGGCACGGGCAGCAGGGCGACCAAGCGGCGCATGGGGGCTCCTTCGTCAGGGTCCAGGGACCCGCAGTGTTGCAGGCGCGCTGGGCGGGGGCAGCGGCCCCCTCACGGTCTCGGCGCCCCTGTCGGGCTTACCCGGGTCGGCATGGGGGATAATGATCCGACACCGCCGGGCGGCGGGTCGGATTCGTTCCCACGAAAGGGGTCACGATGGCCGCCATGAAGCCGCGTACCGGCGACGGGCCCATGGAGGTGACCAAAGAGGGGCGTGGCTACGTCATGCGCGTGCCCCTCGAAGGCGGGGGGCGCCTCGTGGTCGAACTCAACGGCGCTGAAGCCAAGGAACTGGGCGACAAGCTGCTCGCTGTCGTCCCCTAGATCTCGCACGCGACCCGGGCTGCCCATGGGCGCCCGGGTCGTTGCCTGCCCGGATCAGATGTCGCCGGAGTCCTCGACGTCCGGGACCCGGCGTACCGCCACGGCCACTCCCTCGCCGACGGTCAGCAGGCTGGCCGTCCAGTCGGGGTCGTCACGCAGGTGCTGGAGCAGGTCGCGGTGGGTCGGCTCCACACCGTCGTCGGACAGGGCGTGGGTGATGGCGATGGCGCCACCGGGCCGCAGCAGGCGGCTGGCCTGGCGCAGCAGGTCGTGCTCCTCGCCGACGCCCAGGGAGATCCCCGGTCCGATGACGAGAAGGTCGTAGGCGCCGTCGGTCAGGCGCGTGAGCACGTCGAAGGGGTTGCCCGCGATAGCCCGCACGCGAGTGTGGGGGATACGCATGCGCGTGAACGTCGCGCGGGCGGCAGCGGCCAACTCCGGATCGGGATCGACCGTCGTGAGCGTCGCCGCATCATCGAGTCCGCCGAGGATCCATCCGCCGGAGACACCCGTGCCGGATCCCACCTCGACAACGGCGCGCGCACCGAGTGAGGCGGCCACCAGACGCAACAGTGATCCCGCCGGGCGACTGAGTGCGGCCGTGCCCATGCTGGCGGCCGTGCGGCGTGCGGCCGCGACCTCGGGGTCCTCCTCCGCCCAGGCATCGGCGTAGGCCCAGGTGAGCGGGCTCGGGGGAATGTCAGTCGAGGCGTGATCCACGGGGGGAGCCTAGTAGGGGCCGCCCCCGCGTCGACCGGCGATGAGACGATGACGCCGTGCAGGCTCAGCGACGCGGCCTTCCGACCTGGGCCTGGGTGACCGTGGTCGTGGTCGCCGCAGTGGTGCTTGGGGCGGTTGCCGGCCTCGTCGGCGGTGCCGTGGGCTTCCTCCTGGCCCGCCAGGCGCCTGACCAGCAGATCACGCGCGTCCCCTCGGTGGTCGCCCCGGATTCCCCCCGGGGCGAGGGCACCGTTGCCGCGATCGCCGAGTCCGCCCTTCCGGGGGTGGTCTCCATCGCGGTCGACGGCTCCTCGGGGTCGGGCACGGGATCGGGATTCGTCCTGCGCGAGGACGGCTACATCGTCACCAACAATCACGTCATCGCCGGTGCGGCCGACGGAGCGGGCAGCATCGACGTGGTCCTCGCGGACGGACGTCGACTCCCGGCGACCGTGGTGGGCCGCAACGTGTCCTACGACATCGCCGTGCTGGCCGTCGTGGCCAACGACCTTCCGGTGCTCGACGTGGGCGACTCTGACGGGGTGACCGTAGGCGACACCGTCATCGCGATTGGCGCACCGCTCGGCCTCGACGGCACGGTCACGGTGGGTATCGTCAGCGCGCTCGATCGCCCCGTCACGGTGGGCGAAGACGAAGATGCCTCGTTCATCAGCGCGATCCAAACCGATGCCGCCATCAATCCCGGCAACTCCGGCGGTCCGCTGCTCGATGGGGCGGGTCGCGTCATCGGCGTCACCTCCGCGATCGCCACGCTGGCGCAGGAGCGCGGCAACATCGGGCTCGGGTTCGCCATCCCGGTGAACGCCGTCCAGCGCATCGCCGGGGAGATCATCGAGACGGGCAGTTCCTCGACACCCATCCTGGGCGTCACCCTCGACACCAGGTTCGACGGACGCGGTGCCCTCATCGGCACGGTGACCCCCGATGGTCCGGCCGAGCGCGCCGGCCTGATCCCCGGAGACGTCGTGCTGTCGCTCGCGGGCCGTCCCGTGGCCAATGCCGACGAACTCGTGGTGGCCATTCGCGACAACATCCCGGGGCAGACCGTTGCGGTCGTGGCCGAGCGCGGCGGGGTCGTGCGGGAGTTCGAGGTCACCCTCGGCTCCCGGCCCGACGAGTAGCGGGGCGGCGTACCCTTACGACGTGTTCGATATCGGATTGGGAGAGATCCTGATCCTGGCGATCCTCGGGCTGCTCATCTTCGGTCCCGAGCGACTTCCGCGCGCCGCGTCCGATGCGGCCAAGATGATGCGCAATGTCCGCGCCATGGCGAGCAATGCCCGGCGCGACCTCGCCGACTCCGCTGGCGTTGATCTCAGCGATGCCAAGGATGCCCTGCGCGATCTGCAGGACCTGCATCCGCGTCGCATGGTGTCGGGCATCTTCGATGACGAAGGCGACGAGCCGACCACGCCGACGCGCAAGAAGTCTGGTGAGGCCGGCGCCGCGACCCCGAAGTTCGACCCCGACGCGACCTAGGCGCGCCCGGCGGGCGAGATGCCCAGCGACATCCCGGCCAGGCCACGCGGCTTGCGCGCCAGGCCTCCGGCGAGCTCGATGAGCGCGGCAGCCGCGGGAGCGGAGGGATCGCTCAGCACGAGCGGCTGCCCGGCGTCGCCACCCTCGCGCAGTCGCACGTCGAAGGGGATGCGTCCGAGCAGCGGCACCTCGGTGCTCAAGCCCGCGGAGAGTTGTTCCGCCACGCGCAGGCCACCGCCGATACCGAACAGGTCGATGGGCTCGCCGCAGTGCGGGCAGGGGAAGCCGCTCATGTTCTCGATGACACCGGCCACCTTCTGGTGCGTCTGGCCGGCGAGCATGCCGGCGCGCACGGCGACATCGGCTGCTGCTGCCTGTGGCGTGGTCACGACGATGACCTGGGATCCGGGCAGCAATTGCGCGGTCGAGATCGCGATGTCACCGGTGCCCGGCGGTAGGTCGAGCAGTAGCACGTCGAGGTCGCCCCACCACACATCGGTGAGGAACTGCTGGAGTGCGCGGTGCAGCATGGGGCCGCGGAAGGCCACGGGCTCCGCGCTCCCGCCCGGCTTGAACGGCAGCATCGAGATGGCCCGCACGCCGTAGGCCTCGGGCGGCATGATCATGCCTTCGACGACGGTCGGCGGAGTCGTGATGCCGAGCAGGCCCGGCACCGAGTGGCCGTAGATGTCGGCATCGACGATCCCGACGGTGACGCCCTGCGCGGCCATCGCGACGGCAAGGTTGACGGTCACCGAACTCTTGCCGACCCCGCCCTTGCCCGAGGTGATGGCGTAGACGTGGGTGCGCGAACCGGGCTGGGCGAAGGGGATTTCCTTCTCCTCGCGGCCGCCGCGCAGGGTGCTGCGCAGATTCGCGCGCTGCTCGTCGTTCATGACATCGAGTTCGACGTCGACATGCCGCACCCCGGGGACCGATCCGACGGCGATCGTCACGCGCTGGGTGATGGTGTCGCGCATGGGGCAGCCCGAGACCGTGAGGTAGATCGCGACCTTCACACGGTCACCCTCGATATCGACCGACTTCACCATGCCGAGCTCGGTGATGGGCCGGTGGATCTCGGGGTCTTCCACCCGGGCGAGGGCGGCGTCGACCAGGGACCGATCGATGGAGGTCATGCGTTGATGCTAGGCCCCGACCCCTCGTCGTGCGATTCCTGCCCGCGCGCGAGCGATTCGGAGATCTCATCGGCCAGGTCGCGTAGCTCGCTGCGCATGTAGTCACGCGTGGCAACCTCGCCGAGGGCCATGCGCAGGGCCGCGATCTCCCGTGTGAGGTACTCCGTGTCGGCGATGAGCCGCTCAGTGCTCGCGCGGTCCTCGAGGTATTGCACGCGATCTCGATCAGCCTGCCGGTTTTGGGCGAGCAGGATGAGCGGAGCGGCGTACGACGCCTGGAGCGACAGCATCAGGGTGAGGAAGATGAAGGGATAGGGATCGGGCTTCAGGTTGTCTGGCGCGAAGATGTTCCAGAGGAGCCACGCGATGATGACGGCGGTCATCCACGCGATGAAGCGCCAACTGCCGATGAAGCGCGCGATGCGCTCGCTCAGGCGTCCCCACTGCTCCGGGTCGTACGTCGGCCCGCGCAGCCGGCTGCGCTCGAGCGGCTGGTCCATGCGCAGCTCTGCGCGACGGCGCGGACGCGGCGTCTTCATGACGGTGCTCCCGGCTGCTCATGGTCGCGCCAGTCCTCGGGAAGCATGTGGTCGATGAGGTCGTCGACGGTCACCGCGCCGATCAGCCGGTCGTCTTCATCGACCACGGGAAGTGCCACGAGGTTGTAGGTGGCGAAGTAGCGGGCCACGGTGGCGACGTCGGTCTCGGGACCGATGGGCTCGAGGTAGGTGTCGACGACGCCGGAGACCAGGGCGGCCGGGGGTTCGCGCAGCAGGCGCTGGAAGTGACAGGTGCCGAGGAATCGTCCGGTGGGCGTGTCCATGGGGGGTCGGACGACGTAGACCTGGGCGGCGAGCGAGGGCGAGAGCTCGGGGTTGCGCACGCGTGCCAGCGCGTCGGCCACGGTGGCGTCGGGTGGAAGCACCACCGGCTCGGTCGTCATCATGCCGCCAGCGGTGTAGTCGCCATACGTGAGGAGGCGACGGATGTCGTCGGCTTCCTCGGGCTCCATGCGCTCGAGGAGGTCGGCGGCCTGCTCGGGAGGCAACTCGGAGATGAGGTCGGCCGCGTCGTCGGGATCCATCTCCTCGAGCACGTCGGCGGCTCGTTCAGCCTCAAGCGACTGCATGATCTCGACCTGCTCGTCCTCGGGCAGCTCCTCGAGCACGTCGGCGAGGCGCTCGTCGTCGAGTTCGCGCACGACATCGAGTCGACGTGACGCGGACATCTGCTGGATCGCGTGTGCCAGGTCGGGAGGCGTGAGTCCGTCGAGCGACGCGAGCAGGCTGGCCGCGCCCTGCTCGCCCGGCGGCAGCGTCAGCCCGTCGACGGCAGACCAGTCGACGATGCGCGTCTGGCCCTTGCGGCGCAGCCCATGGCCCTCGCGAATGAAGAGCTGGGTGACGAACCAATCCCGGTTGGGGCGCTGCTCGATCGCGGCATCGACGATCGTCACCGTCGTCGGATGCCCCGCGCGACCGGGTTCCACCAGGGTGACCCGACGGTCGAGGAGTTCGCCCATCACCAGCGTCTCTCCGGAGCGCTGTTCGAAACGACGCAGGTTGACCACGCCATTGACGACGACCTGACCACTGTCGATCGTCGAGACTCGGGTCATCGGAACGAAGATCCGGCGGCGTCCGACGACTTCGACGACGAGTCCGACAACGCGGGGAGGCTGGGCATCGGCCCGCAGCATCGTGACGACATCGCGTACGCGACCCACCTGCTCGGCATTGGGGTCAAAGACCTCAGCCCGGGCAAGGCGCGCCACGAAGACTCGAGTAGGGGTCGTCACGCGGCCCAAGGGTACCCCCCTCCGACCAGTGGGTAGGGTCGCCGCATGAGCAGCACGACTCCCGGGCCTGCGCGCACCATGCGCTCCCGTCGGTCCAATCTCGCGGTGCCGGGTTCGAGTCCCAAGATGCTCGACAAGGCCCGTGGCCTGCCGGCCGACCAGGTCTTCATGGATATCGAGGACGCCGTCGCCCCGCTGGCCAAGCCCGAGGCCCGCAAGAACATCGTTGCGGCACTCAACGAGGGCGGTTACGAGGGCAAGGTACGCGCGGTCCGCGTCAACGACTGGACCACGCAGTGGACCTATGCCGATGTCGTCGAGGTCGTCGAAGGTGCTGGCCCCAACCTCGACTGCATCATGCTGCCGAAGGTGCAGACAGCCGAGCAGATCGTCGCACTCGACCTGCTGCTGACACAGATCGAGAAGGCCAATGGCTTCGAGGTGGGTCGCATCGGTATCGAGGCCCAGATCGAAAACGCTATGGGCCTGATCAACGTCGATGCGATCGCCGCGGCGTCACCGCGCGTCGAGACCATCATCTTCGGGCCCGCCGACTTCATGGCCAGCATCAACATGAAGTCCCTGGTCGTCGGTGAGCAGCCGCCCGGCTACGACGTCGGCGACGCGTATCACTACATCCTCATGCGCATCCTCATGGCGGCCCGTGCCTACGACAAGCAGGCGATCGACGGCCCCTACCTGCAGATCAAGGACGTCGATGGCTACCGCCGGGTCGCCGGGCGCAGCGCCGCACTCGGCTTCGACGGCAAGTGGGTGCTGCACCCGGGGCAGATCGACGCGGCCAACGAGATCTACAGCCCCCGCCAGGAGGACTACGACAAGGCCGAGCTCATCCTCGACGCCTACGACTACGCGACATCGCTTCAGGGCGGCGCCAAGGGGGCGGTCATGCTCGGCGACGAGATGATCGACGAGGCGTCACGCAAGATGGCCATCGTGGTGTCGGCCAAGGGCCGTGCGGCCGGCATGGTGCGCACGACAAGCTTCACCCCGCCGGAGTAGCAGGCCGTGGAGCGCGCCGAGGCGGCTGCCCTGCTCGGTGTCGGCGTCGACGCGACCCCCGACGAGGTCCGTCGTGCCTGGCGGCTCTGGGCTCGCGAAATGCACCCTGACCGCGGCGGAAGCCGGCGTGACTTCGAACGGCTGAGCCGTGCGCGCGCACTGCTCCTCGCGCCGCTGCCCGTCGCACCGGCGATGCCCGCGCCATCGCCGCGTCGCTCCTGGCGCGATGTCATCGTGATCCCCGACGGTCGAGGTCTTCTTCTCGTGGTGGGACTCGTCGTTGTGTCCGTCGTCGCCGTGCTCGTTGCGCCCCTCGGGCCGATGCCGTGGTCGCTGGCCGGAGCCGCCGCCGCGGCTGCCGCCACCAGCGTGGTCGCCGGTCGCATCTTCCTGCGTGGCCCCGACCTCGGCCACGTGATCGTCGCCAGGTTCGTCGCCTGGCTCGCCGTCACGTCACTTCAGTGCGTCGTCGGTGCCATCGCGGGCATTGCGGTCATCGAGGCGCTGCCCCTGCTCGCCGTGCCCTTCGTGGCGGGTATCTCCCTGCTCAATCCGGGGGCCGGGCTGTGGCGTCCCTCTCGATCTGCCAGGGGAGTTAACGTCCGTTAGCATCGCCCTCTAGCGCGAGGAGGCAGCGATGTCACGCTTGGCATACACCGAAGGTCTCACCGATATCCAGGTCGAGATCCTCAAGGCCGTACGCGACTTCGTCGACAACGAGATCCTGCCCAACGCCACCATGCTCGAGCACAAGGACGAGTACCCCGCCGACATCGTCGAGGGCCTCAAGGATCTCGGTGTCTTCGGCCTCATGATCCCCGAGGAATACGGCGGCCTGGGGGAGTCCCTGCTCACCTATGCGCTGGTCGTCGAGGAGATCGCCCGCGGCTGGATGAGCGTGTCCGGTGTCATCAACACCCACTTCATCGTCGCCTACATGCTCATGCAGCACGGCACCGAAGAGCAGAAGGCCCACTACCTGCCGCGCATGGCCACCGGTGAGGTGCGCGGTGCCTTCAGCATGAGCGAGCCCGGCTGCGGATCCGACGTCTCCGCCATCCAGTCCCGCGCAGTGCGCGACGGCGACGACTATGTCCTCAACGGCCAGAAGATGTGGCTGACCAACGGCGGCAGCTCCACCTTGGTCGCCGTGCTCGTGCGCACCGATGCCGAGGCGCCCGAGGGCGCGTCCGTCTACAAGCGCATGACGACGTTCCTCGTCGAGAAGCCCTCGGGATTCGGCGAGGTGCGCCCAGGCCTGACGATCCCCGGCAAGATCGAGAAGATGGGTTACAAGGGCGTCGACACCACCGAGCTCATCATGGAAGACCTGCGGCTGCCGGCCTCGGCGGTCCTCGGCGGTGAGCCGGGCAAGGGCTTCTACCAGATGATGGACGGCGTCGAGGTTGGTCGCGTCAACGTCGCCGCGCGTGCCTGTGGCCTGGCCCAGCGCGCCTTCGAACTCGGCGTCGAATACGCCCAGCAGCGCGTGACCTTCGGCAAGCCGATTGCCGAGCACCAGGCCGTGGCGTTCCGGCTCGCTGACATGGGCACCAAGGTCGAGGCAGCCCACCAGATGATGGTGATGGCCGCGCGCAAGAAGGATTCAGGCGAGCGCAATGACCTCGAGTCCGGCATGGCCAAGTTGCTCGCCAGCGAATACTGCAAGGAGGTCGTCGAGGACTCCTTCCGCATCCACGGCGGCTACGGCTACTCCAAGGAATACGAGATCGAGCGCCTCTACCGCGAGGCACCCATGCTGATGATCGGCGAGGGCACGGCCGACATCCAGAAGATGATCATCGCCCGTCGACTGCTGGAGGAATACAAGACCCGCGGCTAGGCGGAAACTCGTGCGCTCTCCCGCTGCGTGAGGCGGCGGATCAGCCAGTCGATGCCCCAGAAGATCAGGCACAGGACGATCGCGAAGACGACGATGCCGCCCACGTTGGTGAGCACGGCGCCGTAGCCGTAGGTCGCGACGTCGAGGAAGCCGTAGGGATAGGCGTTGATGAAGGCGCCACGGACGAGGGCGAAGACGAGCCAGACAATCGGCAGGATCAGGCTGGCGCCGATGATGCGCCAGGAGATCCATCCGCGGGGTCCGGCGATCAGCCAGACGAGGAACGTCACGATCGGCGTCAGGACGTGGAGGAAGAAGTTCGTCCAGACCTCAAGGCCCACGTTCTTTGCGCTCGCGGCGAGGATCGCGTTGTAGATGATGCCCGTCACCACGATCATCAGCACGCTGTCGAGCCGGAAGACGCGGAACCAGAAACTGTCGCGGTTGGGGCGCATGAAGAGCATCGTCATGACGATCGCGACCACGATGTTGGACCACAGGGTGAAGTAGGTGAACCAGTCGAAGACACGGCCGAGGAGCCCTTGCCCGGCGAAGCCGAGAGAAGTCGGGTTGGTGTTCTGGCTGGGGTACGTCCCGAGCACCGTGAGGGTGAACGACAGGAGCACGCCGAACCAGGCGATGAGGGCGTTGATGCCGAAGAGGGCACGCTTCCCGGTCGGGTTCACACCGCGACCGTACGCCGATCCGCCCGATCGTGGGGGGAAATCCGGCCGGTCGCCTACGGTGTGGCGGTGACCATCCGTCGCGACGAGCGTCCGGGCCTGGCCGGCCTTTTCGTCGACATGGCCGACAACTGCGAGCGCCTCGGCGCCCCCACCTACGCTGACCTGGCCGCGTGGGTGGCCGAGTGGGTCGAGGCAGGCGATGGCCGGTTTTCTTTCCTCACGCCGTACGCCGACTCCCGTATCGGCGACATGGTGCCGCTGCGGTTCTTCGCCGCCATTCACCGACTGGTGCTCCAGCGAGATGCCCCCGGCCTCGCGGTGTTCTACGCCTCGGTCGGCGGGACGCCTCCGACATCTCATCGAGCGCGCGCGGCGTGCCGCGACGCCTTTGTCGAGGTGGTGGCGGAGCATGCGGAGGAGATCGCGGCTGGCCTGCAGGGCTTTCCGCAGACCAATGAGGTCGGGCGGACAGCGGCGCTGGCCGACGTCCTCGCTCGTGTCGACGCCCAGTGGGGTCTGCCGGTGCGGCTGGCCGAGATCGGCTGCTCAGCCGGGCTCGCCCTGCGGGTCGATGCCCTGGTCGTTGAGGGGGTCGTGCCCGTGCGCGGCGATGCGGTGGTGCCGCTGATCGTCGAGCGCATCGGATGCGATATCCATCCGGTCGATCCCACGACGCAGGAAGGCAGGCTGCTGCTCACATCGTTCGTCTGGCCCGATCATGTCGAGCGATTCGAGCGCCTGCGTGCGGCTCTCGATATCGCCTCACGCGTGCCGGCCGAGGTGGTCGCCCAGGACGCCGTGTCCTTTGTCCAGGGACTGCGGCTGGTCGATGGCCAGGCACTCGTGCTGTGGCACTCGGCCATGT
The DNA here is from genome assembly GCA_004379115.1 of Actinomycetales bacterium mxb001. Classification (GTDB taxonomy): domain Bacteria; phylum Actinomycetota; class Actinomycetes; order S36-B12; family S36-B12; genus Mxb001. Next base: position 26,245 of record NBNH01000208.1, read on the forward strand.
GGATGTACCTGCCGCCGGGGGATCGATCGGCCATCGAGACGGCCATAGAGCGACTCGGGTCGACCGCGACCGAGCGATCTCCGCTCGTGCACGTGGCGCTCGAACCGACATCGGAACTACCCGGTGAGCAGCACGTCTTCCACCTGCGGGTCACCGCCTGGCCCGAACTCGACGACGTTCCGGCCGGGATGACCGTGACCCTGGCGCGCACGCCTCCGGCGGGGATGCCGGTCGATTGGTCCGTGCCATGCGTGGGCGCGATCGTCCACGATGGCGCGGGACGACTGCTCGTCATCCGGCGGGGCCGCGAACCGGCGCTGGGTCTGTGGTCGCTGCCGGGAGGACGCGTGCATGCCGGCGAGGCTTTCCGGGACGCCGTCGTACGAGAGGTCGCGGAGGAGACCGGCCTTCATGTCGTCCCCGAGCGCATGGTGGGCTCGGTCGAGCGCACGGCGCCCGACGGGTCGACGTATGACATCCGCGACTTCATCGCGCGCTTGGTCGATGACGGTGTGCTCGTCGCGGGTGACGATGCGGTGGATGCGCGGTGGGTGGGCGATGCCGAACTGCGTGCCCTGCCGACCTCGCCGGGACTGCTCGAAGCGCTCGAGGAGTGGGGCGTGCTGCCGACCGCGCCGTAGTCGAGCCCGCCATCGGAACGCGTTGGAGAGACTTATCGCGGCGCGTAAGTCTCTCTAAGTCGACCAGACGCGACCGGACCCCATTGTGGTCCTGCCGATCAGGAGCGCCAGAGGGCGTCTAGGAGGGCGGCCGTCGCATGGGGATCGTCCACCGCTGGGCTGTGCGCGGCGCCGGCGATGACGTGCGCTGTCGTGCCCAGTGCCGACGCCATGACGTCCTGCTCCTCCAGCGGCCACGCATCGTCGAATTCGCCGTACACCACATGAGTCGTGACGCCCGCAGCCGCCAGTTCGGCCGTGCGGTCGCGGGCGTCGAGCAGGATCCGACCCATCTCGCGAAGGCCCGAGGGGCTAGCGGCACAGAAGCGGGTCCGCACGAAGTCATGGACCTCCGCCGAGGGTGGCTCCCATCCGGATGCGAGGTCCATCGCCTCCTTGGCCACCCAGATGTCGGTGAGCGGCACGTCGGGCAGCGCGGCAACCAAGGCCGGGATCGTGCCATGAAGGTGTGGAGGAAGCGCGCCGGGACCCGAGCACAGCAGCGTCAACGAGGCCAGCGACGTTGCCCCGGCATCGAGCACCGCCGACCGTGCGACCAGCCCTCCGAGGGAGTGGCCGACGAGGTGCACGCCTGCGGCCTCACCGGTCCACTCGACGACATCGCGCGCGTCTGCGCCGAGCAATTCAAGGGCGTAGTCACCGGGGTCGTCGGGGCCCGTGCTCTCCCATTGGCCGAGTTGGTCAAAGGCGATCACCCGCCAGCCGCGCTGTGCCAGCGGCTCAAGAAGCGCGATGAAATCCTCTTTGCTACCGGTGAACCCCGGCACGAGGACGGCGGTGCCGACCGGATCGGTGGGCGATATCTCGATCGCAGCGCGCGAGCCGCGGGTCACCGCGATGTCGACCCGGCGGGCGCCGTCGGGCAGCGAAAGTCGAGGCGGGGTGCTCATGCCTCGGCGGAGGGGGCCCCGCTGCGGCGGGTACGCCGGCGACGACGCGGTGCACCGTCGCCCGACTTCTCGGACTTCGGCTGCTCGGACTTCGGCTTATCCGACCGCGCGCGATCGGACTTCGGCTTGTCGGATCTCGGTCGATCGGACTTCGAACGATCACCCTGGGCCTTGGGCTTCTTGCCGGTCTCCCCGATGTCTTCGAGTGCCTCCGCGGCCAGGCCAGCGCGCGTGCGCTCCGCCGCGGTGAGTCGACCGGTGGCATCGCGGGGAACGCCGAGCCCGGTGTAGAGGTGATCGGACGTGGAGTACGTCTCGAGGGGATCCTTGAAAGGCAGGCCGAGGATCTTGTCGATCATCTGCCAGCGCGCTACGTCCTCCCAGTCGACGAACGTGACCGCGACTCCGCTCGCACCCGCTCGGCCGGTGCGGCCGATGCGGTGCAGGTAGGTCTTCTCGTCGTCGGGGCACTCGTAGTTGATGACGTGGGTGACGCCGTCGACATCGATGCCGCGTGCCGCGACGTCGGTGGCTACCAGCACGTCGACCTTGCCGTTGCGGAAGGCGCGAAGGGCCTGCTCGCGGGCACCCTGCCCCAGGTCGCCGTGCACCGTACCCACGGCGAAGCCGCGCTCCGTGAGGTCGTCCATGATCTTCTGGGCCTTGCGCTTGGTGCGCGTGAAGACCATGGTGAGGCCGCGCCCATTCGACTGCAGGACGCGTGCGAGGAGCTCGGGCTTGTCGAGGGGGTGGGCGCGCCAGACGTGCTGTTCGATCGCATCGACCGTGGCGCGATCATCGCCAGGGTCGGCGGCGCGGATGTGGGTGGGCTGCGTCATGTAGCGACGGGCCAGGGCCACGATCTGCCCGGGCATCGTGGCGGAGAAGAGCATGGTCTGCCGGCTCGACGGAATCTGCGACACGATGCGCTCGACGTCGGGAAGGAATCCCATGTCGAGCATCTCGTCTGCCTCGTCGAGCACGAGCACGCCCACGCGCGACAGATCGAGTGAGCCGCGGTTGGCGAGGTCGATCAATCGTCCGGGCGTGCCGACCACCACCTCGATGCCCTTGGCGAGTGCATCGACCTGGGGCTCGTAGGCGCGACCGCCGTAGACGCTCAGCACGCGCAGCCCACGAAGGGAACTGGCGTGCTCGAGGTCGGAGGCGACCTGGATGCAGAGCTCGCGCGTGGGGACGACGACCAGGGCCTGCGGGGTGGCTCCCGGAGTGTCATCGCGCGTGATGCGCTGGAGGAGGGGAATGCCAAAGCCCAGCGTCTTGCCGGTGCCGGTCTTGGCCTGCCCGATGAGATCGCGCCCTTCGAGGGCGAGGGGCAGGGTCATTTCCTGGATGGGGAAGGCGCGCTCGATCCCGATGTCGGCGAGGGCCTGGGCGATGTCCTCGTCGGCGCCGAGGTCGCGGAATGTGGGGGCCTGCGCGAGGCTCTCCGTGCTGCTCAGTTGTGCTCCTGTAAGAGGGACCGCGGGCACCGCACCCGGATGCGGGGGCGCCGACGCACGGTCTTCGTGGCTTTGAGTGTACCTCCCACTACGCTCGCGCCATGACCGAGGACGCTGCGCTCGCGGACCCCGCGTACCGCGCGGCCGTCGTCGATCTGCTCGGCGTTCTCGCCTATGGCGAACTCATGGCCTTCGAGCGTCTCGCTGCCGATGCAGCCCTAGCGCCAACGATCACTGACGAGGCAGAGCTCGCCGCCATGGCTAATGCCGAATACCGCCATTTCACGCGCATCCGCGATCGCCTCGTCGAACTGGGCGTCGATCCGGCCGCAGCAATGGCGCCGTTCCGCGAGCCGCTCGAGAGTTTCCACTCCATGACCGCTCCGAGCGACTGGCTGGAGGGTCTCGTCAAGGCCTATGTCGGCGATGGCATCGGCATGGACTTCTATCGCGAGATCGCGGTCTTCCTCGATCCGCAGACCCAGGCCCTCGTGCTCGATGTCTGCGCCGACCTCGGGCAGTCCGCTTTCGTGGTCGATCGCGTACGCGCGGCCATCGAGGCCGATCCTCGAGTCGCGGGACGACTCGCCCTGTGGGCGCGACGTCTTGTCGGTGAGGCGCTGTCGCAGGCTCAGCACGTGGCAGCGGAGCGCGAAGCGCTGACCGCCATGCTCATGGGTGATGTGGCCGGACGTGCCATGGATCTCACCGCGATCGGCGAGATGTTCGGGCGCATGACCGACGAGCACACCCGTCGGATGCAGGCCCTGGGCCTGTCGGCCTAGGCCGCGCCGAATCCCACGCGACGCGACGACGAGGGACCGATCTCGACGTAGGCCAGGCGATCAGCCGGCACGAGGATCCGATGCCCCTTGGCGTCTTCCAGCATGAGCACGCCACCGGCCGCGAGTGCCGCGCTCACGGCCTCCGCGATCTCATCGGGGGTCTGGGTGCTCTCAAGAACCATCTCGCGCGCCGCGTTCTGCACGCCGATCTTGACCTCCACCGCACGGCCTCCCTGCCTTGTCGACTAGCGGCAGGCTAACCCAGGCGCCCGGATCACGGCGAGGGCGGGTGCGACAGCGGGAATCCACCGATACCGCGCCATCCGAGCGAGGAGATGAGCTCGACGGCCGCGTCGCGATGAAGGGTGCCGGGATCGCGCAGCCAGCGCCGGGCGGCGATCTGCGCCATGCCGAGAAGCCCCGCGGCTAGCAGCTCGGCCTGGGTGTCGGACAGCCCGGTGTCTTCGGCGATGACGCTGGCCATGAGGTGCGCACACGACGCATCGGCTGCCTCGAGCCGGTCGCGGACGGCCGGCTCATTGGGCAGGTCGCTTTCGAAGACGAGGCGGTAGGCGCCGTCGGGGTCGTCGATGAAATCGAAGTACGCCGAGATCGCGCCGCGGACGCGCTGCTTGTTGTCGGTGGTCGACTCGAGGGCATTGCGCAGGGAGTCGAGCAGAGAGGCGATGCCATCGTCGAGGAGCGCGACGTAGAGATCGAGTTTGCCGGGGAAGTGCTGGTAGAGCACCGGCTTGCTCACCCCGGCGCGCACGGCGATGTCGTCCATGCCTGCCGTGTGATAGCCCTGGGCGACGAAGACCTCGCGTGCCGCTGCGAGCACCTGGGCTCGCCGTTCCTCGCGAGGAAGTCGTGAGGTGGGGCGGCTTGCCACATCATCAGCCGCGGTCACCGGGCCATGCTAGTGGCCCCCGTGATGTGATGGCTGCATGAGCCACGCCCCGTCCGAGCGGTGGGACCTGCCCGGTGCACAGGTCCGCGTGCGACGCGTGGGCGACGACTCCGGCCCTCGTCCCGCAGCGGTCTTCGTCCACGGGTTGGGCGGTTCTTCGCTGAACTGGGTCGATCTCATGCCATTGCTCGCGGATGAGGTCGACGGCCTCGCCCTCGATCTGCCCGGATTCGGTTCGTCCCCGCCCCCTCGCGACGGTGACTATTCGCCCGCGGGGCACGCGCGCACCGTGGCCGCTGTTATCCGTCAGTGGCAGGAGATGCGCGGTGATGACGCGCCCGTTCACGTCTTCGGCAACTCGATGGGCGGCGCTGTTGCCCTGCAGCTCGCTGTGCGCGAACCCTCCCTGGTCGACACGCTGACGCTTATCTCGCCCGCCCTGCCGACACGGCGTACTCGTCGTGGCAACGCACATCTTCCGGTGGTCGCCATTCCTGGCCTCGGCGAATCCCTGCTGCGTCGCTACCTGCAGGTGTCGGCGCAGGCGCGCGTGGCCGCCACGATCGATGCGTGCTTCGTCGATACGGCGTCGGTGTCTCCGGCGTTGCGTGAGGCACTCACCGCGGAGGTCGTGGAGCGAGATCGCTATCCCTATGTCGGCGATGCGTTCCTGTCGTCGCTGCGTGGACTCCTGCGCACGTTCGCCGACCCCTCGCCCCAGCGCCCGTGGGCCTTGGCCAGGCGCGTGACGCAACCGGTGCTGGCCCTCTACGGCGAGGACGACGTCCTCGTGCATCCCTCCGGGGCTCGCCGGGCGGCGCGTGAGTTCCCTCGAGGCGAGGTCGTGCTGCTCTCGCGGACCGGTCACGCGGCCCAGATGGAGCACCCGGAGCTGGTAGCCGACCTCTGGCGGCGCACCATCCTCGACCGGGCTCCGCGCCCGGCCGTGTCCCCCTAGACTCGCTCGCGGCCGAGGCATCCGGCGCGGCCGACGAGGGAGGCGCCATGGCTGCGCGTATCGACGTCGACACCCTGATCCGCGATGTCGAGTCGGGAGATGTCGACACGGTCGTCGTGGCCATCACCGACATGCAGGGTCGTCTGCAGGGCAAGCGCATCCACGGCGAGCACTTCGTCAACGAGGTGCTCGCGCACGGCACGGAAGGCTGCAACTACCTCCTGGCCGTCGATATCGATATGAACACCGTGTCGGGCTATGCGATGTCCTCCTGGGACTCCGGCTACGGCGACATGGTGATGAAGCCCGATCTGTCCACGCTCCATCGGATCCCGTGGCAGGAGGGGGCCGTCGGGCTGCTGTGCGACGTTCTCTGGGAGGACGGCAGCGATGTCGTGGCCTCGCCGCGGCAGGTGCTCCGCCGCCAGATCAATCGCTTGGCCGATGCGGGGATGCAGGCACTGGTCGGCACCGAGCTCGAATTCATCGTCTTCCTCGACAGTTACGAGGAGGCCTGGGAGTCCGGCTATCGCGATCTCACCCCGGCCAATCTCTACAACGTCGACTACTCGATCCTCGGCGGAGCGCGAGTCGAGCCACTGCTGCGTCGCATCCGACTCGGCATGTCCGGGGCCGGCCTGGAGGTCGAAAGCGCCAAGGGTGAGTGCAATCTCGGCCAGCACGAGATCGCCTTCAAATACAACGACGCGCTCGTCACCTGCGACCGGCACTCGATCTACAAGAACGGCTCCAAGGAGATCGCCGCCCAGGAGGGCATGTCGCTCACCTTCATGGCGAAGTACAACGAGCGCGAGGGCAACTCGTGCCATATTCACCTGTCGTTCCGCGGCCTCGATGGTGCGCTGGTCATGGCCGACCACGACTCACCCGATGGCATGAGCGACCTGGGCCGCGCCTTCGTCGCCGGCCAACTGGCCCACATGGAAGAGCTCACGCTCCTCTTCGCGCCGCAGATCAACTCCTATAAGCGCTACGTCGAAGGCTCCTTCGCGCCGACGGCGATCAAGTGGGGTCGCGACAACCGCACGTGCGCCTTCCGGCTCGTGGGCCACGGCCCGTCACTGCGTCTGGAAAACCGCGTGCCGGGCGGCGACGTCAATCCCTACCTTGCCGTCGCAGGCATCATCGCCGCCGGACTCGACGGCATCGAGCGCGGACTGTCGCTCGAGCCCGAATTCGTCGGCAATGCCTACGCGTCGGGCGCCAAGCGCGTGCCGGACTCGCTCGACAAGGCAGTGGCCCTGTGGGAGGGATCCCAGTGGGTACGCGACACCTTCGGCGAGGAGGTCCAGGCGCACTACGCGAGGATGGGGCGCGTGGAACTCGAAGCGTTCGGCAGGGCGATCACCGACTGGGAGCGCTACCGGGGATTCGAGCGCCTGTGACCGCCGTCATCAGCCCCGTCACCGGGCAGTCCATCGCCGACGTGCCCGCCACGAGTCTCGAAGAGACCGATCGCGCGATCGAGCGCGCCCACGCCGCCTTTGCCACCTGGCGCAACGTCGCCCCGGGCGATCGCGCGCGACTCCTGCGCCGCTTCTCCGAGGTGGTGGGGGAGCACAACGAGGAGCTCGCGCGCCTCGAGGTCGCCAACGCCGGTCACACCATCGGCAATGCGCGCTGGGAGGCCGGCAACGTCCGCGACGTGCTCGCGTACTACTCCGGAAGTCCTGAGCGCCTGTTCGGCCGGCAGATCCCGGTGGCCGGCGGCGTCGACATGACGTTCAAGGAGCCCATCGGCGTCGTCGGCGTCATCGTGCCCTGGAACTTCCCGATGCCCATCGCGGGCTGGGGCTTCGCGCCCGCGCTCGCGGCAGGCTGCACCGTGGTGCTCAAGCCGGCCGAGGTCACCCCGCTCACAGCGATTCGCCTGGGCGAACTCGCGCTCGAAGCGGGTCTTCCCGAGGGCGTGTTCACCGTCATCCCCGGCAAGGGCTCGGTGGTGGGCGAGCGCTTCGTCACGCATCCGCTGGTCCGCAAGGTCGTCTTCACCGGCAGCACCGAAGTGGGCGAGCGGATCATGGCGGGCTGTGCGTCGCAGATCAAGCGGCTGACTCTCGAACTCGGCGGCAAGAGCGCCAACGTGGTGTTCGCCGACTCCGACCTGGAGAAGGCGGCGGCAACAGCGCCCTACTCGGTCTTCGACAACGCCGGCCAGGACTGCTGCGCGCGTTCACGCTTCCTGGTCGAGCGATCGGCGTTCGACCGCTTCATGTCGCTGCTGGAGCCGGCGGTGATGGGAGTTCGCGTCGAGGATCCATCGCTCGACACCTCCGAGATGGGTCCGCTCATCACGGCCGCCCACCGCGACAGCGTGGCGTCCTACGTGCCCGACGGCGCACCCGTGGCCTTTCGTGGCACGTGTCCCGACGGTCCGGGTTGGTGGTTCCCGCCAACTGTGCTGGCGCCGGTGTCGGAGTCGGACCGCGCGTACCGCGATGAGATCTTCGGCCCCGTGGTCGTGGTCGTGCCCTTCGACGATGAAGCCGATGCGATCCACAAGGCCAATGACTCCGACTACGGGCTTTCCGGGTCGATCTGGACCCGCGACGTCGGGCGCGCGCTGCGTGTCTCGCGCGGTATCGAGTCGGGCAACCTGTCCGTGAACTCCCACTCATCCGTTCGCTACTGGACGCCCTTCGGTGGCTTCAAGCGCTCGGGCCTCGGTCGCGAACTCGGTCCCGACGCGGCGGATGCCTTCACCGAGACCAAGAACGTCTTCATCTCCACCGATTGATTCATTGACCGAGAGGAATTCCATGTCTGACGCTGTCTGCCGTCGCCTGGTCGGCCGTACCGCGCTCATCACCGGAGGGGCGAGCGGCATCGGCTTCGCCTCGGCCCAGCGCTTGGCGAGCGAGGGTGCCAACGTCGTGATCGCCGACATGGACGAGAAGGCGGGTGAGACGGCCGCCGCGGCCGTCGGCGGGACCTTCGTCAAGGTCAACGTGACCTCACCCGAGGACAACGACCGGATGTACAAGGTGGCCGTCGACACCTACGGATCGATCGACGTCGCCTTCCACAACGCCGGCATCTCGCCGCCCGACGACGACTCCATCCTCGACACCGGCCTTGACGCCTGGAAGCGCGTGCAGGACGTCAACCTCACGTCGGTCTACCTCGGCTGCAAGGCGGTGCTGCCCTACATGCTGGAGCAGGGCCGCGGCTCGATCATCAACGTCGCGTCGTTCGTCGCCACGATGGGCGCCGCGACGTCGCAGATCTCCTACACGGCGTCCAAGGGCGGAGTGCTCGCGATGTCGCGAGAACTCGGCGTGCAGTTCGCGCGCCAGGGTGTGCGTGTCAACGCGATCTCGCCAGGGCCGGTGAAGACCCCGCTCCTGATGGAACTCTTCGCCAAGGATCCCGAGCGTGCGGCGCGACGCTACGTGCACATCCCCTTCGGTCGCTTTGGCGAGCCGGAGGAGATCGCCGCCGCCGTGGCGTTCCTCGCCTCCGACGATTCGTCGTTCATCACGGCATCGAACTTCCTCGTCGATGGCGGCATCTCCGGCGCCTACGTCACCCCGCTGTAGCGGGGCTCCGCGTCACCCCGCTGTAGTTATCGCTCCCACGAAGGTTACGGGGCCAATGTCCGCGTCACAGCGTGGAATTGGCCCCACAACCTTCGTCTGGCATTCGGGCTAGCTCCGGCTGAACGGCAGCACGTTGGTCAGCCACGTGATGAGGCCGTTGGGGTTGCGCGACTGGGTCCACACCAGCCCGGGCCCCGTGATCTCCAGCACGATGCCCTCGCCCGACGTGATCGACTTCATGATGCCGCCGGTCGTGCGCGCCTGCATCGCGATATAGGCGTCGTACGCGACCAGGTGGCCGGAGTCGATGACCATGCGCTCGCCCTCGTGCAGGGCGTGCTGGTCGAGCGCGCCGTACGACGCGACGACGACCTTGCCCGCCCCGTCGAAGCGCGAGACGAATCCACCTTCGCCGCCGAAGAGGTTGTTGGCGCCGCCCCACTTGGTATCCATGGCCAGGCTCTGCTCGTTAGCCAGCCAGGAGCCGCGCGTGACTGCGAGGGGACGCTCGGGCGTGGACTCGATGACGGTGATGTCGCCGGGCAGCACCGCGGTGACGTCGACCCAGGCGCCGTCCTTGGAAGCGGTGTACGTCGTGACGAAGAACGAGTTGCCGCCGAGGGCGCTGCGGCCGAGCGACTTGAGGAAGCCACCTTCCATCTTGGCGTCGAGGGTGACGCCGTCGCTCATGGCAGCCATGGCCCCGGATTCGACCTTGACGTGCTCGGTGTTGGCGAGGGTGCAGCGGGCCACGGCGAACGAAGGGCCGTGGCGGACGTCGACCTGCATGGTGTTCTCCTCTTCAGGGGTTAGGTGGTGGCCGCGTCCATCAGGGCGCGGAAGAGCGGGAGTTCGGTGGTGCGTCTATCGGGATGCTCCGGGTGCCACTGCACGCCGACCGCGAAGCGCGCGTCGGGTACCTCGCACACCTCGATGAGGCCATCGCGCGACCAGCCGGTGGGCACCAGCGAACCGGGGTCGGCGATGCCCTGGTGGTGCGACGAGTTGGTGCTCAGGGTCCCTACGCCGTAGATGTTCGCGATGCGCGAGCCCTCGGCGAAATCGACGTCGTGCTCGGTGAAGGTGCCTGGACGCTCGCGATGGGCCAGGCCGTAGCCGGCGTCCGGCAGGTCCTGGATGAGGCTGCCGCCGTGGGCGACGGCCATGACCTGCAGGCCGCGGCAGATCCCGAGCAGCGGGAGGTCACGCTCGCGTGCGCCGCGGCACAGCAGGATCTCGCTCGCATCGCGCTGCACGCGGGGCACATCGGTCGTGGGGTGCGGCTCGGCGCCGTAGTTGGCGGGGCCCACATCGGCACCGCCGATGAGGATGAGCCCGTCAACCCGGTCGAGGACGTCGGCATCCTCGACGTCGGGCGGCAGCAGCACCGCCCGGCCGCCGGCCTCGCGCACGGCATCGACGTACCACTCGTGCAGGAGGGCGGCCGGCACCTCCCAGGCACCCCAGCGCGCGGGCTCGACGTAGGTCGAGACTCCGATGACGGGGCGGCTCACGGCGGCAGTCTTCACCATGGACCCGGCGTCGCGCGGCGGACCGGCGAAGGTCATCATGGACGGGCACGTCTTCCCCGAGGAGTTCCGATGTCACTGCCCCCGCTCGTCGATCAGGCCGATGGCCTGTCGGCCGAGGAGGTCCGCCGCTACAGCCGCCACCTGATCATCCCCGACGTCGGGATGGCCGGGCAGAAGCGCCTGAAGAACGCCCGGGTGCTGTGCGTGGGCGCCGGTGGCCTGGGCAGCCCGACGCTGATGTACCTCGCGGCTGCGGGCGTCGGCACACTCGGCATCGTCGAGTTCGACGTGGTCGACGAGTCCAATCTGCAGCGGCAGATCATCCACGGCCAGAGCGACGTGGGTCGATCGAAGGCCGAGAGCGCCCGTGATTCGGTCAAGCAGATCAATCCCTACGTCGAGGTCATCCTCCACGAGGAGCGCCTCGACTCGAGCAACGTCATGCAGCTCTTCGCCCAATACGACCTCATCGTCGACGGCACCGACAACTTCGCGACGCGCTACCTCGTCAACGACGCGTGCGTGCTGCTCGGCAAGCCCTACGTGTGGGGTTCGATCTATCGTTTCGACGGGCAGGCGAGCGTCTTCTGGGCCGAGCACGGCCCCTGCTACCGCTGCCTGTATCCCGAGCCCCCTCCGCCCGGCATGGTGCCGTCCTGCGCGGAAGGCGGCGTGCTCGGCGTGCTGTGCGGCACGATCGGCTCGATCCAGGTCACCGAGGCCATCAAGCTGCTCACCGGCATCGGCGATCCGCTACTCGGGCGACTACTGGTCTACGACGCACTCGAGATGTCCTTCCGCGAGGTGCGCATCCGCAAGGATCCGAACTGCGCGGTGTGCTCGCCCAATGCCACGGTCACCGAACTCATCGACTACGACGCGTTCTGCGGTGTGATCTCCGACGCTGCCGCCGAGGCCGCACGCGAGTCCACGATCTCCGTGCACGAACTCAAGGAGATGCTCGACGCGCGCGCCCGCGGCGAGCGCGACTTCGTGCTCATCGATGTTCGCGAGCCCATCGAGTGGGAGATCGCCACTATCGACGGGGCGGAGTTCATCCCCAAGGGCGAGTTCCTCGATGGTTCGGCGCTGGAGAAGCTGCCGCAGGACAAGCAGATCGTGCTGCACTGCAAGGTGGGTGGCCGCTCGGCCGAGGTCCTCGCCGTGCTGCACGGTGCGGGCTTCGCCGATGCGATCCATGTCGGCGGCGGCATCAACGCGTGGTCGCTGCAGGTGGATCCCGAGACGCCGTACTACTGAGCCGTCGCTAGTCTCTCGAGGTGATCGGCCTCGGGACCCTGCTCAACATGGCGGCCATCGTCATCGGGTCCGCGCTCGGCGTTCTCGTTGGCCATCGACTCCCTGAGCGCACGCGCGAACTCATCATGCAGGCTCTCGGCCTGGTCACGCTTGTCGTCGCCGCCCTCAACATCGCGGACATCTTCGATGAGACGTGGGTTGGTGAGGTCGGAGATGCTGGGCCACTGCTCATCGTGCTGGCCGCGATCGTCATCGGCGGGGTCGTCGGGTCGCTGCTGCGACTCGAGCAGAGAGCCGAGGCGTTCGGAGGCTGGGTCCAGCGCAGGGTGAATCGCGGAGCCGACGATGCGGGCCGGGCGCGCTTCATCGAAGGCTTCGTCGATGCCTCGCTCCTGTTTTGCATCGGCCCGCTCGCGATCCTCGGATCGATCTCGGACGGGCTCGGCCGGGGTATCGACCAACTCGCGCTCAAGTCGGTCATCGACGGCTTCGCCTCCATCGCCTTCGCGGCTTCGCTCGGGTGGGGCGTGGCGCTCTCGGCGGTGACGGTGGGCATCGTGCAGGGCATCTTCACCCTGCTGGGCGTCCTCGTGGGACAGGTGCTCGCCACATCGGCTATCGCTGCCATCACGGCAACGGGCGGCGTCATCTTGCTCGGACTGTCCCTGCGCTTGTTGAAGGTCAGCCGCATCGCGGTTGCCGATCTGCTGCCCGCCCTGGTGATCGCACCACTGCTCACCCTCGCGGTCGCCGCGTGGCGCTGACCTAGACCAGCCAGACCTCTGTCGGCACGTCATCGATCGTGCCGGTCACGCGCAGTCCGGGTCCCCACGGGTGCGTGCCTGGGACGACGTCGTGTACGCCATGCAGACGCAGCGAGCCGTCGCTGAGCTCGAGCACCAGGGCGTCATCGTGTACGCCACCGCTCACGAGGATGTCCGGGTAGTCCCACGGACGCGCACGCGGGCCGAAGGGCTGTCCGTCGTCGCCGATGAAGACGCCGCAGTGATGGTCGGCTCGCGCGAGGACGCCGGAGATCCAGCCGTCGAGGAGATCGCGGCTGGCGGGGTCCACTGAAGGACTAGGCCTCGACGTTGGAGACGAAGCCGATCTTCTTGTGCGATCCGTCGCAGAAGGGCTTCTTCTCGGATGCGCCACACCGACACAGGTAGACCTTGTCGGCACTGCGGATCTCGGTGCCGTCGGAGGCGTTGACGCGGCAGGCGCCGGCAACCTCGAGGGGACCATCGACCAGGGGCGTAATGCTCACGTCGCTCATGCGGTGAACCTACAGGTAGCCCTTCTTGGTCAGCCAGTTGAAGGACAGGTAGCCCGGCACGGTCGGGAGCCAGAAGGTGACGAGACGGAAGAGGAGGACGGACGACACCGCGAGGCCACCGGGGAGGCCGGCCGCCGTGAGGCCCGCGGCCAGTGCGGCCTCGACCGCACCGAGACCGCCGGGTGTGGGCGCGGCCTGCCCGATGGTGGCGCCCGCGAGATAGACGACCGCGATCGCGGCGATGTTGGTGTCGCCCCCGAACGCGCGGACACAGGCGACCAGGCACACGATGTAAGCAAGGTTGAGCAGCAGGATGCCGCCGATGCCCTCGACCAGCTTCATGGGGCGCTGCGCCACCGTGATCAGCCGCGGCACGACCTCGCGCAGCAGTGGACGCACGCGACCGAACACGTAGCGTCGCAGGCGCGGCACGGCAAACGCCGACAGCAGCAGGATCGCGACGCCGATGACCGCGATCACGGCCCATGCGGGTGGGGCGAACGTGAAGTCGGCCTGCGTGCCCGCCGCGATACCGAAGCCGAGCAGCAGCAGCAGGTGAACCACGAAGGCGGCCACCTGCGAGACGCCGACGCTGGCCCCCGCGAGCGCGGGGTGCAGGCCCGCCTTGGTGAGGAAGCGCATGTTGATGGCGATGGCGCCGAGGGTCGGGGGAGAGACGAGCGTGGCAAAGTCACCGGCCACCTGGGCCATCATCGTGCGGTGCAGGGGAATGCGCTCGGGCACGAAGCCGACGAGCGACCATGCGGCACCCACATACGTGACGAGCGAGGCGATGAACGCGACCGCGAGCCACTCCAGCGACGCGGTCGTCAGCAGTTCGCCGAGATCGACCTGCGCGAGTTGGGAGAGCAGGACGTAGGCGGCGATCGTGCCGACGACGATCATGATGAGCGTGCGCGGTTTGATGCGCTCGACGTCGATCTGCTCGACTGCGCCGTCGGGGCGGATCTCGACGAGGGCGTCGCGTAGCTGCACCATCAGGTCGCGGCGCTTGCGCATCGCCTTGCGCGTCACGGGGTTGAAGGCGACCGGTTGCAGCACGGGAAGAGCGCGGGCCAGCCCCTGCACGCCCAGCACGCGTCGACCGGAACGCACGGCCCGATCGGGGCCGACCACCATGGCCAGCGTGCACAGCAGTTCGGCCACGTCGATGCGCATGGCCACGTCGCTCGCGGCAACGGAGCCGGACGATTCGCCGAGCAGCCAGATGTCTCCGGCGCGGTCGCGCAGGAGGTGCTCGGCGGTGAGGCTTCGGTGGGCCATCTGGTGCTCGTGCATCAGACGCATGGCACGCCAGGCACCCTCGAGATCAGCCTCGGTGATCTGATCGGCGTCGAGGTCGCTGAAGCGAGTGCCGACCGTGTATTCGTAGGCGAGTAGCGAGGAGTCGGGACCGATCTCGCTGGTGATGAGTAGGCGCGGCACGGGGGCGCCTGCAGCCTGCGCGGCGTACGCCATCAACGCCGCATGATCGAGTTCGCGACGCATGTTGAAGGCACCGCGTCCGGGCTCTTCGCGCAGTCGCAGTGCTTTCCACGCGGCATTCGCCAGGCCCGCGCCTTCGAGGTCGCGGTCGAGGACGACGACTTCGAGCGAGTCGCCGCTGCGGGTCGTGGCGACGTAGCGACGGCCCACGTTGGTCTGGCGGGAGGCGCGCAGCATGGTGAGCGGGTAGCCGCCGCGTGCCAGTGCCTCGGCGACCTCGGTGCCCGACGGCCGCGTGGTCGGGGTGCCGAGGATGTAGCGGGCCAGCAGGCCCAGGCCCCAGCCGGCGAAGACGGAGATGAGGAGTCCCGCCACGTTGGCGGTGCCGCTGAGGAGCGCCACGATGAGCAGCGAGCCGATGACGAGGGCGGACAGCACGTTCCAGGGACGACGTCCCATGAGCCGGGCGACGGTGATGAAGGCGACGAGGCCGCCGATGATCGGTGCGGTCGCCGATGTCTGCGTGCCGATATTGCCGGTGAGCGCGGCGACGAGACGGTCGCTGCCGTATTGCTCGACGAGGTAGGACGCCAGGGTCAGCACGATGACCGTGAGCAGCAGGGCGATCAGCGCATCGAAGAGCTGGCGCATACGACGACGGATGACGAGGTTGACGGCTGCCGCGATCGGCAGGCCGAGCAGGCCGATACCGCCAATGACGTTGAGCGCGAGGATGACGATCGACGGCAGCAGTTGCGCGCCGCCGGTCAGGTCTTCCTCGAGTCCCTCGGTGGTGCCGGTGGCGAAGTAGGCGATGAGGGCCGTGGCCGCGACGGCCGCGAGCGCGACGAGGAAGCGGGCGAGGTCGAGGGGGCGGCGCAGGCGACGGGGGATGACCCCGTCCTCGATGACGACCGTGGTCGAGGAGGGCGCTCCCGGGGGAGCCTCAGGGCGGGGGAGCGCGACAGTGGGCTGCGAGCCGTCGGCGGCATGCCGACCCCGGGCCGGCGGGGGTGCCGCCGACTCGGTGCCTCGGGGCACAGCCTCCTGGGTCACCCCCCGATGGTCGCAGACAAGCCGGGCCCGGGGGCGCCACGAGCCTCCGGGCCGTCAGACCCCCCTGATGGGATGTCCTCGTGGAGGCCCCGGTGATCGTCCGTACGCCGCCCCCGCGCGGCCGGGCGCCGACCCTCGATCCCGCGCAGGCCGCCGTGGTCGCCCACGCCGCCGGCCCGCTCCTGGTCCTCGGGGCGCCCGGCACTGGCAAGTCCGCCGCCCTGGTCGAGTCCGTGCTCGCGCGCCTGGCCGAGGGCGTGCCGGCCGACCGCATCCTGGTCCTGGCCTTCGGCCGATCCGCCGCCCGCGACCTGCGCGATCGTCTCGCCGCGCGCACCTCCGGGGGAGCGGTACCCGTCGTCACGACGTTCCACTCCTTCGCGTATTCACTCGTCACGCGCGCGGCCGCCCAGGACCCCGATGCGGTGCTGCCGCGACTGCTGTCCGGCGCCGAAGAAGACGTGCGCGTACGTGACCTCCTGCTCGGTGCTGTCGAAGACGGTGCCGTCGAGTGGCCCGAGCACCTGTCGGTGGCGCTGCCGACCCTCGGCCTTGCCAACGACGTTCGCGCGTTCCTCGCGCGCATGCGCGAACTCGGACTGGAGGCCGACGATCTGGAGCGGGCCGGCGATGCGCTCGGTCATGCCGCGTGGGGTGCGCTCGCACGCTTCGCCGATGTCGAAGACGAAGTGATGGCACTCGAAGGCGTCATCGACTACAGCCGGCTGATCGCCCTGGCCGCCCACCTCGCTGCCAGTGACGAGGCCGCACCGCTGCGCGCCTCCCTCGCCTGCCTCTACGTCGACGATGCACACGAGGCCGATCCGCTGCAGGTGCGCCTGCTCGAGGCCCTGGCTGCCCCGACGCTCGTGGCCTTCGCCGATCCCGACGTCAGCGTCTACGGCTTCCGCGGGGCTGACCGCGAAGCCATCGCGCGACTGCTGGGTGAGCGCGTGATCGTCCTTGAGCGCGCCCATCGCGGGGGCACGCACCTGCGCGAGGCGATCGCGTCTGTCCAGCGGGGCACGTCGCTGGCGGGCCTGTCCGCCGATGTCCTGCGCCGCTACCGCGCGCCTGCACCCGGCGATGTCGACGACGAGGTGGCGGTGCTGTCCTTCGACTCCCCGGGCGACCTGGCCGCCCACATCGGCCGCGACCTGCGCGAGCGGCATGTCGGCGGCCTCGATTGGCATCGCATGGCCGTCCTGGCGCGCGGCCAGGGCGACATCGAGGTCATGCGTCGGGGGCTGGAGATGGCCGGGGTGCCGGTGCGTGTGATGTCCGATGATGTCCCGCTGCGAGCAGAGCCCGCCGTTGCCGTGCTGCTGTCAGCACTCGAGGCCGCACTCGATCCGCGCACGATCACGCCGACCACGGCGGTCGACATCGTCAGCGGACCGATCGGCGCCATCGATCCGCTCGACCTGCGTATCCTCATGCGCGCCCTGCGGCAGGCTCACCGCACAGCGCACCCCGAGGCGACCCCGCCGGGGGGCACGACACTGCTGGCAGCCGAACTCCGCCGCGTCGTCGAGTCCCTGCAGGCCGAGACCCCGACCGATGTCGTCGAGGAGGCGGCATCCACCCTTGCCCGCGTCCACGAGCTGGGGCGGTTGCTCGCACGCGCGCGCGAGCAGGCGCTCGCCGGGGCACCTCCGGGCGAGATCCTCTGGACGCTCTGGTCAGGCACCGGCCTCGGCACCATCGTGCGGCCGTGGCCCGAGCGCCTACGCCGCGCGGCTCTCGCCGGCCACCGCCCCTCGTCCCACGACCTCGACGCGGTCAGTGCGCTCTTCGATGCGGCGGAGCGATTCAGCGATCGTTATGCGGGAGTCGTCGGCGCACCCGCCTTCCTCTCCTCGTTGAGCAGCCAGCGCGTTCCCGCCGAGTCGGTCTCCGGGCGCGGTGTCGACGATGACGCAGTGGTGATCGCCACCGCCCATCTGGCCGTCGGGCGGTCCTGGGACCACGTCGTCATCGTCGGAGCGCAGGAGGGTGCCTGGCCCTCACTGCGCGGACGATCGAGCATCCTGCATGTCGAGCAACTCGATGGCCTGGCCCGCGGCACGGCGTTCGATGTGCACGCACTCGCGCGGCAGGAGGCCGCGGCCCAGGTCGCCGAAGACCGACGCCTGTTCGTCCTCGCGCTGTCCCGCGCCGAGCGCAGTGCCTGCGTGGCCGTGGTGGCATCCGAGCAGATGACCGGCGACCAGCCGAGTCGTTTCGTCGACGACCTCCGCCTGACCGCTCGGCACCTGCCGGGTCGCCCCGCACGCCCGCTCACCCTCGATGGCCTCATCGCCGAGCTGCGCTCCGTCGCAAGCGATCCGGCGGTCAGTGAGGGCCTGCGCATCGAGGCCGCACGCCGCCTGGCGGCACTGGCCGATCTCGATGACGACGGCGATCGACTCGCGCCGCTCGCCGACCCGGCGACCTGGTGGGGTCTGGTCGAGCGCACGGTCGGCGTCGCGCCCGTGCGACCGGCTGACGAGCCCATCGCGCTGTCCGCATCGGCGCTCGACGGCTTGCAGACATGTCCGCGCCGATGGTTCCTGCAGCGCGAGGCGCATGCCGACTCGCCACGATCGGGCGCACTGTCGTTCGGATCGATCGTCCACGCGCTCGCCGAGGCGGTCGCGCGCGGCGACCTGCCCCCCGACCCCGAGGTCCTCGAGGCGCGCGCCGATCTCGTCTGGGCTCATCTTCCGTTCGATGCGCCCTGGCAGGCCGAGGCCGAACGCGCGGCCCTGCGCGACGTCATTCGCCGCATGTGCGATTACCACCGGTCGTCCGAGCGCACGGTGCTGGCCGCCGAGCAGCGTTTCGAGGTGGCGCTGCCCATCGATGCTCCCGGACTCGACGGCACCGTCATCGTTCGAGGCGCCATCGACCGAGTCGAAGTCGACGATGAGGGCCGCGCCTACGCCGTCGACCTGAAGACCGGCAAGGACACCCCGTCCGATGTCTCGGTCGCCGACCACGCCCAGCTCGCCGTCTACCAGGCGGCGATCCTGGCCGGTGCGCTCGATGCGGTGGCGGGCGCGCCGACTGCGCCGGGTGGCGCGAGCCTGGTGCAGCTGCGCTTCGACGATCGTCACTCCCCGGGATCCCCCAAGGTGCAGGAGCAGCCGGCCCTGGTCGTCGACGACCTGCGCGAGGCGCCCATCGTCGATGCGCTGCGCGATGCCGTGGTCCAGGTGCGCGCCGAATCCTTCCCCGCGGTCCCCTCGGGTGAATGCCGTCGGTGCGCCTTCGTTCGCACATGTCCGGCCCAATCCCTGGGCGGGGAGGTCGTGCCGTGAACGAGTCGCGCGACCGAATCGAGCAACTGCTCGGCCATCCGCTCAGCGATGAGCAGTGGACCGCCGTCAGCGCGCCGCTCGAGCCAGCGGCGATCGTGGCCGGTGCGGGGTCCGGCAAGACCACGGTCATGGCCGCGCGCATCGCATGGCTGGTGATCGAGGGCCACGTACCACCCGACGGCGTGCTCGGCCTGACCTTCACCACCAAGGCAGCCGCTGAGTTGCTGTCGCGCAGTCGACGCTTCCTCCTCGCCGCCCAGCAGCGGGGCTGGATCGATCCCGAGGTCATGCTCGAGCCGGCCGTGTCGACCTACCACGCCTTCGCCGCCCGCCTCCTCGTCGATCACGGCGTGCTCGTCGGCATCGAGCCCGGTGCCGAGGTGCTCGCGCACGGCGCGCGGGAGGCGCTCGCCGCGCAGGTGGTGCGCGGCACGGTGATTCCCCTGGCCGATCGGGGGCGGGCGATGTCGTCCGTCATCACCGCGATGCTGCGGCTCGACGATGCGCTCGCCGAACTCGACCTCGATCCATCGCTTGCCCTCGACGACGCCTGCGCGCTCATCGACCGTCTCGATGCCTTGCCCAAGCGCCAGAAGATCGGCGACCAGATGCTCGAGGCGGCGCGCATGCGGGCAGCGCTGTGCGGGCTCGTCCAGGAGTTCCGCGAGGCGAAGCGGTCGCATCAGGTGCTCGACTTCGCCGACCAGGTGCGCTGGGCCCTCGCGATCGTGCGCCTGTCGAGCGACGTGCGGGGCGACCTGCGCGAGCGCTACCCGTGCGTCCTGCTCGATGAATACCAGGACACGTCAGTCGCGCAGCGGCTGCTGCTGCAGGCCGCGTTCGGCGACGGGCACCCGGTGACAGCTGTCGGCGATCCCTGCCAGGCCATCTACGAGTGGCGCGGGGCCACCGTCGACAACATCGACCGGTTCCCCGTCCACTTCCCCCGTCGCGTCGACGGGCGCGAGATGCCAGCGCCCCGCTACTCCCTGGCCGACAACCGGCGATCGGGTCCCTTCATCCTCGACCTCGCCAACCACGTCGCCGCGCCGCTGCGTGCCCTGCACGCCGGCGTCGAGCCCCTCGCGGCGGCCGCGACCGATCGCGGCCGCGGTCGAGTGCGATGTGCGCTGCTGCCCACCGTGGCCGACGAGACCGCGTGGGTCGCCGACGAGATCGAGCGCTTGCACGACGAGCACGGTGCGTGGCGCGGCATCGCCGTGCTGGCGCGACGAGCCGAGACACTCCTCGACATCGATGGAGTCCTGCGTGCTCGCGGGATTCCCACTCACCTGGTCGGCGTTGCGGGATTGCTCGACGTACCCGTCGTGGCCGAGGTGCGTGCGATCCTCGAGGTCCTCGACGACCCGACCGCTAACGCCTCGTGCCTGCGCCTGCTCGAAGGTCCGCGCTGGCGACTCGGTCCGCGCGACCTAGCGGCGCTGGGTCGCCTGGCGACCGCCGATCGCGGGCCTTCGCGCGAACCCGACGACGTCGATGCGCGCCTGCGTGCCGCGATCCTCGGCACCGATCCGGCCGACCTCGCGAGCCTCGTCGAGGCGATCGACCGGGCCGCTGCCGGTGAGGGCCCCGATATATCGCCCGAGGCGCGCGAGCGCCTGGTGGCCCTGTCCGCCGAGCTGGCCGCTCTACGTCGCCATCGCGACGATCCACCGGCCGAACTCATCTCCCGCGTCCTGCGCGTCACCGGCCTGGGGGTCGAGCTGGCCCTCGGTCCGGCCGATGAGGCGGCCGATCGTGCCCGAGCGATGGGTGCCTTTCGCGACCTGGCAGCGCAATTCCCCGTCTCCGTTGGAGGTGCCCGCTCCACGCTCAGCGGATTCCTCGCCCGGTTGCGCGATGCCGAAGTCTTCGACTCCGCGCCCACACTCGACGACCTGCCCCGAGGCGACGCCGTCGTGCTCATGACCATCCACAAGGCCAAGGGCCTGGAGTTCCCGCACGTCCTCGTGCCCGGCTGCTGCGACACCGTGTTCCCGGGCGGCGGGCGTGATCGGTGGCCGACCAACCCCCACGTCGTGCCGTGGTCATTGCGCGACGATGCGCCGCCCGGGCTGCGCGACTTTCCTGATCCGACCGGGCCAACGGCCACGACTCACAAGCGCTTCGTGGAGGCAAGCACGGTCATGGCACTCGCCGAGGAGCGACGCCTCGCCTACGTCGCCTTCACGCGAGCCGAGCGCACGCTGGCCGTGTCCGGCCACTGGTGGGGCCCCTCCCAGACCACGGTGCGCGGTCCCGGCGAGTTCCTCGACGAGGTCCATGACTGGTGCACGGGTGGCGGTGGGGAGGTCGTGGAGTGGGCGGCGTCCCCCGGCGACGGCGCCGTCAATCCGCTCCTGGCCCAACGCTCCGCGCCCTGGCCGCACGATCCCGACGCCGCTGCGCGGTCCGCTCGGCTGCGCGCCGCCGAGCTCGTCCAGCAGGCGCGCGCCGGTGACCTCGATCCCGTGCCGCTGCCCGACGACGAGCAGGCGGTCGTGCAGTCCTGGGACGACGTCACCGAGCGGCTCGTGGCTGAAGCGCGCGCCATGCGCCGCCCGCGCGAGGTCGCGCTGCCCTTCGCTCTGTCCGCGAGCGATCTCGTGCGCCTCCACGACGATCCCGCGGCCTACGCGCTCGATCTCGCGCGTCCCATGCCGCGGCGTCCGTCGCGGGCCGCCCGACGTGGCACCGCACTGCACGAATGGATCGAGGGCCAGTACGCCGTGCAGACGCTCTTCGACCTCGACGAACTCGAGGGCGCCGACGACCTCGCCGCCGATCTCGAACTCGAGCGCCTGCGCGAGGCATTCCTCCGCAGCCCCTACGCCCAGCGCGCACCCCTCGCCATCGAGGCACCGTTCGCGATCATGCTGGGCGGTCGGCTCATCCGTGGTCGCATCGACGCGGTCTTCGGCGATCCGCACGGACGCATCGAGATCGTCGACTGGAAATCCGGGGGCCCCGGAGGCCTGCGCGACCTGCAGCTGGGCATCTATCGCGTGGCGTGGTCCGAGGCGACCGGCACGCCCCTGGATCGCATCGATGCGTCGTTCGTCCTCGTGGGCAGTGGCGACGTCGTCCGGCCGATGCAGATGCCTACCCGGGCCGACCTGGAGCGGATCCTCACCGGTCCGTGACCGCGTTGTCCTTCTTCGCGCTCGGATCGGCGGTCGTCTCTTCCGGTGCGACCGGCTTGACGCCGACTGCCTTGCGCATGATCTTGCGACACGGCTCCTCGACGATGCGCCACATCAGCCAGGCGACGACGAAGGCGCCGGCGATACCGACGATCCACGCGATGCCGAAGAGGATGCCACCCTCGATGCCGAGC
This sequence comes from Actinomycetales bacterium mxb001, assembly GCA_004379115.1. GTDB lineage: Bacteria > Actinomycetota > Actinomycetes > S36-B12 > S36-B12 > Mxb001. The sequence continues at coordinate 48,724 of NBNH01000208.1, forward strand.
GCGTTCATGCCGGCGCGCCAGACGCCGAACCACACCAGGTGGGTCATGTAGAGCGAATACGACACGACACCGCCGAGGATGAGGGTGTCGGTGGAGAGCCACTTGGCCTGTCCGCGTCGCGACAGGGCCAGCGCGCCGATCCACACGATGAGCAGTGGCACCAGCCAGAGGTGGAAGAACGGCGGGAGCGGCTCGGCCTCGGGGTCGTTCAGCGTGATCGGCGACTGCGCGACGCTCCACCGACCGAGGAAGACGGCGCCCACGATGATCAGCACGGGCATGGCCACCGAGACGGTCGTGGCCAGTCGCTCGACGCGAGGTTTCGGGTCGGTGGCACCGGGGGGAATGCAGCGCATGACGATCAGGTAGGTGATCGCGCCGGCGGTGAACTCCGAGAGCACGCGGATGACCGAGCCCCACAGCTGCGTGTAATAGGGGTCGGTGGTCAGGCTGCCACGAACGAGTAGCGGCAGAAGCGACACGAACCACGCGACGATGAGCACCGGGGTCGACACGCGCTTGTGCAGGAAGAAGAGCACGAGCACGAGCAGCGGGAAGATGAGGTAGGCCAGCCACTCCATCGACAGCGACCACGCGACGACGTTCCATCCGCGCTCCGGATGAGGGCCCCACTCCTGGATGAGCAGGACGTTGCGGATGTAGTCGATCGGGTTGAGCCACGGGCGCTCGCGATCCTCGCCGGTGATGATGCCCTGGGCGATGATGGCGAGACCGGCGACATTGAGCATGACGAAGTGCACCGGGTAGATGCGAGCCAGTCGCAGCCACCAGAACTCGAGCGTGGCTCCCGCGGCGAGTCGAGGTCCCATCTTCGTGATGTAGGTGTGGGCGAGAATGAAGCCCGACAGCGCGAAGAACAGGTCGACACCGAGGCGCCCGACGCGGATGACGTCGCTGATGACCGGGATCGCCATCACGCCCATGATCGTGAGGGGTCCCTGGAGGTGGTAGAGGAGCACCCAGAAGGCGGCCACGAAGCGAATGCCCGTGAGCTGGCGAATGAACACAGCCACGTTGTCTGTCGCTCCCTCCGTCGATCGCCGCCATCGTCGCATGCGCGAGCCCTCACTAGGCTCCCCCCGTGGGCGACACGAGGGCTGATCGGTCACTGCTGGCCGACCTCTCCCTGGCCCGCAGCACCCTGGACCGTGTGGCCGAGCGCCGCGGAGACACCGAGTGGGTTGCCGCCCGCTGGGCTGATCCCCGCTCGCGCGTCATCGCGGTCCACGAAGGCCAGGCCCCGGTCGAGATCGACGGCGCAGGACGTCCGACGCTGCGATGGGTCTCACCACTCGACGTCGGCGGCTCCGAGGCGGCTCTCCTCGGACTCGACGAAGACGGGACGGCGTACTTCTGTGCCCGCGTCGATGATCATGCGGTTGCACCCGGGCCATGGTCCGGCCTGCGCGAGGTCGGTGCCGATCTCGGTGCCCGCGACGTCGGCCTCCTGGTTGCCGCGGTCGCGCTCGACAATTGGCACGCGGCGCATCCGAGCTGCTCTCGTTGTGGTGCACCCACGCGCATGTCGTCGGCGGGGTGGGTGCGCGTCTGCGAGCACGATGGCAGCGAGCACTACCCGCGCACGGATCCAGCTGTCATCGTCCTCGTCATCGATCAGGATGACCGGGCCCTACTCGGCCGCCAGGGTCGGTGGCAGCCCTCGTGGTTCTCGACCCTCGCCGGGTTCGTCGAGCCCGGTGAATCCGCCGAGGCAGCGGTGCGGCGCGAGGTCTTCGAGGAGTCCGGCGTGCGTGTCGACGAGATGGTCTATCTCGGCAGCCAGCCCTGGCCGTTTCCGTGCTCGCTCATGCTGGGCTATCACGCGTGGGCGACCACGACGGATGTGCAGGTCGACGGCGAGGAGATCGTCGAGGCCCGGTGGTTCAGTCGCGATGACCTCGTCGCGGCCTGCGAGTCGCGCGAGGTGGCGCTGCCGCCGGCGGTATCGATCGCCCGACGGCTGATCGAGCGGTGGTACGGCGAACCGCTGAAGGGCGACTGGATCCGGCCCTAGACGCCGAGCTTCTCCTTGACCTTGCCCAGCGACGGGTTGGTCATGGCCGTGCCGTCGGGAAACACGACGGTCGGCACGGTCTGGTTGCCCCCGTTGACGCTCTCGACGAACGCGGCTGCCTCGGGATCGAGTTCGATGTCGACCTCGGCCACCTCGATGCCCTCGCGAGCCAGCTGGGCCTTCAGGCGCATGCAGAAGCCGCACCACTGGGTTGTGTACATGGTCAGGGCTGGATTGCTCACGGTGTCATCCTCTCGCGGGTGGCCTGATCCGCCAACGTCAGACCCGGGTGCGACCATTCCCGCGTGGACGACCCCCTGGAGGCCCTCGACCCCGAGCAGCGGGCCGTCGCCGAATCCCTCGAGGGGCCGGTCGTCGTCTGGGCGGGTGCCGGCACCGGCAAGACTCGCGCCGTCACGCATCGCATCGCCCATGCCGTGCAGGTGGGTGCGCACGATCCCCGACGCAGCCTGGCGGTCACGTTCACCACGCGCGCGGCAGGGGAGATGCGCGAGCGGTTGCGCATCCTCGGTGTCGACGGTGTCCAGGTCCGCACCTTCCACTCGGCGGCACTGCGTCAGTTGCGCCACTTCTGGCCGCGCGTCGTCGGCGGTGCCCCGCCCGAACTCGTGGGTCGGGCGGCGCCCCTCGTCGCCGAGGCCGCCTCGCGATGCCGGCTGCCCAGCGACCCCGCGGTGGTGCGCGACCTGGCGGCCGAGATCGCGTGGGCCAAGCAGATGGAGATCTCCGCCGAGCGCTACCCGGAGGCGGCACTGCTGCGCACTCCGCCGGTGTCGCTGGCCGACACCGCTCGCGCCTATGCGGCCTACGACGAGATCAAGTCCGAGCGCGGGCTCATCGACTTCGACGATGTCCTGCTCATGACCGTCGGCGCCCTGGCCGAGCGTCCTGATATCGCTGACGAGGTGCGTGCGGCCTACCGCTGGTTCACCGTCGATGAGTTCCAAGACGTGAGCCCGGTCCAAAGCCGCCTGCTCGACCTGTGGCTCGGTGATCGCGACGACGTCTGCGTCGTCGGCGACGCGGCCCAGACCATCTACTCGTTCGCGGGAGCCAACGACCGCTTTCTGCGCGACTTCCCGGCGCGCTTCCCCGGAGCCGCGCAGGTCCGTCTCTACCGCACCTATCGCAGCACCGAGCAGATCGTCACCCTGTCCAACCGCGTGCTGGCAGCGGGCGCGGGTGAAGGCGGCCTGTCGTCCCAGGTCGGTGCCGGGCCCGAGCCGATCGTGGAGTCCTTCGACGATGAGGTGGCCGAGGCACACGCCGTTGCCGAGCGCATCGAACGGCTCATGGCGGAGGGCCTCTCGCCCCGCGACATCGCCGTGCTCGTGCGCATCAACGGCCAGATGCCCGCCTTCGAAGAGGCCCTCGCCGAGCGCGGTATTCCCGTGGTGCTGCGCGGGGGCGAGCGATTCTTCGATCGCGGGGAGGTGCGCGAGGCACTCACCCGCTTGCGCGGAGCCGCGCGCACCAACGGCACCGAGCCGGCTGCATCCGGAGTGGCCAGCGTGCTCAGTGTCATGGGCTACTCGTCCGAGCCGCCGCGGAGCACCGGTGCGGTGCGCGAGCGCTGGGAGTCCCTGTCCGCGCTGGTGGCGCTTGCCGAATCACTGGCTCCCGACGCCGACCTCGCGACGTTCGTCATCGAGTTGGACCGCCGCGCCGACGCTCAGCACGCACCCGTGGCCGACGGGGTCGTCCTCGCCACGATCCATGCGGCCAAGGGCCTGGAGTGGGAGGCCGTCGTCGTCGCGGGACTGGCCGAGGGGTCGCTGCCCCACGCGCAGGCGCTGGCCGAGGAGGGCCTGGCCGAGGAGCGCCGGCTCTTCTACGTCGCGATCACGCGCGCGCGCCGCCATCTCGTCCTCACCTGGTCGCGATCACGTCACCCCGGGGGTCGAGGTCAGCGGCAGCGCAGTCGTTTCCTCGATGAAGCCCAGGCCACGGTCGCGGGGCCTGCTGGCGCCGCGAGCGTGTCGCGCGGTGCCGGCCGGGCACGCCGATCCGACCGGCGGGGTCCCGCGTCCTGTCGAGTGTGCGGTCGCGCGCTCGTCACCGGGGCCGAGCGTGCACGTATGCGCTGCCGCACGTGCCCGACCACGGCGCAGGAGTCGCTCATCGACGAACTGAAGGCCTGGCGCCTCCAACGTGCCCGTGAGCGCGAGGTGCCCGCCTACGTCGTGTTCACCGATGCGACCCTCGACGCGCTTGCCGAGTCCATGCCCAGCGATATCGACGGCCTGCTGGCGATCAGTGGCATCGGCCCCGACAAGGCCGGTCGCTACGGCGATCAGATCCTGGAGTTACTCGACCAGCATCGCGCCTAGGAGCCGGTGGCTGGCCACCGGCAACCGCACAGCGGATGCGCCGGGGACTCCTCGCGGGTCACGCTGCCGCCCGGCAGGGCGATGACGAGCCGTGCACCCACGCTGGGTGGTGCCGCCGCCGGCCAGCCCGCGGGCCAGCGCATCGATCCTTCGCGGTCGGTGCTGTCGACCCAGGCGAAGACCTGCAGTGCGGTCCAAGCGGCAGCGGCTGCGGTCAGGGATGAATCCCGTGGTGTCACCGCGGGGCGCCGATGCTGCAACTGCACGGCGATCCTCGGCCACGCGGGATCGCGATCACCCCGATGCAGGTCGAGGCACCGCAGGCATCCGGTGAGTCCGGGAATCACGAAGGGTCCGATGGTGGCGCGCGCACCGCGCACGCAGACGGGCAGGTGCGGCACATCGAGGGCGAGTGCATCGGGGTCGGCTGCCACATCGGGATGTGCCACATCGCACAGCACGTGGCAGGCGCGCTCGGCGCTCGCGCGCCGCGACCGCCGAGACGAGGAGCTCAGCCGGCGTTCGCGCACGATGTTGCCGACACCGCCCTGTGTCAGGGCCGCGGCCACCGCCTCGGCGACGTCACCGTCGCCGTGAATGGCTACGCACGCGCGAAGCCGACGATCGAGGGCGCGTGCCGCGAGCTCGGCCGAGCCCAGCGTGATGCGCGCCGCGGCTAGATCCGGGGCCAGGCGCAGGCGTAGGTGGGGCGTGGAGTCGCGCAGGGTCTCGGGCAGCACGGCGGCGTCGTCGACGGCACCGGTCGGACCGAGTGCTCGCAGGAGTCGCAGGGCCGCGCCCCGAGCGATGCCGTCCGACTCCGCGGCGCTCAGTGCCTGTTCGAGCGTGCGGTCGCCCTGCAGCGAGGCTGCCCAGGCGATGACGGAGTGATCGAGGTCGTCGATGAGCACGCGGCGGTCGTCATCGCCGACCTGCACGGTGGTGTCGTCGCGCCAGACCAGGGGCATGTCGTCGCGCAACCAGGGACGTTGGGGGAGCGAGGGAGTAGGCACAGCGGCACTGTGCCAGCGAACGTGCACTCGGCGTCCGCGTCATCCACAGGCCGGACGGTCCGGTGGGTCCGCTGCTAGTCGGCCACCCCGCAGTAGGCCATGGCGAAGGCGGCGATCGTGCGCGCGCAGGTGACGGTGTCGGTGATGGACACCCACTCGTCGGGCGCATGGGCCGCCGCGCTGTCGCCGGGCCCGAACTGCACGGTGGGAATGCCCGCGCCCACGAGCAAGCGCAGGTCGGATCCGTAGGGGCCGCCGTAGACGCCCGGTGCGCGGCCACCGACCTGCTCGACGGCCGCGGCCAGGAGTTCGACGACGGGATGCTGCGGGTCGGTGCGACCGGACGCGAACTGGCCGCCCCACCACTCGACCTCGATCGGGTGCTCGGCGAGCCACGGGTCGGCAGCGCACAGCCGAGCCAGCGAATCCTCGAGGTCGGCGCGTGCCTGATCGGGTGTCTCGCCGAGGGCGACGCCGAGGCGCCCCTCGGCGATGAGCAGGTCGGGCACCGTCGACGCCCAGTCGCCACTGCGCACCATGCCGATGGACAGCGGATAGGCGAGGGGCCAGCGCTGCATGAGCGGGTCGACGTCCTGATTGCGCTGGGCTTCGAGGCGCTCAAGGTGTTGAAGCACCGGAACGAACGTCGCGATCGCGCTGACCCCCTCGGTCCTGCGTGACGCATGCGTGGCAAGACCGCGTACGCGAAGGCGGAATGTCAGTGCGCCGCCGTTGGCGGGGATGAGGTCGAGGTTGGTGGGCTCGGGGATGATGCAGGCATCGGCACGCACTCCGCGTTCGATGAGGGCATAAGTGCCTAGGCCGCCGTCCTCCTCGCCCGACACCGCCGCGAGCAGGATGTCGCCGCGCAGACGCACGCCGGCGTCTCGGAGGGCGCGTACGGCGAACCACATGGCAGCGGTCCCGGCCTTCATGTCACAGCTGCCGCGCCCGATGAGTCGGTCGCCGTCGATGCGGGGGGTGAAGGGATCGGTGGACCAGGCGGCACGGTCGCCGGGTGGTACGACGTCGGTGTGCCCGAGGAGCAGCAGGGTGGGTCCGTCGCCGGTGCCCGGCCAGCGGGCCAGCACACCGCGTGCCTGGGTGCGCTCGACCTCCATGCCGGGAAAGTCCGAGCGGGTGCGCAGGTCGGCGACGTCGATGTCCCAGGCCTGGACGTCGAGGCCGTCAGCCCGCCACGCGTCGGCGAGGAGATCCTGCACCGCGATCTCGGCGGGGTCGCCCCCCATCGACGGCAGGGCCACTAAACGCTCGACGGCGTCGACAAGCCCAGGGCTGTCGACGCCGTCGATGACGTCTGTCAAGCCGCGCGGAGCATTCTCCGTGCGGGGGTGCTGCGTCAGGCCTTGCCCAGGATGCGGGTCACCTTGGTGCCGCAGACGGGGCACACGCCCTTGGCGAAGCGCCGTCCGTTGGTCTCCTCGACATTGCCGGTGAACGCGCGCTTCTCCTTGCACTTCACGCAGTACGCCTCACCCGTGTACGACTCGGCCATGGCCGTCCTCCTCGTCTCGCTGTGGAGCTGGTGAGGCGTCGCCTCACGCAGGGCGCCGGGCCGAGACGCATGCGCGCCCTGGTCCGGGGGTCCGAGGGGAGGTCCCCTCCTCACGGTCCGCCGCCACCCTAGGGCAGCCATGGGGGCGACGGGGGGACGGGGAAGCGGCCTGTGAGCGTGTCGTGGGCGATTTAGTCCTTATTGTCGGATTTTTGACCGTCCATAGGGCGCTGGAGCGGGGGCGGACAGAAGAGCGCCCCCGGGTCGCAGAGCGGCCGTGCGCCTTCCCCTCGCGCACGCACGCCCGTTATCCCGGGGGCTGAGCGCGACGCTAGGGGGAGCGTCGAGGAAGCGTCAACGATGCCTGTGGACGCTGCTGGGGACAGCGTGGGGACAGGCCGGGGCGTCGCGGGGGACAGCCCGTGGATGACCTGGGGATGGCGGACTTTCTTGGGCGCCCGACCGGCTTCTGACGTGCGACAACGCTGTACACCCCCTGTGGAGCAAAGAAAGTCAGCGCCCGGTGCGCTCGAGGGCGGCGGCCACGAGGGCGCGCACCGACGCGTCCGTGTCCTCCGGCAGGGTCGTCCACGGCCACCAGCGCAGGTCGAGCGACTCGTGCGTGCGCACCTCGCGCGCATAGGCGGGCGCTACCGCGAGGAACTGCACGTCGAGATGGTCGAGTGTCGTCGCCTCGCCGTCGTCCGCTCGACACCGCACGGCGTGCCGATCCAGACGCAGTGGCATCGCATCGATGCTCAGGTTGTCGATGCCGCTTTCCTCGGCAGCTTCGCGCGCGGCAGCAGCGACGAGGTCGGTGTCGCCTGGTTCGCAGTGACCACCGGTTTGCAGCCAGCGACCGACAATCGGATGGAGGGTGAGCAGCACCGACTCCCGCGACGTGTCGATGATGAGTGTGCTCGCGGTGATGTGTCCGGCCCGGCATTCGCGCAGCACAGCGTCGGGGTAGCCGTCCAGGTGCGCGATGTACTGCGCGCGCAGGACGTCCTGGGATTCATCGGGTGCCGCCCACGTGCTCAGCAGATGTCGGGCGTCGGCATGCAGGCCGGATGGACTCACTGCTCGTCGGGCTCGGGGCCGGTCAGGGGCTCGCCGGAGATGCGCTCGAGGAACGCCGCCGGGTCGCTGAGGTCCTCGGCGTCGGGGAGCAGGTCGGGGTGCGCCCACAGTGCGTCGCGGCCCTCGATGCCGCTCGTCTCGCGCAGTTGCCGCCACAGTTGGGCTGCCTCGCGCAGTGCTCGGGGTCGCAATTCGAGTCCGACGAGCGAGGCGAACGTGCGCTCGGCGGGTCCGCCCGCGGCACGGCGACGACGTACGGCCTCCTCGACGCGCTCCGCTGACGGCAGCGTCGCCGCACTGGCCTGCGTCACCACGTCGCTCACCCACCCTTCGATCAGGGCGAGCAGGGTTTCGAGTCGCGCGAGTGCGGCCTGCTGCTCGGGGGACTCGGAGAGAGCGAACATGTCGGAGCCCAGGGCCTCTTGCAGCCTCGTCGGATCCTGCAGTGACGCGGGATCGATGCCGCGCATCGCCTCGCCCAGTCGATCGGTGTCGACGCGTATGCCGCGCGCATAGGCATCGATGGCGCCCTCGAGGCGTCCGGCAAGCCAGGGCACATGGGCGAAGAGCCGCTGATGCGCGCACTCGCGCAGTGCCAGGTAGAGGCGGACCTCATCGACCGGAATGCCCAGGCCGTCGCCGAACTGCTCCACATTGCGCGGGAGCAGGACTGGCCGAGAGTCGGTGGTGAGTGGCACGCCGACGTCGGCGACGCCCACGACCTCGCCCGCCAGGGCGGCGAGCGCCTGGCCGACCTGCATGCCGAACATGGCCGAGCCCATCTGCCGCGCCATCGCCATGAGCGGCGCCATCATCGCGGCCGCCTCGGGTGGCATGCCTTCGGGCAGGAGCGCGGCAAGCTCGGGTGGCACCGCGTCGCCTGTCGGTGCGCTCATGACACTGCTCACGTGCTCGGCGATGGGTGCCACGATGCGCTGCCACGCGGGGAACGTTCCCTCAAGCCACTCGGACCGACTCCAGGCGAGGCCGTCGGCTGATGATGCGGGGTACGACGTCGCGGGATCGAGCCACACCTGGGCGAGGCTGATCGCATCGACGACAGCGCGTCGCTCGGCGTCGGAGACGGATGGGTCGCCCTGCGCGGAGATGGCCTGCCGTGCCCCGTCGCGTGCGAGATCCCAGCTCACGCCGCCCTCGGCGCCCCCCTGCTGCATGAGGCGTCCGAGCTGCTGGAGCATCGCCCCCAACTGGGACATGTCGAAGGGCTGCTGCCCGCCGTCAGGCGCTCCGAAGCCGAAGGGCAGGTTCCCGCTCATGCGACCACGGTAAGGGAAGAGGCGCCGCCCGGCAGGGGGCGTACCCTGGGGTGCGGCCCTTCCCGGGCCCCGATGTGAGGAGTTCGCGTGTCTGCCCTGCTGTGGTGGCTCATCCCCGTGGGTGCCACCCTGCTCGCCCTGGCGTGGGCGGCACTGCGCAGTCGCCCCCGGCGTCCCCTCGACACCCACTCCTCGCTGGGCGATATGGCTCGGTTCCGCGCCGCCATGCGCCGGCCCATGCCCGACCGCCGCACCCCGCGACCCGCACGGTCCGGTCCACGTCGTGCCCCCCGTGCCTCGCGACCGTCGGCCAGCGCCGCACGTGCTCGCCGCGACCACGGCCCCGACGGCCGACCCGCGTGAGCTCGCCTGACACCGTTTCCGCCTCGGATCCGCCGGGCCGAGACGGCCAGCGTCGCCGCCCTGGCCCGCGTGCCATCACCGCTCTCATCAGCGGGGGTGTCCTGCTCGCGCTGCTCATCATCGCCGGGCTCCTGCCTGTGCCCTTCGTCATCTTGTCGCCCGGACCGACGTTCAACACGATCGGCGACATCGATGGCGTCCCGCTGGTGGAGATCAGCGACACGACCACCTATCCCGTCTCGGGCAACCTCGACATGACGACGATTCGCGAAGAGGGGGAACCGCGCAGTCCGCTGACCGTGTACGGCGCCCTGGCGGCCTGGGTCGACCCCGATCGGGCCGTGCTGCCCCGTGAATTGCTCTACGGCGACGACGAGACGGGCGAGGAGGTGCAGCAGCGCAATGCGGTTCTCTTCTCCACCTCGCAGTCCAACGCGATCGCGGCCGCGCTCGGCGCTCTCGACAAGCCGGTGATCGAGGATGTCGTCGTCACGGCCGTGGTGGAAGGCACTCCGGCATTTGGAGTTCTCGATGCGGGCGAGCTCATTCGCGTCATCGACGGGCGCGAGATCACGCGCCCGGAGGATGTCGTCGATGCCGTACGTGCCAAGCCCGTCGGATCGACACTCGTGTTCACGGTGGAGCGCGATGGTGCGGCCACCGACGTCGAGGTCGTGTCGGCACCCAAGCCCGATGAGCCCGAGGTGCCCTACGTCGGCATCACCGTTGGCATCAACTACCGGGCCGAGTTCCCCATTCGCTTCACGCTCGAAGACATCGGTGGCCCGAGCGCCGGGATGATGTTCGCCCTCGCGATCGTCGACAAGTTGACGCCGGAGGATCTGGTCGCCGGCGAGCACGTCGCAGGCACAGGCACGATCGATCCGTCGGGTGCGGTGGGTGCTATCGGTGGCATCCGTCAGAAGCTGGCCGGCGCCGCCGGGGCGGGCGCCACGTTGTTCCTCATGCCCGATGTCCACTGCGAGGAAGCGCAGGGCCATATCCCCGACGGACTCACCGTCGTGCCGGTCGCGACCTTGCAGGATGCACTCGCCGCCCTGGAGGCGTGGAGGTCGGGCCAGGCCTTGCCCACCTGCCCCGCCTCGTGAGACCGGGCCGCTTGACGTAAGTTGGAATGGTGACCGCTGCAGCGCCTCCGGTGACCGGCCAGGCTCCCCGCCGCGGCCGTGTCCTCCTGCCGACCATCATCATCCTCGGCGCCATCGTCATCGGATTCGTGCTCTTCACGGGCTTCTACACCGACTGGCTGTGGTTCGCCTCGGTCGACAACACGAGCGTCTACACCACCCAGCTCATCACCCGGGCGATCATGTTCAGCAGTTTCGGGCTGACGATGGCGGTCGTCATCGGTGGCACCCTGTGGCTCGCCTACCGCCTCCGGCCGGTGGTCACTCCCTTGACGCAGGAGCAGGCCGGGCTCGAGCGCTACCGCGCGAGCCTCAACCCCTTCCGCGTCCTCATCACGGTCGTGACGACGGCCCTGATCTCGCTCCTGGCGGGCATCTCGGCATCGGCGGAGTGGTCGACGTTCCTGCAGTGGCGCTACGCCACTGACTTCGGGATCACCGACCCGCAGTTCGGCCTCGACATCGGCTTCTACATCTTCACCTATCCGTTCCTGCGTTTCGTCCTCGGTTTCGCGTTCACCGCGGTCATTCTCGCGCTGCTGCTCGCCACCTCGGTGCACTACCTGTACGGCGGCCTGAGACTGCAGCCCAAGGGTGATCGGGCGAGCGTCGGAGCGCAGGTGCACCTGTCCGCGCTCATCGCGATCTTCCTGCTGCTCAAGGCGGTCGCCTACTGGCTCGATCGCTACGGCCTGATGATCAAGAGCGAGGCGCTCGTCCAGGGCTTCACCGGCATGAAGTACACCGATGCCAACGCTGTGCTTCCCGCCCTGACGATCCTGACCTTCGTGGCCGGTCTCGTGGCCGTTCTCTTCATCGTCAACATCCTGGTGCGCAATTGGGTGATCCCCACCATCGGTCTGGGCCTGCTCATCGCCTCATCCATCCTCATCGGCGGTGTCTACCCCGCGATCGTCCAGCAGTTCCAGGTGCGCCCCAGCGAGCTCGTCCGCGAGCAGCCGTTCATCGAGCGCAATATCACCGCGACGCGTTCCGCCTACGGCATCGCCAACGCCGATGTCCAGGACTATCCCGGCACCGTCGATCCGCCCAGCCCCGAGGTCATCGCGGCCAATTCCGGCACTCTCGACAACATCCGGTTGCTCGACCCGGCCCTCGCCTCGCCGACCTACAACCAGCTCCAGCAGATCCGCGCGTACTACTCATTCAATGACACCCTCGACGTCGACCGCTACATGATGGAAGGCGGCCAGCGTGGAGCCGTGGTCGCGGCACGCGAAATCAACATCGCCGGCATCCCCGAAAACCAGCGCAACTGGGCCAATGACCACGCGGTCTACACCCATGGCTATGGGTTCGTCTCGGCCTACGACAACACGGCGCTGACCAACGGCCAGCCCGACTTCTTCGAAAGCGATATCCCGCCGGAGGGCCTGCTCGACATCGAGCAGCCGCGCATCTACTTCGGCGAGCTGTCACCGCCGTTCTCCATCGTGGGCGCCCCCGAGGGCACACCTCCGGTCGAGCTCGACTACCCGGACGACGCGAGCCCCACCGGACAGGTCAACAACACCTACACCGGCTCGGGTGGCGTCGCCGTGGGTTCGTTCTTCCATCGCCTGCTCTTCGCCACGAAGTTCCAGGACAGCAACATCCTGCTGACCGACCTCATCAACGAGGAGTCGCGGATCCTGTGGGATCGCACGCCGCTCACGCGCGTCGAGAAGATTGCACCCTGGCTCACCCTCGACCAGGACCCCTACCCGGCCGTCGTCAATGGGCGCATCGTGTGGTTCGTCGACGGCTACACCACGACCAACGCCTACCCCTACTCCTCGCGCATCTCCCTCGGCGAGGCGACGAGCGACTCCATCACGGTGCGATCGGGGTCGTCGGCCATCGCGCCGATCGATCAGCTCAACTACGCGCGCAACTCCGTGAAGGCCATCGTCGATGCCTACGAGGGCACCGTGACGCTGTACGCGTGGGATGAGGCCGACCCCATCCTCCAGACATGGATGAAGGCCTTCCCCGGCGTCATCCAGCCCCGGGCCGATATGCCGGCCGACATGGAGGCACATGTGCGCTACCCGCAGGACCTGTTCAAGGTGCAGCGGGTCGTCATGTCGCGCTACCACGTGACCGACCCGGCCACGTTCTACAACGGCACCGACTTCTGGATCGTGCCCTTCGACCCGACGCAGACGATCCAGCAGTTCCAGCCGCCCTACTACCTGACCCTGCAGATGCCCGGCCAGGAGCAGCCGACGTTCTCGTTGACGACGACGTTCGCACCGCAGCGACGGCCCACCCTTGCTGCGTTCATGGCGGTCGACTCCGCGCCGGGTGACGGCTACGGCACGCTCCGCGTGCTGCAGTTGCCGAGCAATACGACGATTCCCGGTCCCACGCAGGTGCAGAACAACTTCGAGTCCGACCCGGAGATCAGCTCCGAACTCTCGCTGCTGCGGCGAGGTGGCTCCGAGGTCGACCTCGGCAACCTGCTGTCGCTGCCCTTCAACGGCGGCCTGCTCTACGTCGAACCCGTCTACCTGCGCGCGACGCAGGATGGCTACCCGCTCTTCCGCAAGGTCCTCGCGGCCTACGGTGCCAATGTCGCGCTCGAGGACACTCTCGATGAGGCGCTGGCCAAGGTGCTCTCGACCGATCCCAACCCGACGCCCGAGCCGACCCCCGGACCCAGCCCTGATCCGCAGCCGACACCGACGCCCGGTCCCACGCCGGGTCCGGAGCCGACCGGTGATCCGCTGACCGACCTGCAGACCGCACTCGCCGATGCGCAGGCCGCCTATGACCGCGGACGTGAGGCACTGGCCCGTGGTGATTTCGCCGCCTACGGCGAGGCCCAGGCAGCGCTCGAAGATGCCCTGCGTCGCGCGGCCGAAGCCGAGGCCCGCCTGGTCGGCGAGGACGCTCAACCTGCATAGCGCGGACCGCTGAAACGCGACCGCTAGGCTCGCGTCATGTCCAAGGTGCTGGCGTCCCTGCCGGTCGGAGATCGCGTCGGCATCGCGTTCTCCGGCGGGCTCGACACCTCCGTTGCCGTCGCGTGGATGCGCGACAAGGGCGCGGTGCCCTGCACCTACACGGCGGATCTCGGCCAGTACGACGAGCCCGATATCGGGTCGGTGCCCGGACGGGCACTCCAGTACGGAGCTGAGATCGCCCGGCTCGTCGACTGCAAGGAGCTCCTCGTCGAGGAGGGCCTGGCGGCGCTGGCCTGCGGTGCCTTCCACATCCGATCCGGCACGCGGCAGTACTTCAACACCACGCCGCTCGGCCGGGCTGTCACCGGCACGCTCCTCGTGCGGGCGATGCTCGACGACGATGTTTCCATCTGGGGCGACGGCTCGACCTACAAGGGCAACGACATCGAGCGCTTCTACCGCTACGGGCTGCTGGCCAATCCGCGCTTGCGCATCTACAAGCCCTGGCTCGATGCCGCCTTTGTCGATGAGCTTGGCGGTCGCAAGGAGATGTCGGAGTGGTTGCAGGCTCACGGCCTGCCCTACCGCGATTCGGTCGAGAAGGCCTACTCGACCGATGCCAACATCTGGGGCGCGACCCACGAGGCCAAGCAACTCGAGCAGTTGGACGTCTCGATCGAGATCGTCGATCCGATCATGGGCGTGCGTTTCTGGGATCCGGCCGTGCGCATCGACACCGAGGACGTCACGGTGTCGTTCCGCCAGGGGCGCCCCGTCGCCATCAACGGCCGGGAGTTCGCCACTGCTGTCGACCTGGTTCGCGAAGCCAATGCCGTCGGCGGGCGCCATGGCCTGGGCATGGCCGATCAGATCGAGAATCGCATCATCGAGGCCAAGAGCCGCGGCATCTACGAGGCACCCGGCATGGCCCTGCTCTTCATCGCCTACGAACGGCTGCTCAGTGCCATCCACAACGAGGACACCATCGCCAACTACCACGCCGAGGGTCGCCGGCTCGGGCGCCTGCTCTACGAGGGTCGCTGGCTCGACCCGCAGTCGCTCATGCTGCGCGAGTCGCTGCAAAAGTGGGTGGCGACTGCCGTAACGGGTGACGTCACGCTTCGGCTACGCCGCGGCGACGACTACTCGATCATCGATACGCGAGGTCCCTCGCTGAGCTATCACCCTGACCGGCTGTCCATGGAGCGAGTTGAGGAGGCTGCGTTCGGGCCCGTCGACCGCATCGGGCAACTCACGATGCGCAACCTGGATATCGCCGATACCCGCGCCAAACTCGAGCTCTACGCCGCGCAGGGGCAGCTGCAGTCCGGTCACGTCGAGCTCGTCGGACATCTCGATGCGGGTGGAGCTGGCGCGATCGCGGGTGCTGGTGTGAGTGTGGCTGACGAGAGGGCGTTGGACCGGGCCGCTCTCGACGAGGGCACCGACTAACGCTCGCGTCTAGGCGCGTGCCGTCGCGACGAGCGTGCGCGTGAACCACTGCCTGGCCAGCCCGCAGACCTGATCGAGGGTGCCCGGCTCCTCGAACAGGTGGGTGGCGTGATCGACGACGGCGAGCTCGTGCGGGCCGGCCAGGCGCTCGGCGGCCCAGCGATTCAGTCGCAGTACGTCGATATCCCGGCCGCCGACGATGAGCAGCGTGGGAGCCGTCACTCGCGGCAGCCAGTCGGCGGCGAGATCGGGTCGCCCGCCGCGCGAGACGACGGAGTGGACCAGGCGCGGAGACTCGGCGGCGGCGACGAGCGCGGCGGCAGCGCCGGTACTCGCCCCGAAGAGCCCCACGGGCAGCGTGCGCACGGGGTCCACCTCGCGCACCCAGTCGATGGTGTGCACAAGTCGTTGGCCCAGGCGCGCGACGTCGAAAACCAGGCGCCGATCGCCATCTTCCGCAATCGACATCAGATCGAAGAGCAAGGTGGCGAAGGACGCGGAGACGAGGGAGGCAGCCACACGCTGGTTGCGCGGACTCAGCCGGCTGCTGCCGCTGCCATGGGCGAAGATGACGAGCCCCCGCGCATTCGCGGGCACCTCAAGGATTCCGGGCAGGCGCAGGAGGGGGCCCGCCGGAGATGGGATCGGCACATCGACCTCGAGGACGTCGCCGCGGAGCGCGCCGGCCAAGAGGTGCTGAACGGTGTCATCGGGGACGGCCGTGAAGTCGTCGTACCACTCGCCGACAGCCTGGAAGACCGGCGGGATCTCAAGGCAGAGCACCTCGTCGGCCACGCGACGTAGTCGACGAACGGCCTCCGGGGAACCGACCGGCACGGCCACGACCACGGTTCGCGCGCCCAGGGCGCGTACGACGCTGACGGCAGCCGTGGCCGTAGAGCCGGTGGCCAGCCCGTCGTCGACGATGATGACGACGCGTCCGCGAAGATCCATGAGGGGTCGTCCATTGCGCAGGAGTTGCACGCGCCGGCGGACCTGCTGCTCCTGCTCGTCGATGATGCCCTGACGAATCGGCATGCTGATGCCCAGCGCCTCGCACATGTCGTCATTGACGATGCGGACGCCGCCTTCGGCCACGGCACCGAAGGCGAATTCCGGATTGCTCGGTGCGCCGAGCTTGCGCACGATCACGGCGTCGAGCGGGGCACTCAGGGCATCTGCTACCTCGGCTGCCACCGGCACACCACCTCGAGGCAGGCCGAGGACGACGGGACGTCGTTCCCGGTAGGCCTCCAACGCCTGCGCAAGGCGGTGACCAGCATCGCGACGATCACGGAATGGCACGGGTCCTCCTTCGCACGGTGACGTCTCCATGCTGCGCGACGTCGTCGCGGACCCTCGGGGCGTGCACGGTCAGGTGACCGGTCGCTGACCGTCACGACCCCGGACAGGCGCTGGTCGGCGACCTAGCGTCGTCGGTACGCGAACCCGCAATGCACGTCGAGCGAAGGAGGAATCATGACCACGGTGGTGCGGACCGAACGCCGTCCCCTCATGACTCGCATGACGGAGCCCTGGCCGCGGCTCATGGACTGGTTCGAGGCGATGGTCCCGGGCGATCCCGCTTGGCGCAATGCCTTCACGCATTCCATGCGCGTGGAGGAGTTCAGCCGCGACGGCGATTTCGTCGTACGCGCGGAAATGCCGGGGATCAATCCGGAAAAGGACATCGACATCACGATCGAGGACGGGTTCCTCATCATCGACGGTCGTCGAGAGGAGTCCACTCAGGAGGGCACTCGCTCGGAGTTCTTCTACGGCCACTTCCAGCGCACACTCGCCCTTCCCTCGGGCGTGGACGCGGGCAATGTGAAGGCCGAGTACCGCGACGGAATCCTGGAGATCTGCGTCCACATGCCCGAGAAGCGTTCCGAGGCGGTCCACGTCCCGGTAGCGCGCAAGACCGCGTCTGCCTGAGGCGCCATGAGACCCCGGCGGGGGCTGCCCCCCGACCTCCATCGCTCGGTCACGGCCGCGCATGCGAGGTATTCAGTTCCCGCCGGGACGCGGGTGCCCGTTGTCGTGAGGGCAGCAACGGGCACCCGCACCCCCCGGGGGTGTCGGTGAGCGTCGTCTTCAATGCGCCGCCCGGATGGCCCGCTCCGCCCGTGGGTTGGCTGCCTCCCCCCGGATGGCAGCCGCCGACCGCGTGGCCGAGCGCACCTGCGGGCTGGACGTTCTACCTCGAACTCGTTCCGGCCTATCGGTCGCGGCTCACGGTGCGCACGGATTGGGACCGTGCCGATCCGGGCTATGTCGGAAGGCGTGCCTGGCTTGCGCGCACGCGAGAGTTCACGCAACGCCACAGCCTGGTGCTGGTGCCCCTCGCGCTCGTCTCCGGGGTTGTCGTCCTCATCGTGCTGATCGCCGGACTTGCCCTAGGTGCAAGTTCACTGGAATCCGCGGCCGTCCAGGCGTGCTCCCGACTCCTCGACGACGAGGCGCCGAGCACTGCGCCAGCAACGACCGGGGCCCCCCGCGCCCGTTCCGTGGTCATCGATGAGGTCCGAACGGCTTCCCCGACGCTCATGGTCGTGACGGGTACCTACCGCGGCGCGGATGGCACCATGTCCTTCACGTGCCCGGTGAGCACGGCCGCGGGCTCGCCCGTGGTGGGGGACATCGAGTGGGGTGCGGTGTCGCCCTAGTCAGCCGGTGTTGCGCAACCCGGTGGCGATGCCGTTGATGGTCACGGAGAGGGCGCGGCGCAGGTCAAGGCTGGGGTCTTCCGTCGCACGAACCCGCTGGAGCAGGCGGACCTGCATCTCATGCAGGGGCAGCAGGTAGGTGTCACGCACGCCGAAGGTGCGGTGAAGCGTGGGATTCGCCGCGAGCAGGTGAGCGGCCCCTGTGATGCGCAGGACCTCGCTGACGGTGCGCTCGTACTCCTCGCGGATATCCGCGAACACGTGACGAAGATGGTCCGGGACGAGACCCTCCACATAGCGCTCCGCGATCGACATGTCGGTCTTCGCGAGCGTCATCTCCACATTCGAGATGAAGTTGCGGAAGAAGTGCCACTCACGGTGCATCGAGGCCAGCGCCTCGTCGTGGCCGGCTGCTCGTGCGGCGGCCAGGCCACTGCCCACGCCGTACCAGCCGGGCACGATCTGCCGTGACTGCGTCCAGCCGAAGACCCACGGGATGGCGCGCAGGCCGTCGATGCCAGCCGCCGTGTCAGGCCGTCGGGCAGGACGCGAGCCCATGTGCATGCCGCCGAATTCCTCGACAGGAGTGGATGCCGCGAAGTAGGCGGGCAGGTCGGGACTGTCGACGAGTCCGCGATAGCGCTGCTGGGCAGCGCGCGAGGTCGTCTCCATGACCTCGTCCCACAGCGCAAGTTCCTCAACGGGGGTGCGGGGCCGGTCGTGCAGCAAGGTCGCATCCATGACAGCGGCGACGATCTGCTCGAGGTTCTCGCGCGCGAGGGTGGGCAGCAGGTACTTGTCGGAGATGACCTCGCCTTGCTCGGTGAGCTTGATGCGTCCTTCCAGCACGCCCCAGGGCTGGGCCAGGATCGCCTCGTAGGTCGGACCGCCGCCGCGGCCCACCGTGCCGCCGCGTCCGTGGAAGAGCTGCAGCTGGATGCCCGCTGCCGCCGCGACATCACGAAGCCGTCTTTGCGCGAGATGGATCTCCCACTGCGAGGTGGTGATGCCCGCGTCCTTGTTGGAGTCGGAGTAGCCGAGCATGACCTCCTGGATGTCGCCGCGAGAGGCGACGAGCCGGCGGTACGTCGGGTCCGCGAGCAACCGACCCACAATGACATGGGCAGAGCGCAGTTCGTCAACGGTCTCGAGCAGGGGCACAAAACCCACCATCGACGTACCCGCCTCGGTGTCGACGAGTCCCGCCTCCCGAGCGAGCACCACCGCGGCGAGGACGTCGTCCGCTCCCTTGGTCATCGACACGATGCAGGTCTCGACCGTGCGCGGTCCGTAGCGCTCGATCGCCTCCCGGGCGGTGACGAACGCGCCGTAGGTCGCCAGGCCAGCGGCATCGAGCGGCGGTGGCGTGGGCGCCAGTGGTCGACGTGAGAGGAGTTCGTCGGAGAGGATCTCGAAGCGGCTCTGGGCATCGAGTGAGAGGTAGTCATTGGCATCGGGTAGGCGGCCAAGGAGCTGGGCGATCGCATCGCGGTACTTGCCCGAGTGTTCGCGGATATCGAGCGTGGCCAGTGGCAGGCCGATGGAGGCGATCACCCGCACGGCTCGGTCGATGACCCCAATGGCAGCGATGGACTCATTGGTGGCGAGCGAGGCTCGCACCTGCATGAGGTCGTCCACGAGCTCGCGGGTGGTGCGGTAGTCACGCCCGGGCACATGCGGACCGCGTGATGTGATGCGATCTCGCGTGAGACGGAGCCTGCTGTGGATGACCGAGAGCTTCAGTCGCACGGGCTCCTCGGCGTTGAGCCGCAGGAATCGCCGGTCGAACTCGGGGAGTGACTCCAGGTCGGCGTTGACATGGGCACGCAGGACAGGATCGTTTCCCGAGAGCCGCTCACTGACGGAGAGATCTTCCAGCAACCGGTCGACGATCGGCAGGATGTCGCCGATGGCGTGATCGCGCTGGAAGTCGATGACGGCGCGGGTGACCTCGGGCGTGACGAAGGGGTTGCCGTCGCGGTCGCCGCCGATCCACGAACCGAACGTCAGGGGAGTGCTGTCGGGAGGCAACTCAGCACCGAGGAGTCGAAACGCCGTGGCGAGGTCGTCGAGCACCTCGGCGAGCGGACCGCGCGCAAGATCGTCGAGGTAGTACAGGGCGTTGCGCGCCTCGTCGACCACCTGCGGCTGCTCCAAGCGGAGCTCATCGGTCTGCCACAGCAGGTCGACGAGCTCGCCCACTCGTGACCATCGGCGCTCGTCGTCGATGAGGTTGTCGAGCAGCAGGTCGGCGATCCGTCGCTGCTTGGTCAGCACCGACCTGCGGGCTGCCTCGGTGGGGTGGGCGGTGAACACGGGCCGGACGGACATCTGCTCGGCGAGGCGGCGGGCGCGCTCGGGACTCGCTCCCTGGGCCAGGGCCCGAGAGGCGGTGCGGGTGATGAGGCTGCCGTCGGCGCGCCGGTGGGCTCGAACATCGCGCGCTCGCTGCACCTGCTCGGCCACGTTGGCGAGGTCGAAGTAGATGGAGAACGCACGCGCGATCAGCGTGGCCTGCTCGAGGTCGAGTTGATCGATGATGGCGCTCGCCTCGGCCGGGTCGTCACGAACGGCGGCGCGGATGCTCTCGACGGTGTCGAGGAGTTGGCGCCCACCATGCTGGACCAGCGACTCGCCGAGTAGCGCCCCCAGCGTGCGAATGTCTTCGCGCAGGCTGGCATCCGGGTCCGGCGTGGTCACGGACCGACGCTATCGGCTCAGCCGATAGGGTCCGAAGCGTGGTCAGCATCGTCTTCGGGCTCCTGACCGCCTGCTTCTTCGCCAGCAGCAGCCTGATGTCGTCCCGGGCCGTGAAGGTCATCGGTTCAGCGTCATCCGTCGCCTGGGTCATGTTGATCGGACTCGTCATCACCACGCCGTTCGTCGTGGTCTCCGGTGTGCCGGCCAACATCGGGCCGAGCATCCCCTGGATGGTGGTACTCGGCCTAGGCAATGTGATCGGGATCCTCATCGCTGGGTTCGCCCTGCGCGTGGGCAAGGTGGGGGTCGTCGCGCCGATCCTGGCCACGGAGGGCGCGATCGCCGCTGTCATCGCCGCGATCCTCGGCGAGAGCATCGCCCCGATCGTGGGCTTCTTGCTCCTGGTCATCGTGGGCGGCATCGTCATTTCAGCGATCGCTCCTGATCCGCAGCCGCTCGCCCAGGAGCGCCCCGTCTATGCCGTCGTCCTGTCCACCATTGCGGCCGCGTGCTTCGGGTTCTCGCTCTTCGCTGCCGGTAATCTCAGTAATGACGTTCCGATTCCCTGGGTGCTCCTACCGGCCCGGCTCGCGGGAGTCCTCATCATCCTGTTGCCGCTGCTCGTTATGCGAAAGTTGAAGATCACCCGATCAACCGTGCCGCTCGTGGTGGCCATGGGCTTCACCGAGATCCTCGGCTTCGTCTGCTATTCCATCGGAGCTCAGTACCAGGTGGCGATCACGTCGGTGCTGTCGTCGCAGTTCGCACCCATTGCCGCGGTGGCGGCGTACTTCCTCTTCAAGGAGAAACTCGGACGGCTCCAGGTCTTCGGCGTCGCGGTGCTGGTCGCGGGGGTGACAGCCCTTACTGTTGCGTCATGAGCGCCCCCGATCCGCGGGCCGCCGCGCTCGACGAGGCGGCGCAGTCGACGAGTGGTGCGCGCCTTGCCGACCTTGCGTCGCACGAGGATGCCGAGGTCCGGGCCGCGGTCGCGGGTAACCCCCGCGTCACACCCGAGACCATCGACGAACTGGCGTATGACGAGGACTGGCGCGTCCGCGCGGCCGCGGCGGTCAATCGCGCGACCGGGAGTTTCTCCCTGGGCGAGCTGACACGCGACGACGATGTCCGCGTGCGAGAGCGAGTGGCCGTACATCCTGGGCTGTCCGTCAAGGATCTCGAACGAGTCCTCCGCGACGACGACTGGCGCGTACGCGCGGCCGCGGCGGGCAACCCTGCCGCCCCAGATCGGGCGTTGGATCAAGCCTCCGAAGACGAGCATTGGCAGGTCCGTGCGTCCGTGGCTGCCAACCCCGTGTGCTCGATGGTGCTCCTGCGCACATTGGCAACCGATGACGATTGGCGCGTACGCGCGGCCGTGGCGGTCAATGCGTCGACGCCAAGCGAGGTGCTGGCGGCCCTGATCGTGGATGGTGATGTCGGCGTGCGCGAGGCCGCCCAGCGGCCGGGGGCCGGTGAGGATTGGTCCGTGAGCGACGATCGGCACACGGCGCCCCGCACCTTCGTCGAGGGTGACCCGCCGCCTACTGGCTGAAGAAGGCGTCGGAGGCGAGTTTCCACTCACCGTCCACCCGTACAAAGGTGACGAGGGAGTAGCTGGGCTCGGATGTCACGGGTTGGCCCCCTTCGAGGATCTCGGCCTCGAGAAGAAATGACGCGACCAGAATGTCGCCATCCTGCCTGGCTTGGACGTCAGTGATCTCGTAGTTGACGAGGTCGTAGTCGCTTCCTTCGGCGAGGGCTGCGAGGTATCCCTGACGGTCGTATCCCGAACCGTCAGCACGTCGCAGTACGTACGCATCCGACAGCAGGTTGCCCAATGCTTCCTGGTCACGGTCGAAGACGGCGACGGCGTACCGATCGATGAGCTCGGTTGCCAGTGCCTGAGGGTCGGTGGCATCGGTCGGCGTGGTGGGAGTTGCGCATGCGATCAGTCCGGTGCTGAGAAGAAGACCGATGACGGCGGACGACACCACGTGGCCAAAGCGCATGAGCGGACGATATCGACTGACCGGGGGGCCACGCCTTGGTGTGCCACCACAGTCGAAGGGCCCGGGAAGTCTCCCGGGCCCTTCGTTTGGTAGCGGGGGCAGGATTTGAACCTGCGACCTCTGGGTTATGAGCCCAGCGAGCTACCGAGCTGCTCCACCCCGCGCTGACCTTGCGGCTCTAGAAGGATACGACGACCCCGCTTGTCGGGTGCGACCCGGGGGCGGTCAGGAGGGTGTCAGCGAGCGCAGCGGCCGCTTGGTCCAGCGGCCGACCAGCCATTCGAGGGGCCCCTGGGAGAATCGCCGCAGCCACAGGGTCATGGCGATAGCGAGAACCGCCCATACGCCGATCGCGATACCGGTCGCCGCGGCGGCGCCGAGTGTGCCGAACAGCCCGAAGCCCCACCCGCAGAAGATCACGCACAGGAGCACGGACTCGCCGATGTAGATCGTGAGCGATGCCTGGCCGGGAGGGCCAAAGGGCGCGAGAGCACGTGGATGCCGCAAGGCGAGCAAGGCCAAGGCTCCGATGTAGCCGGCCGACAGGATCGGCGCGAGCGTCAGGAGGAAGGCGATGGAGACCTGCTGTACGGGCCAGATCGCCAACC
>NBNH01000029.1 GCA_004379115.1 Actinomycetales bacterium mxb001
GCCGCGACCCGGTCAGCGATCCGGGCGAGGGTGAGCGGGGCCAGCCCATCCACCGGCCGAGTCGCCTCCTTGAGCCGAAAGACGCCGCGACGCAACCGCACCACGACACCCGCCCGAACCGCCGACTTGAGCCGATGGATAGGCACTCCGCACTCCGCCGCTTCACCCGTGGTGAAAGAACGCTCGCCGAAGGCGGCACGGAGCAGTGCTGCTGTGTCCCGAACCTCCGACCTCGGCATGGCCGGATCGTCGCCAGCTCACGCCTCCCGATGCCAGGGCAACCGCGCTCCTGTGGATATGGCGACACCCGGCATCGTCGACCCAGTGAGCAGGCAAGGGACACTTAGCGGGCGACGTAACTGTCCCTTGCGTGCTCACAACGGGAAAGCGGGGGCCATCCGGTCGGCTAGCGGGGGAAGGCTCCGGCGACACCGCCGTCGACGGGAATCACCGCACCGGTCGTGCGTGACGAAGCGTCGGAGAGTAGGAAGGCGACGGACGCTGCCACGTCGGCCGTCGTCACGCGCCGCTTGAGGATGTTGCGAGCGGCGTAGAAGTCCTCGAGTTCGTCCGGCCGGATGCCGTGGGCAGCAGCTCGCTCCTCGCGCAGACCGTCGTCCCACAGGCGCGAGTTGTCGAAGACCGCGTCGGGGTTCACGGCGTTGGCCCGAACGCCGATCGGACCACCCTCCAGCGCCGCGATGCGCATGAGCTGCACCATGCCGGCTTTGGAGACGGAGTAGGCGCCAAAGCCGGCGCCTGGCCCGAATGCGTTCTTGCTGGCGACATAGACGAGCGAGCCGCCACGGTCCTGCTCACGCAGGACTTTGAGTGCCTCGCGGGTGAGCAGGAAGCCGGAGGTGAGATTGATGCGCTGCGCGCGCTCCCACTGCTCGAGGGTGAGCTCCTCGAGTGTGCCTGTCACACCGATGCCGGCGTTGACCACGATGCCGTCGAGGCCGCCGTACGCGCGGACGGCCGCGCGCACCGTGGCACGCACGACGTCCTCATCCGACTGATCACCGACCACGACCTCGGGAGCCGGACCCACCTGCGCAACGTCGGTCGCCGAAGCTTCGAGGCCCGCACCGTCCAGGTCCGCCAGGACGAGCGAAGCGCCGAGTCGGGCGAGTTCGAGGGCGACTCCCCGCCCGATACCGGATGCCGCACCGGTGACGACGGCCACGAAACCGGCGAAGGGCGGTGGCGATGGCTTGAGTGTCAGCTTGTAGAGCTCCATGGGCCAGTAGTCGAACTCGAAGGTGTCCTTCTCACTCAGAGGCTCGGGGACGCCGAACGCATCGACCACGTCTGCGGCGACCGCGTGCGTGTGCAGGGCGATGTCGGCAAGCACGCGTGCATCGGAGGTGGATGCGCCTGCCGTGACCGCGCCAAGACCAGGAACCAGCATGACTCGAGGAAGCGGGTCGTGGGCGTGGAAGCCCTCCGGCATGAGATCGGCCTGGCGGGCGACGTAGGCCTCGTAGTCAGCGGCGTAGGCATCCACAGCAGACACAGCGGCGTCAGCGGATCGAATGACGAGTGACCGGGGCTTGATGCGCAGCATGTGATCGGCACTCGAGACACCGCCGGCGACGATCTCGTCGACACGAGGGTGGTCGGCCACGACACGCAGACGCTCATCGACGCGCAGGACTCGGCGCCCCAGACGGCCACGCAGGCGCAGCAGCAGCCGCTCGATCTCGTCGTCGTCAAGGTCGCCATGCACCGCAGGGGGGCCGGCAGCGATGCGATGGGCCGACACGTAGGCCGCGGCCGCGTCGACCGAGCGCCTGGTCGCCTCCCAGCACTCGTCGGTCGTTCCACCCCAGGTCACGAGCCCGTGGTGGGCGAGCACGACACCGTCGTAGTCGGCGAGGTCGCCGACAATGCGGCTGAGTTCGAAGCCGGGACGGATCCAGTCGACGTAGGCGAAACGCTCACCCAGTGCCTCTGCGGTCACTCGGCGACCCTCGGCGTGGTTGGTCAGTGCGCAGATCGCATCGGCGTGCACGTGATCGATGTGCGTGAACGGCAGGAAGGCGTGCAGCAGGGTCTCGATGGACGGTCGCCGCGATCCCGGGTCAAGGAGCGCACGGGCGACGAGATCGGTCATCTCCTCGTCGGACATCGCGTCGAAGGAGCGGAGAGCTTCGAGTTCCTCCAGGCGCAGACCGGGGTAGTCCGCGGCGACCGAGCCGCGCATATCGGCGCCGGAGCCCTTCACCCACATCACGCGCTGCTCGCGACCGAGGTGGTCGGTGATCAGCCCCTTCGCCGATGTGTTGCCCCCGCCGTAGACCACGAGCGAGGGATCATCGCCGATCCGATTGGACCTCGCGACGAGCTCCTCCAACGGCGATGACATCG
This sequence comes from Actinomycetales bacterium mxb001, assembly GCA_004379115.1. GTDB lineage: Bacteria > Actinomycetota > Actinomycetes > S36-B12 > S36-B12 > Mxb001. The sequence continues at coordinate 2,371 of NBNH01000029.1, forward strand.
CCTACTCCCCCACCAGGGCGCTCACCGGCGACACCCCGTCGGGCTCGACGACGGCTCGCTCCGTCACGACAGCGCTGACGTAGCGGGCGGGGGTCACGTCGAAGGCGGGGTTGAACCCGTCAGCGCCCTCGGGAGCGACGCGCGAGCCCGCATACGTGGTGACCTCGTCCCCGTTGCGGAGCTCGATCTCGATATGCGAGCCGTCGGGGGTCGCCATGTCGACGGTGGACGATGGCGCCGCCACGACAAACGGAATCCCCGCGGCATCGCAAGCCAGGGCCACACCGACCGATCCGATCTTGTTGGCCGTATCTCCATTGCGAGCGATGCGATCGGCACCGATGATCGCCACGTCGACCAGCCCTCGCAGGATCGTCGATGCGGCTGCTCCGTCTGCCTGCACGCAACACGGAATGCCCTGGCGCGCGCATTCCCATGCCGTCAGGCGGGCGCCCTGCAGGAGCGGGCGCGTCTCGTCGGCGTAGACCATCTCGACCTGGCCGCGCTCATGCAGCTCGCGGATGATGCCGAGGGCTGTGCCCCAGCCCGTCGTGGCAAGGTCGCCGGTGTTGCAGTGGGTGAGCACGCGCACCGGTCGCCGCTCGACCCGATTGAGGATCCAATCGGCACCGAGCCGCGACAGTTCGCGATTGGCCGCCTGGTCTTCGGCGACGATCACATGTGCCTCTGCAACGACGGCGTCGATGCCTGAGGGCACTAGCGGTGTCACCCGATCGACGCCCCAGGCGAGATTGACCGCCGTGGGCCGCGCATCGCGAATGCGCACGATCTCGGTGCGCAGACGATCATCACTCCAGCCTTCGCGCTGGCCCTGCCGCATGGCGACAGCGACGCCGTAGGCGCCGACGGCACCGAGCGCGGGTGCACCGCGCACGACGAGTCGTTGCACGGAGTCAACGACTGAGTCGACGTCATCGCACGCCCGATAGTCCTCACGCGCGGGCAATTGCGTCTGGTCGAGGAGAACCAGGACGTTGCGAACGTCGTCCCAGTGGACGGCGCGTACGTCGTGCATAACTAGAACGCATCCGTCGGGGTGTAGACGCCCCACACCTCGCGCAGCGCATCGCATACCTCACCGACCGTCGCCCGAGCCCGCAGGGCGTCCCGCATGGGGTAGAGCAGGTTGTCGGATCCGGCAGCCGCGGCACGCACCGCCGCCAGCGCCCGATCGACCTCGGCCTGATCACGTTCGGCACGCACGCGCTCGAGGCGCTGCCGCTGCTCCGACTCGATGGCGGGATCGACACGCAGCGGCTCGTAGGGCTCCTCCTCGTCGAGAGTGAAGCGATTCACTCCGACGACCACGCGCTCGCCCGCATCGATCTCCTGGGCGAACTGGTAAGCCGACTTCTCGATCTCGAGTTTTTGGAAGCCCTGCTCGATAGCGGCGACGGATCCGCCGCGCTCCTCCACCTGCGCCATGAGCGCCAGGACCGCCTCCTCGATCTCATCGGTCAGGGACTCGATGGCGTAGGAGCCGGCGAAAGGGTCGACTGTCTTGGTGACATCGGATTCGTAGGCGATCACCTGCTGCGTGCGCAGGGCCAGTCGAGCTGCCTTCTCGGTCGGCAGGGCTATCGCCTCATCGTAGGAATTGGTGTGCAGCGACTGCGTGCCCCCGAGAACCGCACCGAGTGCCTGCACGGCTACGCGCACGAGGTTGACCTCGGGCTGCTGTGCCGTGAGCTGCACGCCGGCCGTCTGCGTGTGAAAGCGCAGCATCATCGACTTCGGATCCTGGGCGCCGAACTCCTCTTTCATGATCCGCGCCCAGATGCGTCGGGCAGCCCGGAACTTCGCCACCTCCTCGAGGAACGTCGTGCGAGCGACGAAGAAGAAGGCCAGGCGCGGCGCGAACTCGTCGACATGCTGACCGGATGCCACGGCCGCGCGCACATATTCGACGGCATTGGCAAGCGTGAACGCCACCTCCTGCACGGGCGTGGCACCAGCCTCGGCCATGTGATAGCCCGAGATCGAGATGGTGTTCCAGCGCGGGATCTCATCACGGCAGTACGCGAAGATGTCGGTGGTAAGACGGAGGGACTGCGCCGGCGGGTAGATGTAGGTGCCGCGCGCGATGTACTCCTTGAGCACATCGTTTTGGATCGTCCCGTTGAGAGCATCGGCAGCGACGCCCTGCTCCTCGGCTACCAACTGATAGAGCAGCAGCAGGATGGCCGCCGGAGCATTGATGGTCATCGACGTCGAAACCTTGTCGAGGGGGATCTCGTCGAACAGCATCCGCATGTCATCGACGGTGTCGATCGCGACCCCTACCTTGCCGACCTCGCCATGGGCCATGGGGTCGTCCGAGTCGTAGCCCATCTGGGTCGGCAGGTCGAAGGCCACCGAGAGACCTGTCGTGCCGGCCGAGAGCAGCTGGCGGTAGCGCGCATTGGACTCCGCCGCGGTGCCGAAGCCGGCGTACTGGCGCATGGTCCAGGGGCGGCCGGTGTACATCGAGGGATAGACGCCCCGGGTGAAGGGGTAGGCGCCCGGCTCACCCAGGGCCTCGGCCGCCGACCAGTCCGCCAGCGCGCCGGGCCCGTAGACGGGCTCGAACGGCAGCCCGGACTCGGTGCTCATGGGTCGAAGACTAGGGGAGCCCGCCAGGGCGCGGCCCTCGTCGGGTGGGGGAACCTCTTCGCCATTACGATGGCAGCAGTCGATCCGTGGAGGTCTAGGTGGCGGCCACACCCGTGGGCACGCTGTACGCCGGCGGCCAGGGCATGTGGTCCTGGGTAGCCCAGCGCATCACGGGCATCGCCGTCTTCTTCTTCCTCTACGTCCACGTCCTGGACACCGCGCTGGTCCGAGTCTCCCCGGAGGCCTACGACCTCGTCATCGCCACCTACAAGACGCCCATCGTCAACCTCCTCGAGGTGGGCCTGGTCGGAGCGGTGCTCTACCACGCACTCAACGGCCTGCGCGTCATCGCCGTTGACTTCTGGGCCAAGGGGCCGCGCTACCAGAAGCAAATGCTCTGGACCGTCGTCGGCGTGTGGGTCATCGTCATGGTGCCGGGCACCTATTACATGATGAAGCACACCGTCGAAGCCCTCTTCGGGAGCACGCCATGAGCGTCTCCGACCGTCCCCTCGACCTCGCCCTCCCGGGGGCTCGTCGCTCCAAGCAGCGCAGCAACTTCGAGTTGTACTCGTGGATCTTCATGCGGGTCTCCGGCATCGTGCTGGTGTTCTTGGTGCTCGGACACCTGTTCATCATGAACATCCTCGATGGTGGCGTGCAGCGCATCAATTTCGCGTTCGTCGCCGGACGCTGGGCGAGCCCGTTCTGGCAGATCTGGGATCTGGCCATGCTGTGGCTGGCGATGCTGCACGGCACCAACGGCCTGCGCACCATCATCAACGACTACGCGGAGCGCGACCAGACGCGTTTCTGGCTCAAGATGCTGCTTTACGTGTCTTCGGCTTTCATCATCCTTCTCGGGACGCTCGTCATCTTCACCTTCGATCCGAACCTCGGTTAGGGAGAGCGATGCAGACCCACAAGTTCGACGTGATCATCGTCGGCGCCGGCGGCGCTGGCATGAGGGCTGCCCTGGAGTCCACCAAGCGCACCCGCACCGCGGTGCTCACCAAGCTCTACCCGACACGCTCCCACACGGGCGCTGCCCAGGGCGGCATGTGCGCCGCGCTGGCCAACGTCGAGGAAGACAACTGGGAGTGGCACACCTTCGACACGATCAAGGGCGGCGACTACCTCGTCGACCAGGACGCGGCCGAGATCATGTGCCGCGAGGCCATCGATGCGGTCATCGACCTCGAGAAGATGGGCCTGCCCTTCAACCGCACACCCGAGGGCCGCATCGACCAGCGTCGCTTCGGCGGCCACACGCGCAACCACGGCGAGGCAGCGGTGCGTCGCGCCTGCTACGCCGCTGATCGCACCGGCCACATGATCCTGCAGACGCTCTACCAAAACTGCATCAAGGAGGGCGTCGAGTTCTTCAACGAGTTCTACGTCCTCGACCTGCTGCTCATCGAGCGCGATGGACGCAAGGAGACCGCGGGCGTAGTCGCCTATGAGCTCGCCACTGGCGCCCTGCACGTCTTCCAGGCGAAGTCCGTCGTCTTCGCCACCGGTGGCTACGGCAAGGTCTGGAAGACCACGTCCAACGCCCACACGCTGACCGGCGATGGCATGGCGATTGCCTACCGCCGTGGCATCCCGCTGGAGGACATGGAGTTCTACCAGTTCCATCCCACGGGCCTGGCCGGCCTCGGCGTGCTGCTCACCGAGGGCGCGCGCGGCGAGGGCGGCATCCTGCGCAACGCCAGCGGCGAGCGTTTCATGGAGCGCGTGGCCCCCACCATCAAGGACCTCGCTCCCCGCGACATGGTCGCCCGTGCGATGGTCGCCGAGGTCCGCGAGGGCCGCGGCGCCGGACCCGACAAGGACTACGTCTACCTCGATCTCACGCACCTGCCCAAGGAGCAGATCGAGGCCAAGCTCCCCGACATCACCGAGTTCGCCCGCACCTACCTCGGTGTCGACCCCGTCACCGAACTCGTCCCCGTATTTCCCACGGCGCACTACGCCATGGGCGGCATCCCCACCAACGTCGACACCGAGGTGCTCGCCGACAACAGCACGGTGATTCCCGGCCTGTACGCCGCGGGCGAGGTGGCGTGCGTCTCGGTGCACGGCGCCAACCGCCTCGGCACCAACTCGCTGCTCGACATCAACGTCTTCGGACGCCGCGCGGGCATTGCCGCTGCCGACTACGCCAAGAGCCACGACTACGTCCCCTTGCCCGATGACCCCGAGAGCCTGTCGATCGCGCTGGTCGAGGGACTTCGCTCGGGCACGGGCAGCGAGCGCGTGGCCTCGATCCGCAAGGACCTGCAGCAGACCATGGACCTCAACGCGCAGGTCTACCGCACGGAGGGCACGCTCAAGCAGGCCCTGACCGACCTGCAGGAGCTGCGTCGCCGCTACCGCAACGTCTCGATCCAGGACAAGGGCACCCGCTACAACACCGACCTGCTCGAGGCCATCGAGCTCGGCTTCCTGCTCGATCTCGCCGAGGTCACCGTGGTCGGCGCCCTGGAACGCAAGGAATCGCGCGGTGGTCACGCCCGTGAGGACTACCCCAACCGCGACGACGTCAACTACATGCGCCACACCATGGCCTACCAGGTGACCGAGCCCACCGGGGCGACGTCCGTGCGCATCGACTACAAGCCGGTCGTCATCACGCGCTACCAGCCGATGGAGCGCAAGTACTGATGACTGCCACCCTCGAGACCGCGCCGGCTCCCGCTCGCATCGAGCCGTCCGACGTCACGGTTCGCATCCGCCGATTCCTCCCCGACGTCGACTCCGAGCCGCACTGGGAGGACTACGTCGTTTCGGTGTACCCCACCGACCGCGTGCTCGATGCGCTCATGAAGATCAAGGGCGAGCAAGACGGCACCTTGACATTTCGGCGCTCCTGCGGCCATGGCATCTGCGGGTCCGATGCCATGCTCATCAACGGGCGCAACCGTCTCGCCTGCAAGACCCTCATCAAGGACCTCGGATCGGGCGACATCACGGTGGAGGCCATCAAGGGCCTGCCCCTCGAGAAGGATCTCGTCGTCGACATGGAGCCCTTCTTCGCCGCCTACCGCGCGGTGAAGCCCTTCCTCATCACCGGCGGGCACGAGCCGACCCGCGAGCGGATCCAGTCGCCCGAGGACCGCGCGGTCTTCGACGACACCACCAAGTGCATCCTGTGCGCTGCCTGCACCACGTCGTGCCCGGTGTACTGGACCGACGACCAGTACTTCGGCCCGGCAGCCATCGTGGCCGCCCACCGCTTCATCTTCGACAGTCGCGACGAGGGCGCGGAGACCCGACTGGAGATCCTCAACGAGCGCGAGGGCGTCTGGCGCTGCCGCACGACGTTCAACTGCAGCTCGGCGTGCCCGCGCGGCATCGAGGTGACCAAGGCGATCCAGCAGGTCAAGCGCGCGCTCATCTTCCGCCGCTTCTAGCGATCCAGACACGCCCCGCGTCAACAGGCCATCGGGCCGCAGCCCCGACTAGCCTGAGGACATCATGCGTCCCGCCCTCCCCCTGCGCCTCGCCCTCGCGGCGGCGATGGGGGCGGCCCTCGTGCTGACTGTTAGCTCGCCGGCCAGTGCCGAACCCATCGGCGGCCCCCTCATGACCGGCAGTGACGTCATCGTCGACCGCGGACCTAACGCCTCCAAGCTTCCCGATGTGCCGGTGTCGACCTGGGTGCTCGCCGACCTCGACACCGGAGCGATCCTGGCCGCCAAGGGACCGCACGTGCAGCGGCCTCCCGCCAGCGTCCTGAAGACGCTCACCGCGCTGACGCTCGCCGAGCGCCTTGATCCCGATCTTGTGTACACGACGACGTACGACGATGTCGCTGTCGAAGGAAGCCGCGTCGGACTCGTGGAGGACGCCACCTACACGGTGCGCGACCTGATGTTCGGCCTGATGATGCAGAGCGGCAACGACTGCGCGTCGGCACTTGCCAACGTCAACGGCGGCATGGAGTTGACCGTGGCGCAGATGAACGAGGAAGCGCAGCGATTGCAGGCCTTCGACACCGTCGCGAAGAACGCCAGCGGGCTGCCCGCCGAGGGGCAGGTGACATCGGCCTACGACCTCGCCCTCATCGCCCGCGAGGCACTCTCACGACCGGACTTCTACGACTACGTCAACACCCGGGTCATCGAGGACTTCCCCGGCTACATGCCCGAGCAACCGGGTGACCCGCGGCCGACCATGGCGATCGCCACGCAGAACCCGCTCTTCATCCAGGGCTACGAGGGCGCCATCGGCGTCAAGACAGGGTGGACCACGGAGGCCGGTCGCACATTCGTGGGAGCGGCTGAGCGCGGCGACACTTCGCTCGTGGTCGTCCTGCTCAATGTCGAGGGCGAGATCTACGACTCCGCGGCAGCGCTGCTCGACTGGGGTTTCGACAACATCTCCGATGTCACGCCGGTGGGGTTCCTCGTGGATCCCGTTGAGCCCAATGTCGACCCGGCCGACCCCAGCATGGGACTTCCGGCCGACGACCAGGCGAACTCGGGTGACGAGGCCTCCGCAGCCACCGAGGCCATCGGCAGCACCAGCGGCGGTTCGATCAATCCCCTGGGCATCATCGCCTGCCTGGTCGGGCTTCTCCTGGGACTCGCCCTGGTCGGCGTGGGGTTGCGCAGCATTCGTGGCCCCGCAAGTCGACAGGCGCCGCGTCGCGCCGCACCACGCGGAGCCGCCGAGGACGATCGCGAGACCGTCAGCAACTAGTTAGCGTCGCTCGAGCAGATATGAGCGGGTGAGTTCCCACCCATGCTCGGCGAGCTCGTACAGGTGAACGGCGTCGATCATGAAGTCCGCCTCGAAGTGCGCGAGTTCGTCGAAGGCCCGGTCAAGGGCCGCTTCGTCGACTTCAGCGGCGATGGTCACATGCGGGTGATAGGGAAACCGGGTCTCCAGGGCCAGTGGTCCACGGCGCACCCGTCTTTCGATCTCCTCACAGGCCGCGATGCCGTCGGACACCGCCACGAAGACCACCGGCGTCACCGGCCGAAAGGTGCCGGTCCCGCGCAGACGCATGCGAAACGCAGGTATGCCCGCGAGCGCCTCGGTCAGGTGCTCCTCGACGACGCGCATCTCCTCCGGGTCGATCGACACGGGTGCCACGACCGTCACGTGAGGAGGGTTGGTGTGAGCCTCCGGGTCGCCGGCGGCCTCCCGCGCCTGCCGCAAGATCTCAGCGTGGGGCTGAGGGATCTCGATGGCGACGCCGAAGGTCTTCATGGCAACGGGACGAATCCCACCCGGTCGTAGACCGTCGCGAGGGTAGGTGCGGCAGCGGTGCGCGCCTTGTCGGCACCCACACGCATGAGCCGCGTCAGCTCAGCAGGGTCAGCCATGAGGTCGCCCACCTGCTCGCGGAAGCCGGTGACGAAGCCGAGCACCGCATCGGCCGCATCCGACTTCAGATCGCCGTAGCCGCGACCGTCGTATCCGGCCACGAGCTCGGGGATATCGGTGCCGGTGAAGGCGGAGATCAAGGTGAGGAGGTTGGACACCCCCGGCTTGCCTTCGGGGTCGTAGACGATGTCGCGACCGGAGTCGGTCACGGCTGACTTGATCTTCTTGGCGGTGACCGAAGGCTCATCGAGCAGGAACAGGCAGCCGGTCGGCATCGACTTGCTCATCTTCGCGGTGGGATCGGCCAGATCGAGGATCTTGGCGGTGTCCTTGACGATGAGGGGCTCGGGGACGACGAACGTCGGACCAAAGCGCGAGTTGAAGCGCTGGGCGAGGTCACGGGTGAGCTCGAGGTGCTGGCGCTGGTCTTCGCCCACCGGCACGCCGTCGGGCTGATAGATGAGGATGTCGGCAGCCTGCAGGATCGGATAGGTGAAGAGGCCGACGGTGGTGCGATCGGATCCCTCGCGTTGAGTCTTGTCCTTGAACTGGGTCATGCGACTGGCCTCGCCGAACCCGGTCTGGCACTCGAGCACCCAGGCCAATTGCGCATGCTCGGGCACGTGACTCTGTACGAAGATCGTGGACCGCTCGGGATCGAGTCCCACCGCCAGGAGCTGAGCGAAGGACAGCAGCGTGCGATGGCGCAATACCGCGGGATCGTGTTCGACGGTGATGGCGTGCTGGTCGACCACGCAGTAGAAGGCGTCATGCGTGTCCTGGAGCTCGACCCAGCGGCGCAGGGCCCCGAGGTAATTGCCCACCTGGAAGCTATCGGCCGTCGGCTGAATGCCGGACAGCACGCGGGGCGGCACGTGGCCGGGCGGGGCGGAGGCGTCGGCCGGGGTCACCGGCTCATTCTGGCAGCGACGTCGGCGGGCTGAGCAGCGGAGTCACCCGCAGGCGAGAGATGCGTCGCCCGTCCATCTCGGACACGGAGAGTCGATGGTCATCGACATCGACATAGGCGCCGATCGTGGGCAGACTCCCCAGTCTCGACACCACGAACCCCGCGGCCGTTTCGTAGGGTCCCTCGGGCAGTGTCACGCCGGTCTTGTCGGCGAAGTCCTCGAGATTGAGCAGCCCATCCACATCGGTGGGGCCTTCGACACGAACCTCGTCGTATTCGTCGCGAATATCGCCGATGAGTTCCTCAACGAGGTCCTCGAGGGACACGATGCCCGCGGTGCCGCCGTATTCATCGACGACGATGGCGAGGTGCTGGCGCTGACGCCGCATCTCGGTCAGCGCCGGGATGACCTCCTTGGTGCCGGGGAAGAAGATGACCTGCCGAGCCAGATCGCCCACGCGATCACCGCGCTCGGCCGCACCCGGATGCAGGATCTCGCGAATGTGGATGACACCCACGACATTGTCAGCGGATCCGCGGATGACCGGGTAGCGCGAGTGCGGGGCCGAGGCGACCTCGTGGGCAGCATCAGCGATCGTCATGCTCGCGTCGAGGAAGGCCGTCTCGGTGCGCGGAATCATGACCTCCTTCAACTCACGGTCGCCCGCGTCGAAGACATCGTCGATGAGCGCGCGCTCTTCGGCGGTGAGTTCTTCGTGGGCGGCCACGATGTCGCGCAACTCCTCGCCGGTGATCTGCTCGCGACCAGCCTGGGGATTGCCGCCCAGCAACCGGACGACGGCGTTGGTCGACAGCGACAGGAACCAGATCACCGGACGCATCACCTTGGCAACGAGTTCCAATGGCCCCGCGAGCGCCATGGCCATGGTCTCCGGACGCTGGAGGGCGAGGCGCTTGGGAACGAGTTCGCCGAACACGATCGTGACGTAGGCGATGGCGAGGGCGACCACGAAGAAGGCGACGATATCGGCGGCCGTCGGTGACATCCCCCAGCTCTCGAACACGGGCTCGATATAGGGGGTGATACGGGCTTCGCCAAAGGCGGCAGAGATGACGGCGACGAGGGTCACGCCAACCTGGACAGCGGCGAGGAAGCGATTGGGCTGAGCGGTGAGCGCGGCGAGCCAGCGGCCCCGTCGTCCCTCACGGGTGAGGCGTTCGATCTGACTCTCGCGCAGGGAGACGAGTGCGATCTCAGCAGCGACGAAAACAGCGCCGATCAGAGTGATGACGAGCACGAGGGCGATGGAAGCCCATAAGTCACTCACCCCATGAGGATACGGGTAGCCCCTCAGGCGAACGTCACGACGAGCGGGGCGTGGTCGCTCCAACGCTCGGCATAGGCAGCGGCCTTGCCCACCCAGGCGCCGGTCGACCGCGCGGCCAAGTCGGGCGTTGTCACCTGATAGTCGATGCGCCAGCCGCCGTCGGTGTCGAAGCCACGACCGCGCCAGGACCACCACGTGTAGGGACCCGGGCCCTCCCCGCCCCAGATGCGTCCCAGATCGTGCCAGGGACCGGGCTTCTCTCGGCCGAACCACCGATCGAGGTAGGCCCGCTCCTCGGGCAGGAAACCGGCCTTGTCCCGGTTGGCCCGCCAGTTCTTGATGTCGATCTCGCGCTGCGCGACGTTGAAGTCACCCGTGATGAGGACATGGCCCTTGGCGCGCGACGCACGACGGCGAAGGGCGCCCATACGCCGCTCCATGGCGTCGAGGAATCGGAACTTCTCGTCCTGCTTGGGGGTGCCGGCCTCACCCGTGTGGACGTAGGCCGACACCACGGTCAGGGGACCCAGCGGTGAGTCGACATCCACCTCGATCCATCGACCCTGCTGATCGAATTCGCTCGCACCCACTCCCTCGCGCACGGCGGTGGGCTGCGCGCGCGTCAGCACAGCAACGCCGTTGCGGCCCAGGCTCGCGGCCGCGCTGTGCGACACATGCAGATGAGCGAGACCGCTGTCGACGAGCTGCTCATGGACCTGCTCGTGAGTCGCCCGCACCTCCTGCAGGCAGATCACGTCAGCGTCGAGCTCAGCGAGCCACTCCAGGCCACCACGGCGCGCAGCCGCACGAATGCCGTTGACGTTGGCGGTGACGGTCGTGAAGGGGCGAGGCTTGCGCGGCATGCGGGGAGGCTAGGCCATCGCCTTCTGCAGGTTTTCGTCGATGGCCGACAGGAAGCCCTGCGTCGTCAGGTGAGGCTGGTCGGGGCCCACCAGCACGGCGAGGTCCTTGGTCATCTTGCCCTGCTCGACCGTGCCGATGCAGACGCGCTCGAGGGTCTGGGCGAAGGCCGTGACGTCGGGCGTCCCGTCGATCTTGCCGCGATGCTCGAGGCCACGCGTCCACGCGAAGATGCTGGCCACCGGATTGGTGGAGGTGGCCTCGCCCCGCTGATGCTGGCGGTAGTGGCGCGTCACGGTGCCGTGAGCGGCTTCGGCTTCGACCGTGCGGCCATCCGGCGTCATCAGCACGCTGGTCATCAGCCCGAGAGAGCCGAAGCCCTGGGCCACCGTGTCGGACTGCACGTCGCCGTCGTAGTTCTTGCACGCCCAGACGTAGCCGCCCTCCCACTTGAGGGCACTGGCCACCATGTCGTCGATGAGGCGATGCTCGTAGGTCAGGCCCGCCTCCTCGAACTCCTTCTGGAACTCGGCCTCGAACACCTCGGCGAAGATGTCCTTGAAGCGCCCGTCATAGGCCTTGAGGATCGTGTTCTTGGTCGACATGTAGACCGGGTAGTGGCGCGAGAGCCCGTAGCGGAACGACGCACGGGCGAAGTCACGGATCGAATCGTCCAGGTTGTACATGCCCATGGCGACGCCGGACCCGGTGAAGTCGAAGACGTTGAACTCCATGGGCGCACTGCCGTCGGCGGGCGTGAAGGTCATCGTGAGCGTTCCGGCCCCCGGGACCTTGAAGTCGGTGGCGCGGTACTGGTCGCCGAAGGCATGACGCCCGACGATGATCGGCTTGGTCCAGGTGGGGACCAGGCGCGGGATGTTGCCGATGATGATGGGTTCGCGGAAGATCACTCCGCCCAGGATGTTGCGAATCGTGCCGTTGGGCGACTTCCACATTTTCTTGAGCCCGAACTCCTCCACGCGGGCCTCGTCCGGCGTGATGGTGGCGCACTTGACTCCCACGCCGTACTTCAAGATGGCGTTCGCCGCATCGATGGTGACCTGGTCGTCGGTGGCATCGCGGTATTCGATGCCGAGGTCGTAGTACTTCAGGTCGATGTCGAGGTAGGGCAGGATCAACTGGTCCTTGATGAACTGCCAGATGATGCGCGTCATCTCGTCGCCGTCGAGTTCGACGACGGGGTTGGCCACCTTGATCTTGGTCACTGTCCTGCTCACTTCCTCACGTGTGTGTGCGTCGGGCTAGAGGAGGCCGAGGCCTCGCACGGCATCGCGCTCCTCGACGAGCTCGGCCACCGAGGCGTCGATTCGGGCGCGCGAGAAATCGTCGATGGCCAGTCCGGGCACGATCTGCCACGCGCCGCCGGACGAGGTGCACGGGAAGCCGGAGATGATGCCCTCGGGGATGCCGTAGGAGCCGTCGGACGGCAGGCCGACCGACACCCAGTCACCCGCGGGCGTTCCCTGGACCCAGTCACGCACGTGGTCGATGGCCGCGTTGGCAGCCGAAGCGGCCGATGATGCGCCCCTCGCTTCGATGATGGCGGCACCGCGCTTGGCGACGGTGGGGATGAAGGTCTCGGCCACCCAGGCCTCGTCGCCGACGACGTCCAGGGCGGGCTGACCGCTGACCGTGGCGTGGGTGAGGTCGGGGTACTGCGACGCCGAGTGATTGCCCCAGACCGTGACCTGCTTGATCTCCGAGACGGGGGCGCCCGTGCGCGAGCTCAACTGGCTCACGGCCCGATTGTGATCGAGGCGCATCATGGCGGTGAATCGGTCACGCGGGATATCCGGCGCGTGCGACTGGGCGATGAGGGCGTTGGTATTGGCCGGGTTTCCGACCACCAGAATGCGCACATCATCGGCAGCGCCGGCATTGAGTGCCTCGCCCTGCGGCTTGAAGATTCCGCCATTGGCCTCGAGCAACTCCCGACGTTCCATGCCCGGTCCGCGAGGCCGCGCTCCGACCAGGAGCGCCACATTGACGCCGTCGAAGGCAGCGCGTGGGTCATCGGTGATGTCGATGCCCGCCAGCGTCGGGAAGGCACAGTCGTCGAGTTCCATCGCCGTTCCCTCAGCTGCCTTCAGGGCCGGGGTGATCTCCAGCAGGCGCAGGCGAACGGGCGTATCGGGCCCGAGCATGGCGCCGGACGCAATGCGAAACAGCAGCGCGTAGCCGATCTGCCCAGCGGCACCGGTGACGGCAACGTTGACAGGAGTGCGGGACACGGTGACCTCCAGTCGGCGAGAAATCTCGACGTCAAGACAACTCGGCTTGAGGCTAGTCCGCGGCGTGCCGCCTCATGCGCCCGGGGTCAGGCCGGCGGCGGGACCAGCAGGGCGAACGCCGTGACGGTCACGCCCAAGGTCCCGAGGACGACGAGGTCGACGGTGCGAGTACGCACGGCCAGCAGGCCGATGCGATCAGCGGGTAGCAGGAGTCGCAGGGCGAAGGCGAGCAGGACACTCGCCGCCAGGACCAAGGATCCCAGGCGGAACCGATCGAGGGCCACGATGACCAGTGCTGTCACGACGCCCACGAGGACGATGCCCAGGGGCCACTGGGCCCACCAGCGGCGCCGATGCGCGCGCAGGTGGTGGACCGACGCCAGCCCCTCGCCGCTCACCGCTCGGCCGCCTCCACGACGTTGGCCAGCAGCATCGCGCGGGTCATCGGACCCGTGCCACCTGGCATCGGGGCCAGCCAACCGGCCACCTCTGCGCACGACGGATCGATGTCGCCGAGCAGTCCAGACTCTGTCCGCGTGATACCGACGTCGACCAGGGCTGCACCCGGTTTCACCATGTCGGGCGTGATGAAGTGCGGAACGCCTGCGGCGGCCACGACGATGTCGGCCCGGCGAATGTGGTCGGCCATGTCACGGGTGCCCGTGTGGCACAGCGTGACGGTGGCGTTTTCGGACTTGCGCGTGAGAAGCAGGCCGAGCGGGCGACCAACCGTCACGCCTCGACCGACCACGCAGACCTCGGCGCCGGCAATCGGGACGTCGTACGCGCGCAGAAGCTCGACGATCCCCCGTGGCGTACACGGCAGGGGTGCATCGATGCCGAGGACCAAGCGCCCCAGGCTCATGGGGTGCAGCCCGTCGGCGTCCTTATCGGGATCCATCAACTCCAGGACGCGATTGCTGTCGAGGCCCTTGGGGAGCGGCAGTTGCACGATGTATCCGGTGACAGAAGGGTCGGCGTTGAGTTGACGGACCGCGTCGTCGACCTCGGCCTGGGTGCTCGACGCGGGCATGTCGACACGGATGGAGGCGATGCCGACCTCCGCGCAGTCGCGGTGTTTGCCCGCGACATAGGCGTGACTGCCGGGGTCATCACCGACGAGCACCGTGGCGAGTCCGGGCTGGATGCCGCGCTCCTGGAGAGCGGCGACCCGGACCGCCAGGCCATCCTTGACCGTCTGCGCGGTCGCCTTGCCGTCGAGAATCGTTGCTGGCATGGCACACAACCTAGTGAGGGGCCGGTGCGGACGAGCCGGTGGAGTGGCGACGCCGGGCCAGCAGGGCGGGCAGGGAACCCACCGCGACAGCTAGGGCGGCGAGGAGGGCTCCCACGATCAGCATGCTGTGGAACGCCGTCCCGGGTCGGGGCCAGATCCAGTCCAGCAGGAGGGCGCCGATGATCTGCCCCATGATCGCCGTGAGGGCGAAGAGGAGGACGCCGAGTTTCTGGACGACCCACGCCGCCGTGGCAATGAAGAGCACCCCGATCGCCCCGCCCATGTAGATCCACCAGGGAGACGACGGCAGTGCCACCGGGTCGTAGTCGGTCAACGCCCACGCCACACCGAACGCCGCACCCAGGAGCAGGCAGCCCAGGGTGAAGTTGACCCAGGCCGCGGAGAAGCCGTTACTCGCGGCTGCCGCGACTCGCCCGTTGAGTGCTTGCTGGACGGCGATGGCAAGTCCAGCGACGCACGACGCCACGATGGCCGGAATCCAGGCTTCCGACGGTTCGCTGACGCGATCAGACACGGCCACGGCGACGGCCACCACCGCCAAAATGGCCGAGACGACACGAGCAACGGTGATGGGCTGCTTGCCCGCAGGTCCCAGGCCGATGCGGTCGACCACGAGGCTGTTGGAACTTTGACCGGCGACCACCGCGAGCGTGAAGACGGCAACACCGATGACGGGCACGCTCAGGCTCTGGATCAGCACGAAGAAGGCGCCGAGGAACCCTCCCATGATCTGCCAGGGGCGAAGTGCACCCGATCGGATGGCGGCGACGACGCCGGAAAGGCCGGTCCGCAGGGGTCGCCAGGCAATCAGCAGCACCGTCAGAAGGATCCAACCGCTACCGAAGCTGACGACCGCCGCCTCGAGACCACTGCCGGTGACACTCGCGAACTCGCCGTTGATGCGCGACTGCAATGCCGTCAGGGCACCCACGGAGATCGACGCGAGGCCGGCAATGAGAGCGGCTGGACGTCGCGATGTGCCCGAGTCGGTCATGGAGTCATCAGTGGAAGAAGTGGCGGGTGCCGGTGAAGTACATCGTGGCGCCAGCGGCCTGGGCCGCAGCGATGACCTCGTCGTCGCGCACCGATCCCCCGGGCTGCACGATCGCCCGCACGCCAGCGGCCAGCAAGACCTCGAGCCCGTCAGGGAACGGGAAGAAGGCGTCGGACGCCGCGACCGATCCACGGGCGCGGTCCTCACCCGCACGAGAGACCGCTAGTCGCGCCGCGTCAACACGGTTGACCTGGCCCATGCCGATCCCCACGGCCGCGCCGTCCTTGGCCAGCAGGATCGCGTTGGACTTGGGGGCGCGCACGGCGCGCCACGCGAAGGCCAGATCGCGCATGGTCGCGGCGTCGACGGCCTCGCCGCACGCCAGCCGCCACGTCGCCGGATCGTCGCCATCTGCCCGCAGGTCGTCGGCGGCCTGGAGGAGGACGCCGCCAGCGATGGCCCGCAGTTCCACCCAGTCCGCGACAGGGCGGGCCTCGGCGCGCAAGACCCGGATGTTCTTGCGCTCGCGCAGCATCGCCAGAGCGTCATCGTCGTAGTCGGGGGCGACAACCACCTCCGTGAAGACATCGGCCATCTCGCGCGTCATGTCGGCTGTCACCGTCGTGTTGGTCGCGACCACGCCGCCGAAGGCAGAGACCGGATCGGTGGCGAAAGCCTTGCGGTAGGCGTCGGCCACGTCCGATCCGATAGCGATGCCGCAGGGGTTGGCGTGCTTGATGATCGCCACTGCCGGATCGGCGTAGTCGAATGCCGCCCGACGCGCCGCATCGGCATCCACGTAGTTGTTGTAGGACATCTCCTTGCCATGCAGTTGCTCTGCGCGCGCGAGTGCAGGGCGAGAGAAGTCAGCGGCGTAGAGCGCGGCTCGCTGGTGGGGGTTCTCGCCGTAGCGCAGCACCGCCTGACGCTCCCATGCCTGACCGAGCCAGGACGGAAAGCCCTCACCTTCCGGATCAGGCGCAACGACATTGCCCATCCAGGAAGCAACCGCGATGTCGTAGGACGCCGTGTGCGCGAACGCGTCCGCTGCCAAGCGTTGACGCTGCGCCAGCGTGAAGCCACCCTCCCCCAGGGCCGCGATGACATCCGAGTAGCGATCAGGTGAGACGACCACGGCGACATTGGCGTGGTTCTTGGCCGACGCGCGCACCATGGCGGGACCACCGATGTCGATCTGCTCGATGCACTCATCGGGGGACGCACCCGAAGCCACGGTCTTGGTGAACGGGTAAAGATTGACCACGACGAGTTCGAAGGGTGCGATGCCTAGCTCGTCCAATTGCGCTCGGTGGTCCGGCAGTCTCAGGTCGGCCAACAGGCCGGCGTGTACGCGCGGGTGGAGCGTCTTCACGCGACCGTCGAGGCATTCAGCAAAGCCGGTGACCTCCGAGACCGGGGTCACCGGCACACCCGCCTCCTCGATGCGCGCCGCAGTGGAGCCCGTCGAGACGATCTCCACGCCGGCCGCGTGTAGGGCGGCGACGAGATCGGCGAGTCCGGCCTTGTCGTAGACCGACACCAGTGCACGGCGAATTGGCCGGCGGTCAGCGTCGTCACTCACGGGATGGTCACCTTCCTGCCGACGACAGTGCATCCGTCAGTGCACAGTCGGGTCACGATATCGACCAGGAGTTCACGCTCGACGACCTTGATCCGTTCGTGCAAAGCGGTCTCATCGTCTCCGGGCTCGATGCCGACGGCGACCTGAGCCAGGATCGGGCCGGTGTCGACACCGGAATCCACGAGATGAACGGTGCAACCGGTGACGCGCACGCCGTAGTCCAGGGCGTCACGGACCCCGTGCGCCCCGGGAAACGCCGGCAGTAGGGCGGGGTGCGTGTTGACGATGCGCCGGGGGAACGTGTCGAGAACGACAGGGCCGAGGATGCGCATGAACCCCGCGCAGACCACCCAGTCCGGCGACCAGTCGGCGATGCCGTGGGCAAGCGCCGTATCCCACGCGTGTCGATCCGGGAAGTCGCCGGGATCGACCACCAGCGTCGGAAGACCGTGGTGTTCGGCGCGCACGAGACCGTGCGCATCGGGACGATCCGAGATGACGCCGACGACCGCGTAGGACTGCTGATCGGCGTCGAGAAGAGCTTGGAGATTGCTGCCAGAACCGGACACGAGTACGACGATCCGCGCGGGCACGTGCCGAGCCTAGCGGCGCTGCCGCGACTAGTTGACCGGGCGCGAGCGCACGACGATGTCGCCCGCGAATCGGTCGGCGTAGCCGCGCAGCCGGCCGGTCGTGTCCCACAGCGGGGACAGGCCGATGATCAGCGTGACGAGCCAAGCGAAGCCACCGACGTAGGGCGCGAATCCCAGTGCGCCGGCGATGCCGTAGAGAAGGAACCACCGCCGCAGCGAGACACCCCAGCCTGGCGCAGCACCGGTGTCGGTGCGAACGCAGCGGATACCCACCAGGAAGCCGCCGACGGTGCGGCCGAGCAGCGCCATCATCGGCACGACGTACAGCGCTGTGAGGATCACGAAGACGAGCATCGGGAGCCACGTCATCTGCTGCGTGCCCGCGATGACCGTGCGAGTGCCCTCGGCATCGATGCGCACCTGGGCCGTGCCCGGGGCGATCGTCGTGATGAGCGAACTGAGAGCACCGGCAATCACGAGCAGGATCAGCAAGTCGATGAACGCACCGCCGATACGCCGCGACATGGGCGCCGTGATGAAGCGCGGTGTCGTCGAGGTTGCGCGGCGAGTGCGCGCGCGAGGCGCTGCCGCGCGAGTGCTAGCCATGCGCGTCCTCGGTAACAACGGCGAGGGTTGTCGGGACTGACCGAGCCGGCCAGGCCACGACGGCGACTGCGCCGATCAGGATCACTCCGGCACCGACGAGGCCGACCAGGAGGGGCGAGGGACCGAGCGCGGAGAGTCGAGCATCGCCCAGACCACCGGATGCCATCCAGGAGGCCGTGGCCAGGACGGCACCGGCACCCAGGGCCGCGCCGCCCGCGATGCCGATGCCGGGCAGCGCGATGCGGCCGCGTCGGCGAAGAAGCCATCCGACGACCGCGCCGACGCCGATGCCCACGACGGGAAGGACAACGCCGAAGGCGGGTGCCTCCGCGGGCAGGGCCGCCAGAAGCGGAAGCCCGGGGACAGTGGTGCTCGACACGTCCGACAGCGGTGCGATGAGGTGGCCGTCGCCGATCGCGAACCCAGGACCGAGCAGGTAGGCCGTCGCCCACACCGTCACGACCGGGAGGTAGGCCAGCGACAGGACGGTGAGCAGGACGGCACCGCCCAGGTCGGGCTGCAGACGTCCGAGCAGGAGCCCGACGTCAGGCATGTGCAGGAGCAGCGAGGCAAGCACACTCAGGGCGCCCGCCGCGAGAAGGAGGAGGACACCGGTGCATGCTCCCGCTGCGATGTCGCGGGCCGCGGGGCCAGCGCGCAGAGCGCCGGGCACCGACGTACGCAGTGCAGCGATGGCGACGACGACGAAGGCCAGAAGTCCACAGACGAGGAGGGCGCGCAACGGCGAGACGGCCAGGTTGTGCGCCAGCAGCGCCACGACGGCGGCAATGACCCCGTAGGTCAGGGCTGCGGTGGCCGCGACGACGACGGCCTCCCCGCGGCGACCCACGGCCGAGGCTCGAGCGGCCCAACGACCGGCGACAGCGAGGAGTGCCACGCTGACGAGCCCGAATCCCAGCGGAAGAAGGGTGACGGTGACGCCTTGGATCACGATGGGCAGTCCCTGGCCAGCGAGCCAGGCCCCCGCCGCGATCTCGAGCATGGTGCGGGCCTCGAGCTCGGCCGCAGGAGCGAGCATCCACGCGACGAGGCTGATCAGGCCCAGGGCCAGGAGCGCTACTCCGGATGCCGCGGCACCGGCCACGGCGCCCGCCACGATGAGCGGGAGCGGTGCATCGCTGCGCCGGCCCTCGGTGGGTGCTTCGGCCACGTCGGACGGACGTCGAGACCGGACCGCGGGACGGGAGCGCCCCGAGCGACGACCGGTGTCCAGGCTCACCGACCTAGCCTCGCAGTCGGCGCGGGGTCTTCCGGGGAACGGCACGCCCACCCGCCCCACCCGTCACACGGGAGTGGGGCTATCCGCGCAGGATCGCCCGCATGAGCCGGGCCGTCTCACTGGGGGTTTGCCCCACGCGAACGCCCACGGCCTCCAGGGCCTCCTTCTTGGCGGCCGCCGTACCGGACGACCCTGAGACGATCGCGCCGGCATGGCCCATCGTCTTGCCCTCGGGGGCGGTGAAGCCCGCGACGTAGCCGACGACCGGCTTGGTGACGTAGTCGGCGATGAACGCGGCGGCACGCTCCTCGGCATCGCCACCGATCTCACCGATCATGACGATCGCCTCCGTGGCGGGGTCGTCCTGGAAGGCAGCCAGGCAATCGATGTGCGTGGTGCCGATGATCGGATCACCGCCGATGCCCACGCACGTGGAGAAACCGATGTCGTTGAGTTCGTACATCATCTGATAGGTCAAGGTGCCGGACTTGGAGACCAGACCGATCGGGCCGGGCCCGGTGATATCGGCCGGGATGATGCCGGCGTTCGACTGTCCGGGCGAGATGATGCCGGGGCAGTTCGGCCCGATGATGCGCGTCCCACCCGCATTGACGGCGTACTGGAAGAACTGCGCGGTGTCGTGCACCGGAATGCCCTCGGTGATGACGACGCAGAGCGGAATCTCGGCGTCGACGGCCTCCTCGACGGCAGCCTTGGCAAAGCGCGGCGGCACGAAGACGACCGAGACATTGGCGCCCGTGGCGACCATGGCCTCGCGCACATCGCCGAAGACCGGGATGCCGTCGACCTCCTGACCGCCCTTGCCCGGCGTGACCCCGGCCACTACCTGGGCGCCGCTGGCCACCATGCGACGCGTGTGCTTGGTGCCTTCGGAGCCGGTCATGCCCTGCACGAGGATGCGACTGTCGGCATCGAGCCAGATCGTCATGCGGCACCCCCGGCCAGTTGAGCGACACGGCGTGCGGCGTCGTCCATGGTCTCGACCATCTCGACGAGCGGGTGGGCGAACTCAGTGAGGATGCGTCGGCCCTCGATCGCGTTGTTGCCATCGATGCGGCAGACGATCGGCTTGGTGACGGGCGCTCCGCGCTCGGCCAAGGCTCCGACGGCCTGGACGATGCCGTTGGCAACGGCGTCACACGATGTGATCCCACCGAAGACATTGACGAAGACCGCGCGCACGTCGGGATCGTTGAGCACGATGTCGAGACCGTTGGACATGACGTCGGCACTGGCGCCGCCGCCGATGTCGAGGAAGTTGGCGGGGCGTACGCCACCGAACTCCTCGCCGGCATAGGCGACGACATCGAGCGTGCTCATGACGAGGCCAGCGCCGTTGCCGACGATGCCGACTTCACCGTCGAGCTTGACGTAGTTGAGATCGAAGGACTTCGCGCGCAACTCGATGGGGTCGGTGTCCTCGCGATCAACGAGGTCGGCGTGCGAGGCGTGGCGGTAGTTCGCGTTGTCGTCGAGGGTGACCTTGCCGTCGAGCGCCAGCACGCGCCCGTCGCCCGAGAGCACCAGCGGGTTGACCTCGACCAGCGTGGCGTCTTCGTGCACAAGCACCTGCCACAGGCTGACGAGGATCGCTGCCACCTGGTCGCGGATGTGCGCCGGGAATCCAGCCGCATCGGCGATCTCCCGCGCCTTCGCTTCGTCAACGCCGTCGAGTGCATCGATGCGGATGAGTGCGAGTGCATCGGGTCGCGTGGCGGCGACCTCCTCGATGTCGACACCACCTTCGACGCTGGCCATGGCGAGGAAAGCCCGGTTGGCACGGTCGAGAAGGAAGGAGACGTAGTACTCCTCGGCGATATCGGTGGCTTCGGTGACGAGGACCTTGCGAACGACGTGGCCCTTGATGTCGAGGCCGAGGATGTCGTCGGCGCGGGCGTGTGCCTCGTCGGGAGTCGCCGCCAACTTGACGCCACCGGCCTTGCCGCGCCCGCCGGTCTTCACCTGGGCCTTCACGACCACGGCGGAGCCGATCTTGCGGGTCGCTTCATGCGCGGCGTCGGGCGTCGCGCACACCTCGCCGGGTGTCACGGGGACGCC
>NBNH01000209.1 GCA_004379115.1 Actinomycetales bacterium mxb001
CCGCTGCTCCAGGTGTCCGACCTGGTCGAAGTGCCGCAGCCCAAGAACCCCTACGAGTAGGTCAGCGCGCGCATCGCGGGCACAGGCCGAAGACCTCGACGGTGTGACTGACATCGGTGAACCCGTGTTCCGATGCCACTCGCGCAGCCCATGACTCCACGGATGGTGCCTCGACCTCGACGGCTGCACGGCAGGTTCGGCAGACGAGGTGGTGGTGATGGTGAGTGCTGCACTGTCGGTAGACCGCTTCGCCATCGCTGCGCACGATGACATCGACGAGGCCGTCGTCGGCGAGCGCCTGGAGCGCGCGGTAGACGGTCGTGAGCCCCACGGATTCGCCAGCGTCGCGGAGCCATTCATGGATTTCTTGAGCGGACCGGAAGTCGTCGAGGTTTTCCAGCGCTCCGGTGACGGCTACGCGCTGGCGGGTCTGGCGGCGGGGTGGTGCCTCAGCCATGGGAGTGCTCCGCGACGTCGAGGGGGTGCGGGTGGCGGGTTCGCCGCCGTCGCAGCGGAATCGCGATGACAGCGGCCACGACGAAGACAAGTAGCGCGAGCAGGACGATCGTGGGTCCCGGTGGGACGTCGAGGGAGAAGGAGGTCGACAGCCCCAGGAGTGAGCAGGCCAGGCCGATCACCACTCCGCCGATCATGGTCGTCCGGAACGACGACGCCAACTGCTGGGCTGCCGCGACCGGCACGATCATGATGGCGCTCACCAGCAGCAGGCCGACCGTGCGCATGCCGATGACGACCGTCACCGCGGCCAAGACGGTGAGGAGCACGCCCAGGCGCGTCGTGCGAATGCCCTGCACGTGAGCGACATCGGGATCAAGGGTCATGGCGAACATCTCGCGCCCGAAGTAGGCGAGCACCAGCAGCACTAGCGCGCCTGCGCCGAGCAGCCACCAGATGTCCTCTTGAGCCACCGTCGATAGCGAGCCGAAGAGGTATTGGTTGAGTGCGGTGCTCGCCTTGTTCGATGACAGCGAGGTGAGCAGCACGCCACCGGCGATGCCGCCGTAGAAGACGAGGGCCAGGGCGAGGTCGCCAGCCGTACGACTGCGCGACCGGATCACCTCGAGGAGTAGCGCGCCCAGTGCGGCCACGACCAGTGCCGTGGGCACGGGAGCCAGGCCCGTGAGGAAGGCCAGGCCCACGCCTGTCAGCGCGACATGGCCCATGCCATCGCCGAGCAGTGCAAGACGGCGTTGGACCAGGTAGACGCCGATGAGGGGAGCGATGATGCCGATGAGCGCCGCGGCGATGAGCGCGCGTCTCATGAAGTCGTAGTCGAGGATCTCCATGTCAGCCCTTGCCTGCGTCCATGAAGCCGGTGTCATCGGCACGCATGACGACGTCCTCGCTGTGGTGCCAGACACTCTCGGTGAGGTGCTCGGGCACGGGCGGCGGGCCGTCGTAGAGGACGGTGGACGACTCCTCACCGCGAGAACCCAGGACGACGATGCGCGTCGCCAGTGACGAGAACGTGCCGAGTTCGTGCGTGACGAGGAGCACGGTGTGCCCCTGCTCGTGGAGTCGCTCGAACGTGGCGGCGATGCGCTCCTGGCTTTCCGCATCGACGCCGGCGGTGGGCTCGTCGAGGATGTAGGTGTCGGCGCCCTTGGCGAGCGCGGCCGCGATCATCACTCGGCGCTGCTGTCCTCCGGAGAGGGCGTCGAAGCGGTCACGGCGGCGGTCCTCGAGGCCCACCATCTCAAGCGCCTCGTGGATCCTGCGGCGATCGCCCCGACGTGGCAGGCGTCGCTTCGGCGAGATCAGGCTCGCGCCGACCACTTCGTAGACGGACACCGGCACCGCGCCGGCCGACTGCAAGCGCTGGGGCACGTAGGCGAGCCGGTTCCACTCGCGAAACCGCGGGATGGGCTGGCCGTAAAGGTCCAGTGACCCGCTCGCGATCGGCAGCAGTCCCAGGATGGCGCGCATGAGCGTGGTCTTGCCGGAGCCATTGACCCCGAGGATGGCGACGAAGTCACCGGGTGCGACCGTGAGCGTGACATTGCGCAGCACGCACGCTGCTTCGATGTCGACGCAGACGTGGTCGCAGGAGATGACGGGTGTCGTCACGTACATCCTTGGCCCGCGCGTACCTGGGCCAGGTTGTCCTGCATCACGGTCACGTAGTCTCCGACATAGCCTTCCGGCAGCCCTTCGAGGGGGTCGAGGACGGCTGTCGCGGCTCCCGTCTCCGCGGCGAGGGTCTCGGCCACCTTGGGATCGACGAGGGTCTCGTAATAGATCGTCGTGATGCCGTTATCGCGCACGAACTTAGCCACTTCGGCCAGCCGCGCGGGCGAGGGCTCGGCCTCCGGGGAGATGCCCGCCACGCCCACCTGAATGAATCCGTAGGCGGCAGCGAGGTAGCCGAAGGCCTCGTGGCTCACCACCAGGTCGCGGATGGTGCAGGCCGCGGTGCCCGCTGCCCACTCGTCATTGAGTGCCTCCATCGAGGCGCGCAGGTCGGCGGCACCCTTCTCGGCCGCCGCAGCGATCGAGGCGTTCGGCGTCAGACGCGCGGCGATCTCATCGCCGATGGTCGCCATGTTGAGCGGATTGAGCCATACGTGGGGGTCGCCATCGAGCGCATCGTGAGTATGGCCGTCTCCGTGGTCTTCCGCGGGTAGCAGCTCGATGGCCTCGGTGACGTTGAGTGCACGGTCACCCGCCTGCTGTTGCACGGCTTCGTCGACGGCGGGCTGGAAGCCGGGGATGTAGAGCACGAGGTCGGCGTCGGCGATCTGCGCCACCTGTTGCGGTGTGAGCTCGAGATCGTGTGCCTCGGCGCCAGGGGGAGTGAGGTTGATGACCGTGGCGTCGGGGCCGACCACCTGCTCTGCGGCGTAGGCGAGGGGATAGAACGCCGCGACGATGGTGGGGGGTCCGGACGGGGAGGCGGAGTCGTCGGCCGGGGTGGTCGATCCGCCGCAGGCGGCGAGGAGGGTGACCGCCCCCAGGGCGACGGTCAGGCGGACGGGCAGGCGCAGGGTGACGGACGACATGAGTCCATCCTGGGTTTATTGAACATGATTGTCAATTCACCCAGAGGGTCTAGAGAAGTCCGACCCACTTCAGGTAGGCGCCGAAGAAGAGGGCGACGACGATGATGAGGCGCAGGATGCGCCCACTCCAGGGAGTGACCGGCCACGAGTGCGCCAGCAGCCAGAGGAAGAAAAGGCCGAGGAACGCCAGGATGAGCGTGCCCAGCCAGGCCAGCGGCCCGGTCTGGATGACCCCGAGCACCATGAGGCCGGCCAGCACGATGACGAGGAGCCACCGAGGGACGCGGGTGAGGAACGCCAGCACGGGGTAGCTCGCGCGCTGGAAGGCGTTCATCTCCACGGGGGGTCGGCGCGTGGGCCCGGAGGCTCCCGACGACGACGACGGCCCACCACCCTGCGGGCCGCGCGGGCCTCGCACGCCGGGCCTGCGGTCGCGTCCCGCCATGTGTCCTCCTCGGCCGTGCCTCTAGCGTGACGCCCATGCTGCCAGCACCAACCGACGGCTCGGCTCCGGGGTTCGTTGCCCTCCTTCGCTTTCGATCCCACGACGTCCCGGTCCTCGTGGCACAACTGCGGAACTGTGTCGCCCTGCTGTCGACGAAGGCCGGCTTCATCAATGCCCACATGGCACGGGCGATCGATGAGTCCGAGTTGATCGTGCTCCAGCTCGGCTGGGACACCGTGGGCTCCTATCGGCGCGCCCTGTCCGCCTACGACGTCAAGGTCGAGGTGGTTCCGGTGATGTCGCAGGCACTCGACGAACCGACGGCCTTCGAGGTGCTGCACTTCCGCGACGCCAGTGGTGCCGTCGACTCGACCGGCGCGCTCGCCGCTGATGCCGACTCGGTGTCGCTGGGATCCGCCGCGGCCGACTATGTGCCGCCGGCGCCGTCGTGACCCGCTTCGCCAGTCTCGGCGACGCGGGGGAGCGACTCGTCCCCGCCGTTCGCGATCGCGTGGATGCGTGGATCGACCCGTGCGTTCTCGCGATCATTCCGAACGGCGTCCCTGTGGCTGAACCGCTCGCCCGTGGCCTGGGACTTCCCGTGCTGGCCGCACCGCTGGATCGCTCGGGCGATCCCGCTGCCGGCCCCCTCCCGCGCCTCGATGGGCGGACGGCGATCGTCGTGGACGACGGTGTCGAGACGGGGACGGCGGCCCACCTGGTGGGTGAGGCCGCTCGGGCCGCCGGGGCGGCGTACCTCGTGCTCGCGGTGCCCGTGTGCCCGCGCGAGGCGCAGCCCGTGATGGAGCGCGTGTACGACGAGGTCATCGCCCTGGACCGGCCGATGGTGCGCCGAGACCTGCGCTGGCACTACGACGACTTCGACGTCATCGACGAGGCCGAGGCACATCGGCGACTGGCCGCTCGCTAGGGTGAAACCTCCGTAAGTCCGCCGACAACCAGCCGGAGTGGATCCATGGCCGCCGATCGCGTCGAGTCCGTCGTCAACCTGTGCAAGAGGCGGGGATTCGTCTTCCCGTCATCTGAGATCTACGGCGGCACCCGCTCCGCCTGGGACTACGGCCCGCTGGGTGTCGAACTCAAGGAGAACATCCGCCGCCAGTGGTGGCAGGCCGTCGTGCGCCAGCGTGACGACGTGGTGGGCATCGACTCGTCCGTGATCCTGGCGCCCCAGGTGTGGGAGGCGTCCGGCCACGTGTCGGCCTTCGTCGATCCGCTGACCGAGTGCAAGAAGTGCCACAAGCGCTGGCGGGCGGATCAACTCATCGAGGCCTACGAGGAGAAGCACGGCAAGCCGCCCGCTGATGGCCTGGCCGACATCGTCTGCACCAACTGCGGCACCAAGGGTGACTTCACCGAGCCGCGGGACTTCAATGGCATGCTGCGCACCACGGTCGGGCCCGTCGAGGATGCCGGTGCCGTGCACTACCTGCGCCCCGAGACCGCCCAGGGCATCTTCGTCAACTACCTCAACGTCATGAACGCCTCGCGCAAGAAGCCGCCTTTCGGCATCGGGCAGACGGGCAAGAGCTTCCGCAACGAGATCACCCCCGGCAACTTCATCTTCCGCACCCGCGAGTTCGAGCAGATGGAGATGGAGTTCTTCGTCAAGCCGGGCACTGACGAGGAGTGGCACGACTACTGGCTACAGCAGCGCTGGAACTGGTATCTCGACCTCGGCATCAACGCCGACAACCTCCGCTTCTTCGAGCACCCGAAGGAGAAGCTGAGTCACTACTCCAAGCGCACGGTCGACATCGAGTACCGCTTCCGGTTCGCCGGTTCCGAGTGGGCCGAGCTCGAGGGCATCGCCAATCGCACGGACTTCGACCTGCGGACTCACTCCGAGCACTCAGGCACCGACCTGTCGTATTTCGACCAGGACGTCGACGAGCGCTGGGTGCCCTATGTCATCGAGCCCGCAGCCGGCCTCACGCGTTGTGTCCTGGCATTCCTGCTCGACTCCTATGACGAGGACGAGGCTCCCAACGCCAAGGGCGGTGTCGACAAGCGCACGGTCCTGCGCCTCGATCCGCGCCTCGCGCCCGTCAAGGCGGCGGTGCTGCCGCTCTCGCGCAATGCTGATCTATCACCTAAAGCGCGTGACCTGGCTGACCGTTTGCGTCGTCGCTGGAATATCGAGTTCGACGATGCCGGTGCCATCGGTCGGCGCTACCGGCGCCAGGACGAGATCGGGACGCCGTACTGCGTGACCGTCGACTTCGAGACCCTCGAGGACAACGCCGTGACCGTCCGCGAGCGCGATTCCATGGCGCAGGAGCGCCTGGGGATCGACGGTCTCGAGGAGTGGCTAGCGGCGCGTTTGCCCTCCTGCTGAGGGGGCGGGGCGACTTCCCGAAAGCCTTCCCGAGCGGTGGGGGGGGCGTTTAGGCTCCGTTCACCGGCGGTCCACCGGCTTCGGCCATGGTGGGCGCGCCAACGTCGTCACAGAAAAGGGGATACATGCGACGCCTCATACCCGCCATCGCGGCCGGAGCCCTGCTCCTCGCCGCCTGCTCGTCCGGGTCATCCGACTCCGGCGGCAGTTCATCTGCCGCACCCGAGTCGTCGGCAGCCACATCCGCCGCCGCGGGCCCGGACTGCGGTAGCACGATCGACGAGATCGCGGCCAAGGCCAAGGAAGAGGGCAAGGTCAACCTCATCGCCCTCCCTGACACCTGGGCCAACTACCGCGGCATCATCGACTCGTTCGTCGCCAAGTACGGCATCGAAGCACCGGTCATGAACCCGGATGCATCATCGGCCGACGAGCTCACCGCCGTAGAGACGCTGCGTGGCCAGCCCGACATGCCCGAGGTCCTCGACATCGGTCCGTCCTTCATTCAGCAGGCCAAGGACGCCGGCTACCTCGAGTCCTACAAGCCCGTCGTCTGGGATGAGATCCCCGCATCGCTCAAGGGCGAGGACGGCACCTGGGTCGGCGCCTACTACGGCGTCCTGGCGATCGCGACCAACGCGACGATCCAGCCCAACGTGCCCAAGACCTGGGCCGACCTGAAGAAGCCCGAATACAAGGGCCAGGTCACCATCAACGGCGATCCGCGCGAGGCAGGCGCTGCCTTCGCGGCCGTCATGGCGGCCTCGCTGGCCAACGGTGGCTCGTTCGACGACATCATGCCGGGCATCGAGTACTTCTCGGAGCTCAAGAAGCTGGGCAACCTCCAGACGATCGACGTCACCGAGGCCGCCGTGCTCTCAGGAGAGGTGCCCATCGCCCTCGACTGGACGTACAACTTCCCGGGCCTGAAGCCCGCGTTGGACGAGGCTGGCTTCGACTTCCAGGTCATCGTTCCCGCCGATGGCGTGTACGGCGGCTACTACGCGCAGTCCGTCGTGACGGAGGCGCCGCATCCGTGTGCTGCACGCCTGTGGCTCAACCACCTGGTGAGCGACGAGGGTGCACTCGGCTACCTCGAGGGCGGGGCCATTCCGGCACGCTACGCAGCGCTGCTGGATAAGGGTCTCATCACTCCTGAGGTCGCGGCCAACCTGCCGTCGGCCGAGACCATCGCCGCGATCTCGTTCCCCACGCAGGCGCAGATCGACGCGGCGAAGGCTGTCATCACGGAGCAGTGGGGGCCGATGGTCGCCGATCTGTAGTCTCCGTGCCCTGTCGGGCGTGCGCTCACGCCTGACGAGACAGTTTCGAGGCTGAAGGGAAGAGGCCGACGTGAGGAGGAGGTTCGACACCGCGACCTTGGTGGTTGCGCTGCCGTTCCTCGCCTTCGTCGGCCTCTTCCTGCTCCTGCCGACCGTCGGCCTGGCGGTCAAGGCCCTCACCCCCGGCGGATCCTTCGGATTTTCCTCGCTGCAGCGCGCTCTCGAAGGCTCCTACCGCACCGCCTTCGTCAACTCCATCGCCCTATCGGTGACGAGTGCGGTGATCGGCGGGGTGATCGGCCTGCTTCTCGCGCTCAGCCTGCGCAGCATGCAGCGCCCGCGCTGGCTGAGGTCGACCACCGACTCCTGGTCGGCCGTCGCATCGCAATTGGGCGGTATCCCGCTGGCCTTCGCCTTCATCGCCGCCATCGGCACGCAGGGACTTCTCACCAAACTCCTCGGGTTCGTCGGCGTGGACCTCACCGAGTCGGGGTTCAGCCTGTCCGAGTTCTGGGGCCTGGTCATCGTCTACCTGTACTTCCAGATACCGCTGATGTTCCTCGTGATGATGCCGGCCGTCGGAGGCCTGAAGAAGACGTGGTCGGAGGCCGCATCGATCATGGGAGCCAGCTCGGGCCGCTACTGGCGCTCGGTCGCGCTGCCCTTGCTCGTGCCCTCCTTCCTGGGCGGCCTGCTGCTCCTCTTCGTCAACTCCTTCGCCGCCTACGCCACCGCCTATGTGCTCAACCCGGGTGCGCAGATCGTGCCGCTGCTGGTGCGATTCCTCCTGCAGGGCAACGTCATCACGGGTGAGGAAGACCTCGCCTACGCGATCATCCTGTGGACCATCACGCTCCTGCTGGCCAGCCTGCTGCTCATCGCCGTCCTGCAGCGACGCACAGCGAAGTGGGCATCGTCGTGAAGGTTCTCCGCGCGATCTTCCTCGTGCTCCTGGGCCTTTTCTTCTTCGTCCCACTGCTGGCCATGGCGCGCTTCGCCTTCCAGTCCGTGCCGGTCGTCCTGCTCACCCCCGAGAAGCTCCTCGAAGGCTGGAGCATCAGCGGGCTGATCGAGGTCTTCGGCAATCCGGAGTTCCAGCGCGCGGCTCTCATCAGCCTGCAACTGATGGTGCTCTCGATTCTCATCACGCTAGTGCTGCTCCTGCCCGTGGCTGCCCTCGTTGAGATCCGCGCACCGCAGTTCCGCACGGCGATGGCCGCTATCACGCTCCTGCCGTGGGTCGTGCCGCCGATCGCCCTGGTGGTCGGTGTCGCGGCGACCTTCCGCAACACCGTGCCGTGGTTCCTGGCCAGCCCCTACAGCCTGGTGCCCTTCTATGTGCTGTGGGCGCTGCCCTTCTCCTATCGCGCCCTGGACGCCGGGCTGCGTTCCATCGGCGCGCGCACGCTCTACGAGGCCGCTCGCGTGATGGGGGCCTCGACATTCACGATCATCGTTCGCGTCATCGTGCCCAACATGGTGGGTGCCATCATCGCGGCGTCCGTGCTGACGGCCGCCCTCGTGCTCGGCGAGTTCGCCTTCGCCGCGCTCTTGCTCAAGGAGACGCTGCCCACGTTCATGGCCGAGTTCCAGCGGTCCGAGCCGCGTGCGGGCATGGCCTTAGCCCTCGCCGTAATGCTCTTGACGGCCCTCATCATCTGGATCGGCGTACGCGCGCTGCGCAAGCGCGGCATGGACCTTCAAGCGGCAGGAGTGTGATGGCAACCGTCCTGATGTCGGGCATCCGCAAGGAATTCGGATCCACGGTGGCCCTCAGCGACTTCACCCTCGAGATCGAGTCGGGCGAGCTCATCTGCCTGCTCGGCCCCTCAGGCTGCGGCAAGACCACGGCGCTGCGGGTACTGGCCGGGTTCGAGAAGCCCGATGCGGGGACCGTCATCGTGGGCGGGGAGGACATCACGTCTTTGCCCACCGCCAAGCGCAACTTCGGCATGGTCTTCCAGGAATACAGCCTCTTCCCCAACATGACCGGGCGAGCCAATGTCGAATTCGCGCTCAAGCTGCGAAAGGCAGGGTCGGCCGAACGCAAGGAGACGGTCGATCGACTGCTGACGATCACCGGCCTCACGGAGCACGCCGACAAGTTCCCCCACCAGATGTCCGGTGGTCAGCGTCAGCGCGTCGCACTCGCGCGTGCCCTGGCGAGCCAGCCGCGCGTCCTGCTCCTCGATGAGCCGCTCTCCGCACTCGATGCCAAGGTCCGCGACTCCTTGCGCGAGGAGATTCGTCGAGTGCAGCGCGAGGTCGGTGTCACCACGCTGTTCGTGACGCACGACCAGCATGAGGCCCTTGCCATTGCCGATCGCGTAGGCGTCATGAGCAATGGCCGTCTCGAACAACTCGATCCACCGCGTGCGCTCTACGAACGGCCCGCCTCCGCGTTCGTGGCAGGCTTCGTGGGCACCGTCAATCGACTACCGGCAGAGCCCGAGGGCGACCGTTGGCGTGTCCTCAATCGCAGTGTGAGCGCTCAGGCCACCATGCAGGGGGCCCACCTCGCGGTCATTCGCCCCGAGCAACTGATGATCGACCCGGACGCATCGGGTGATGCCACGGTCACCGAGGTGACGTTCCTCGGTCCGCTCACCCGCGTCGTCGTCAAGAGTTCCGGTCAGAGTCTTATCGCGGACCTGCTGACCTCCGAGTTCGGGGGAGTCAACGTCGGCGACCAGGTGCGCGTGCGGCTGCGCGATGACGTCACCGACGTCGTCCTCATCGAGGCGTAGCCATGGCAACGCACGAAGGGGAGCGAGTCGCCTGCACCGCGGCCGATGACCTCGGATGGTCCGAGTTGACCGTCGTACCCGACGTCGTCACCCCCGCGGCTGATGGCGAGGTCCTCGCACGGATCGTCCATGTCTCGGACACGCACATCTGCGATGCCGAGTCCACCGCGCGACTGGAGTACCTCGATCGTCTGTCTGATCCGGATTCCCTCTACCGCCTGCGCCTCGGAGAGGTCGGCACCTATCGGCCGCAGGAGATCCTCACCGTGCAGGTGCTGGCCTCACTCGTCGACGCGATCAATGCGCATGCCGACGAGTTGGATGCCGTCATCGTCACGGGCGACCTCATCGACAACGCCCAGGCAAACGAGAAGTCGTGGTGTGCCGAGGTGCTGGACGGGGGAACGGTCGAGCCGTGGAGCGGCGACCCGCAGGTCAGCCAGTGGGTGGGATCTCGTGAGGGGCATCCGTGGGATGAGCGCTACTGGCATCCCGACGGTCCGCCGGGCGCTGCCGCGGAGGACATCCCGACCGCGCGCTTCGGCTATCCGCGGATCCCGGGGCTGGTCGAGGCAGCGCGGCGTGCCGTCATCTCACCGGGACTCAATGTGCCCTGGTTCGGCGTACCGGGCAATCACGATGCGCTGCTTCAAGGCACCGTGGTTCCCGATCCGGATCTGCGCACCCTGGCCGTGGGTGATCGGCGCATCGTCGGCCTGCCAGCGGGACGCAGTCCGCTTCTCACGTTGGAGGGCGTCGCGCCGATCGGTCCCGCACGCTACGTGCACGAGGATGCGTCTCCATGGATTGCGGCCACCCCCGATCCGCGACGCCGACTGCTCTCGGATGAGGAGCTGAGTCGTCCGTGGATCCACGACATCGGCCAGGTCCGCTTTGTCGCCATGGACACCGTGAATCACTCGGGAGGCTGGCAGGGATCCCTCGGATCCGCCCAGTTCCAGTGGCTGCGCCAGGTCCTGAGCGAGTCCGAGGGTCGATACGTCGTGGTGCTGTCGCACCATCCGTCGTGGTGCCTGACCAATCCGCACACGCATGATGAACCGCGGCACCTGGCGGCCGAGGTCGTGCACCTGCTCCTGGACTACCCGTGCGTGGTTGCGTGGCTCAGCGGCCATGTGCATGCCCACGCGTCCCTATGGCACGGCACCGACTCGTCGGGGTTCTGGGAGATCACGACGGCGTCGCTCATCGACTGGCCCCAGCAGGCGCGTCGGCTCGAGATCCTCCGCTCAGACGGTCGTGTCGGATTCCGCAGCACGCTTCTCGACCATGACGCCCCCGTGGCGTGGTCGGCCGATGACCTCGGCGACTATCGCGCGCTGGCCTCTATCTCCCGCGTGCTGTCGGCCAACGACTACCACGATCGCGAGGGCGGCGTGCGGGGCTGGCGCGAGGGCCGAGACGACGACCGCAACACCATCTGGTGGACGCCGGATCCCTACGCCTGAGCCGCCTTCTTCGCTCAGGTGAAGCGGGGCGGGTCTATCTGCCCGAAACCGTGCGAATAGACCCGGCTCCGTGCACCTCGGCGCGTGAAGCAGGCCCATCTCGCCCTGGACGAGGGGTCGGCCGGGGACTAGACTGCATATAATCACAACCCTGCAAGAATATTCAGCCAGCTGCCATGGGGAATGAGAAGGCGGGCCATGCACACTGGGGCGGTCCTCGCGCTCGATGCGGGCACGTCCTCGGCCAAGGCGCTGCTCGTGGAGCTCGACAGCGGCGAGGTGCTCGCCCGCGCCGCCGTGCCCGTGGGACTACAGACACCCGCTCCGGGCTGGGTCGAGCAGGACGCCAACGAACTCGCCGAGGCCGTGATCGCGGCGGGCGCCACCACGTGCGCCGCACGACCGGATGTGTCGGTACTCGCCGTTGCGCTGAGCAACCAGCGTGAGTCGGTCGTCGCCTGGGATGCCGTGACCGGAGACCCCGTGGGTCCGCTGCTGAGTTGGCAGGACGCGCGCACAGCGGACTGGGTGGCGAGCCTGTCACCGGATCTGGCCGAACGCGTGCGCGAGAAAGCAGGACTCACTCTCGACGCCATGTACTCCGCGCCGAAGATGCGTTGGCTGCTCGACCACGCCGGGTCGGCTTCGGGCTCGCTTCGACTGGGCACCGTCGATTCGTGGCTCGTGCACCGCCTCACCGGACAGTGGGCGATCGAGTCGGGCAACGCCTCGCGAACGCTCCTGCTCGACCTCGCCTCGGGCGAGTGGGACCACGAACTCCTCGAATCCTTCGGCATTCCGCGCGAGGTACTGCCCGACGTGCGGCACTCCGATGCTGATTTCGGCACCACGCGCGGTCGTGCGGGCCTTCCCGACGGCGTGCCCGTGGTGGCCGTGCTCGCAGACTCGCATGCGGCGCTCTTTGCCCACGCCTCGCGCGGCGAGGGCATCGCCAAGGCCACCTACGGCACCGGCACCTCGGTCATGGTTCCCCTCGACGACGCAGCTGCCCGCATCCCCGGCCTCGACACCACGATCGCGTGGTGGACGGATGCGCCGCGCTATGCGCTCGAGGGCAACATCCTGGCGACCGGCCAGGCCATCGACTGGACGGCGGCGATCGTGGGCGGTGGCGACGCCGGCGCGGGTGGCCAGATCGTGGCCGAGCTTGCCGCCCGAGTGGACGATGCGGGCGGCGTCACGCTGGTGCCGGCCTTCACCGGACTGGGCTCTCCCTACTGGGATCGTCGCGCGGTCACGACGTTGTCGGGCATGTCAGCCAGCACCACGCGGGAGCACCTCGCACGAGCCGCCCTCGAGTCGGTGGGCCACCAGGTCGCGGACGTTGCCGATGCCGTCCGCGACGACGATCCCGCTCGCATCCTGCGAGTGCACGCGGATGGGGGCGCATCGAACATCGATCTGCTGATCGCCCTCCAGGCCGATCTGCTGGGTGTGCCGGTTGCGCGGTCGCAGGAGGCTGCCCTCTCGGCGCTGGGTGCCGCCCATCTGGCCGCCCGCAGTCTGGGGCGCGCACTGCCGCCGATCCAACTCGACCCTTCGGTCGAACCTCGCCTGGCCGACAGCGCTCGCCGGGCCCAACGCGACGCCTGGCACCGCGCTGTCCGCCGCTCTCGATTCGTCCCTGATGCACCACACCTCGAGGAGGATGCATGACCGACTACCCACCCTTCGGTGCCGGCCTGTGGCACTTCGCTAGTTATGTCGACCGGTATGCGACCGACGGCTACGCACCGCCCGTGAGCACCCTGGAGATGATCGCGCGCGCCGCGGAGGTGGGGGAGTTGTCGGCCGTCGACGTGCCCTACCCGTTCACTCCCGGTGTCACGCTCGACGAGGTACGCGATGCTCTCAAGGCCCACCATCTGTTCGTCACGGGTATCACGCCCGAGATCTATCTGCGCCGCTTCGGCAAGGGGGCCTTCACCAATCCCGATCCTGCCGTGCGTGCGGCAGCACTGGACCGGATGAACGAGGCTGCTGATATCGCGCGCGCGCTCGAGGCCCAGTACCTCAAGATCTGGCCGGGACAGGACGGCTGGGACTACCCCTTCCAGGTCAACCACCACGACCTGTGGGCGTTGGCGGTCGAGGGCATGCGCGATCTTGCCTCGGCCAACCCTGACCTGCGGATCGCCATCGAATACAAGCCGCGCGAGCCGCGCGTGAAGATGACGTGGGATTCCGCCGCGCGCTCGATCCTCGGGATCCAGCAGATCGGCCTCGACAATGTCGGGGTCCTGCTCGACTTCGGGCACGCCCTCTACGGCGGAGAGTCGCCCGCCGATGCCGCACAACTCCTCATCGACCACGGCCTGCTCTATGGCATGGATGTCAACGACAACCTGCGCGGCTGGGATGACGACCTCGTCGTGGGCACGGTGCACCTCACCGAGATCTTCGAGTTCTTCTACAC
>NBNH01000210.1 GCA_004379115.1 Actinomycetales bacterium mxb001
GTTCTCTAAATACCTTGATGATCTATGATGACAATCGGAAAAATCATCAGGGAGAAGTGACCGATATTTTAGATAGTCTGGTTTAGTCGAGTGCCAATCCCTAAAGTGTCCATCTTGGCTAGACACTGACTAGACAATTGACTATTCTATAAATATACGGATAGACAAACGGATAGACACTATGGCGCGAGATAAGCTAATCACCATCAGAATTGAAGGGGAAAAAAGAGACGCTTTTAATCAATTGGCTAAAAGCCAAAACACTGATACAGCATCGCTTCTATATGATTTTATTAATCAATGCCTAGACGGTAGGATAGACATATCGCTAGTCACTGGTAAAGGACAACGGATAGACATACAGATAGACGATGACCGACTAAATAAGATAGACAATCGGATAGACAAATTAGAGACGACTACTCAAAGACTAGCCAAAAGGCTAGACGATGGGATAGAAGCAATTGACGATCGCTTGACCGATTACGATCAAGGATTCTCGGAAAAAATCACTAGCCTAGAGCATCGAATTAATGCGCTGTCATCCCAAAAGGATAGCCATAAGGATAGCCATAAGCTAGACAGAATAGACACAGATAGCCAACAGGATAGACAAAAGGATAGCCAACAGGATAGCCAATTAGATAGCCATAAGGATAGCCAATTAGATAGCCAAAAGCGCGAAGCTTCGATCGCTTCCCCTTCCCCTTCCCCCAATCAGGAAAGTGTAGAGCCTGCTGATACTGTAGGGATGTCCCCGGCGGCCACGGCAAACTACCTAAAAACTAAAAAGATAGCAGTGTCGTATGACTCGCTTCGGAGGTGGGCAGATAAAGGGAAAATTTCTCATACGCCCCAAGGAAGGGCGGCAAGGAAATGGTTAACGCTAATTGATGGGCTGTACTATCCCATTGAGAGATAGCTACACAGCTATTAAGGTTTTTCCTTATTCAGCGATCACCAAAAGCTGATCTAATAGTTTATCCCTGACTGGAATGGGAATAAACCCCCATAAAGTTGCCCACTGGCTGCGATCGAATACTTCTAGGATGGCCTCAAATTCCGTTAAGAGTAAATCATCACTAGAGGCCTCGACATACGCCACAGCATCGTTAATTAGGTCTATCTCAGTCTGGGAGAGGGTTTCAGCTTGGCCCACTTTACTATATGGACTACTAATAGCAAAGTGGGCCAAAATCTCCTCAAGAAAATCGCGACACCTGTTAACTACACTCCGGCTTAATCCACTGATAGAAGCGATCGCACGTTCGGTTATTTTTTCCCCGGTTTCCTTAAGCTTTTCAACAGACTCAAGTATTAGCCGTTTAGTCCGTTCGATCACGCTCTCAGCGTTCGGGGTTATCTCATGGGCCTTGATCTGCTTAATCTGATTAGCAGGGATAAGGCCGCGAAAATCATAGTCGGTAAGCAGTAGAATCTCGAAAATTCGATCTGGGTAGAGGTTAGCGCGTACCCGTCCTATTTCTTGTTTGATTATGGAGAAAACCCGATGATTGAGATAACGATCAAAACCCTCCCCATAGGGATCACTTCCAGTGCTAATAGCGAAATCATGCCTTAACGATTCCAAATTTGGGCATGGCAGTCCATCTATTACTAGCCGGTGTTTACCCGCGATTAAGTTAGTCCCCTGAGAATTTATAAAATGTCTCAGGCTTGTCTCATCGTCATCGTCTTTGCAGTGGCTCTGGAATCTGATAAAAGCCGTGTTGTCAGGGTCATTTTCCCGGTAATGGTCGAGGATAGCCTTAGTCCGTCTTTTTTGACCTTGGCCCCGATTAATGCCATTGCGGCCAAAGTCTGACACTTGGATAAACCTGATATTTTCGGGAATCCCCCCGCCGGTAGAGATCGAGGCGATCTCTAATCCCGATCGCGCTTCCAGGTTCTCTATTGATTCTGTGGCACTCAGGAAAATAATTTTAGATGCTTCTTTGGTGATCGCTTGTAATCTTTCATCTGGGAAAGAAACCGATAAAGTACCGTGATTAAGAGATAGATAGCCTTTTCCTTGCAAAGATGCTATTAATTCGGGTAGCCACTGCTTTAATGTCTCATTTTCTGCCTTTTCCGCTAGGCTGTTATCTTTTTCAGCGAATGCCCTGCGAACTGCGATGGGCATTTCGGCTATTGATTCTCCCATCTCAGAGATAGGGTCAAGGAAGTTTAGATTAGGGGTTAATGCCTGTTTTAGGCGATTTAAATCGAGATTAGCAGGAATTAACCCTAAAAGCTTCTCTCTTAGTGTTTTACCGTCGAAACCGTACAGATTAGGCTGTTTCTCAGCGATTAGCTTCTTAATGGCAATGAGTAGCGGCCTCAAAGATGTAAAAAGATCACTATCCTTTACTGCTAGGGTTGCGATCGTATCCATTACATCCTTTTCCGTTACCGTAACCTTTTTGGTAGTGTTAAAGCTATGCTCACTTTCCTCGAAAATTAGGGCCGTATTCCCATAATCAAACCCATTTTCAGGATCGAGGGACTTAGGCAGTGGCAAGCTTGCCGGGTGAGCGATTAATCGTTTGGATGCTAATGCAATCGCTCTCTTATTCAGGTAGTCGTAATCTCCCTTGCCAGATCGACATAATTCAAGGAATTGGCAGCCTTGACAGATAGTAGCTGATTCAATCCCGTGAGCGATATTTTGATTAGCTAAGGCCGCATGGGTAAAGGGACGAGCGCAATTAGCCCGTAAATCTTTCTCTTGGAACCTATCAAGTGAATCTTTCCTTTTTCTTGTTCTCACTTCCCCTAGTTCATTACGGTACAAACCAGCGTGGCGGCCTTCCAAGATTGTCCATTCTTTTAACGTTGGGGTTGTTACATTTCGAGGATCATTGGTAATATAAAAAACGTCCTTAACCCCAAGCATATCAGGGGTTAACGTGCCAGCATCGTGACTTTTTCCGCTTCCCGTTGGGGAAGTGTCGAGAATATATTTACTTGATGCCCATTCATTTAATCGGTTAGAGCGATCATAGATTTTTGTTTCTCGTTTAGTCGGCAACGGTAAAGGTACGGGTTTTCTGGTTTTTTTCTTATTTCTCGCTACTAATCTTTTAATCTTTTCCCAGAAGGGTAAAGATTCGTTACCCATATCTAAGAATTGGCTAGGCGTGATAAATCCTACCCGATCTAGACTCTCTAACTCGTCAATATCGTCATCATCTTTGATTTTTTGACCCCACCATGCAATTAATACCGACTTCCCTAGTGACTCTAAGAAATTAATCTCTTTTGACCATCGTCTCATGACTTGAGGATTATTTATATCCCCAGCATCAGGGCTTATTATTACTTCCCGATAAGGGTTGATTGCTTCTTTAATCTGGTTAGGACACCCTGAGAAGTGCCCACCAGCCGCGCCTATGGCATTGATATTGTGCTTATGGGCGGCCACAAAAGGCTTTAAAATCCCCTCACTTAACCAGACTCGGCTGTTATCCTCGCCATTGGGGACATGGGTGATCGGTAGCTCGCCATTGGGCAAATGACTGGAAGTGAGTCCTTTGGCCCATCGGTATTTTGAATCCGTGGCATTTTCTAGCCTGATCTGATAGCCAATAGCTCGGCCTTCCCCATCGAATGCCAAGCAAGCGATACCCACCCCACTGGCCGCTATCTTCCCATTACTCACACCGGGAAGATTTTGGGGAATATCTGCCAGTACCGGGTCATTAGGGTAAACAGAGAAAAACAGACCAGACTCGATCGCACTTTCAGACAGTCCTCGATCGAGTAACGCTTGTCGATGCCGGCGTGACAGCCCCAATGATTGGGATAGCAGTCTTAAGGCCTTGTCACGGGCTGGAATACTTAGGGCTGTCCTAGCGTGTTCCCGTTGCCGTTCTAATCGCTCTCTTTCCCGTTCGGCTTTTTTCTCTAACCATTCGGTGCGATCGAATGCTTCATCTTTTCGGGGTACGAATTTACCCCACACCCCGTTACTCGAAACCCCTAGGTAATGCCAATCAGGATGCTGCGGGTCAAAGTCGATGTGACCGTGGCATAAGATTAATTCCCCATCGGTAGAATATCGGCAATCGGGGGACCCCTCTCCACACACTGGACAAAGATTAGAACGGCTAAAGGCTTTAAGCATCGTCACACCCCCCATCAAAATTAAGATTCAAACGAGATTGAATCTGATCAAGCTTCTCGCAGATATTCTGCAAGTATTTACGGTCGCATCCGATGATTTTTGCCGATATTCTGTACGCTTCCCTTCTTTCCCGCCTATTCTGGCAGTATTCCGAGATATGGGTCGCTGTTAGAGCGATTAGCTCTAGCTTCCCAAAAGTCAATGAAGCCTCTTTAAGAACACACTCTAGTATCTGGAGATGATTCATAGCGCACCCCCAATCACGGTTTTTTGCGCCGCGCCTAAAGATGCCCGTGCCGCAAAATAAAGGATATTTTGGCAATTTCTGCCAAAATTTGCCTTTATTCTGCTTATTGAAGCTTCTAACGGGCTGGTGGTGTTGCTATCGGTTAATCCCGTGGCATTGTAGGGATTTTTCGAGAAAATACTTGACTTTTGTGGTATTTTTGGGGTAATATTCATAGTATGAAATAAATGATTTTTGCCGCTCCCACAGCTTACTAGGCTAGGGAGCGGTTGTTTTTTTAGGCTTCCGCTAGGCATTTTCGGATCATTTCTCGCATGACCGCAGCAGCTGCTTCATTCCGCTTTTCGGCAATTTCGCAAATTTGCCGCTTCATTTCAGGACTGACCTTAGCAACTAGGGGAACATTCTTTACTCTCATTGTCCAGACCTCTCTTTTGTTTGATAATAATGTAGCGCATATATTGCACAATGTACCCAACCTGTACTTCCCTAAATATTAAGATTTGTGAAAATCACTTAAAACCCAGTCAGGACAAGGGTTGCAGGGGTGATACTTACAAATAACTTACAAAAAACTTACATTTCTTCTATCTCATCGAATACCTCCCCCCATAGATAGAAAAGCCCAATGTAATGCCAGTTAACCCGATCAAAGTTGGCTAGATTAGGTGGCATTAAAGGTTCTAGGGTTGCCCGTGTTTTGGTTAGGATAGCTTCTAAATCGGCATCGTTTTCTAGCACCAACTCGCGCATGAAGTGAGCGGCTTGGCCAAGAAAAGAAGAACCATCGATACTATTAATGAAAAAGTATTTATCGTCATTGCCAAAGTAATCGCGCACTTTTAAAGTGTCGGCGTCCGTGGGTTTAGGGGTATTTTTAAAAATCCGATAATATTCTTGTTTCGTGGTCATTTTCTGCTCCTAATTGTGTACTGTTTACTGATAACTGATAACTTAATTACTCCACTAATTCCCAGTCATTTTCAATTAGGTGTAGATTGTCGTAACCTATCTGTATGTCTCGGTTCCCGTCATTTTCGATGGTGATATTCGCGTGTAAATCGCCGAAAAAAGATAGGGCTTCTTTTTTATTTTTGGCCTTAATTGCGACCTCAATCTCAAGCTTAAGGATTCCAGTAAATTCCATTTTTTCCTCTCCTAATGGGGGAATAAATCCCCCGTTTCCTATCTATTTACAGCGAGAATTTTTTCTGAGCGGAAAGATAAAGGGTGGTAGCGATCGCTCGTTTATCTTCCCCCTGGACCCCCAAAGATTCAGCTTGATTTAGGCAGAAACCGTAAAGTTTAGCCATATCTTGGATATAGGAGGCGATTTCTCGCTTCTGATTGGGAGATAGGCTAGATTGGTCGGTATCGCTAGGTTTTTCGATTACATGGCCATAAACAGGCCGCACCGGCACGGGTGAATCGGGTAATGGGGTTCCCAGACTGACTAAGTTAGGATCCTCAACGAGGCTATATTTACCCTTATTGTCTAGGGTGAGGGTTAGCCGTGCGTTCTGCACAACATGCTTTTGTGAATACTCGTCATCACCACCGCGCCATATAGTCACTTTTTCGCCGTTATCGCGTCTTACCGCGTCGATTACGGTTCTTTCGCCATATTTGGTATTTACGCGCCGTGCGGGGGATTGCGCTATAGCTTCGATTAGTTGTACCATTGTTTTAGTCTCCGTAAGGTGATTTTGAGAGAGAGGCGATCGGACTGAGTGGTATTAGCCCCGGTTGCCTCTCTATGTTTATCATTATGTCAAATTCATTTTCAAAAGTCAATACAGAACCTATTAAACATTTTGCGTTATTACAGCATCATATATAAAAATAGCTTATATATATAGAAACCCAATAAACTAAGTTAAAATGATTTATAGTAAAGATGAACAGGATAAATTAATGCTGTATTTTATGGATTTAACCTTTTCCCAATGGTTTCTCATTAAAAGGCGAGCGCGATCGCTAACTCAGGATGATGTGGCAGCCGAGCTAGGCGTGACAAAACAAACCGTTAGCAATTGGGAAAGGTCTGTGTCTTCACCTTCCTTGACAATTCCCCAGTTTAAGAAGCTGTGTCAACTTCTTAACTGTGACCTCGACGACTTCCCCAACCCCTAGCCCCTAACCCCTAACACCTGATCCCTAACCCGTAAGGGTACGGGTTATTAACAAAACTTAATGTTTCGATAATAAACCTTTTCGCTACATGAACCCTAAGCTTGTACTACTAAATTCTAAGGTTTCTCACCTATCCCCAGTTCCCCCTAACACCGATTGGGAGAGGGTTTTGGCTGATTGGTTAGCTACCAAGCGATCACCCCATACCCGGCGAGTGTACTACAAAGACATTAAGAATTTTCTCTCAGATATTAATCTGGAATTGGGAAAATTCTTAGCACTCGATCGCCATAAAGCTTTTGAGATAGTTTCCCGATATAAGGGTGAATTAATCAAGAATAATCTAAAATCAGCGACAATCAATAGAAGATTGGCCGCTATCAAGTCTTTAGTCGCGTATGCTTACAATTGCGGTCATTCCGATTTTATGCTAGAAGCGGTCAAGGGAGAAAAATTGTCATCATATCGTGATACCACTGGCATTGACCCCGAAGCATTCAAGCGAGTGTTAGGGGGGATCGATTGCACTTCCCTAAAGGGAGTCAGGGATTATGCCATTCTGATGCTTCTCTGGTCTAATGCCCTGAGAAGATCAGAAGTATCTAAGGCTTCGATCGCTGACTTTGACCCGGTAGCTAAAACCTTAAGGATTTTTGGCAAGGGTAAGGGGAACCAATCAGAGATTATCTCGTTGGGCAAGGCTACGGTAAGTGCGATCGAGGCATGGCTGTCAGCAAGGGGGGAAGTTGGACCCGATAAAGCCTTGTTTGTGTCGGTTAATTCTGGTTATAAAAACGGCCGCCTATGCACTCAAGCTATCTACACTGTGGTTAGAGAGCGCTGTCAGGCCGCAGGGATAACTAAAATAATGTCACCCCATAGAATTCGCCACAGTGCGATCACCGCCGCGCTTGAGGCCACAGGGGGGGATGTGAGAAGGGGGCAAACATTAAGCGCGCACAGTT
>NBNH01000211.1 GCA_004379115.1 Actinomycetales bacterium mxb001
CTGCACGCTCGACGTCTCAGCGCGGGCTAGCTAGGGCCACCGGTACCCATCAGCCCAACATCGCCGCCCTGGAATCCGACGCTCACAGCCCGACCGTGAGTGGCCTTGAGCGCTATCTGCGGGCGCTGGACTACCGACTCACGATTCTCCCCACTCGACTGCGCGCGGCATGGGAGACCGCAGGTGACATCGCCGTTCACCTGGCTGTCAATGACCACTCCGCGGCGTTCCGCGAAGTCATCCAGCTGTCCGACGACTTCGCTCGCACCACGCCCGACATCCGAGTAGCCCTCGCCGTCACACCACCACCCCTGTGTGGTGATCCCCGGTACGACGCGCTCCTTGCCAGCGTCGTCGACTACTGGCTGGCGAAGACGGCCGCCCCTAGGCCGGGTTGGCTCAGCGAGGAGTCTCGCCGACTCGACGTGCACTGGGTAGTGGAACCGCTGGCCGAACTCCACGACGAAGCGCGCAGAGCAACACCCGACGTGATCCTGCAACACGGGGTCGTGCTTGCCGAGTCCGAATTGCAGAGCGCATGACGCCTACTCTCGGGCCAGAACTCATCCGTCAACTGCTCGAGGAGTTGGCGCGCAGGGCCGACGCGGCGGGCATCACGGCCGGCATCCGCGTGGTGGGAGGGGCGGCTGTCTCATTCCACGATCCGCATCGTCGGCTCACGGCCGATGTCGATGCCTTCATCTTGCCGTCGGGGGCTCTCGATCAGATCACCGACGAGCTAGCCAGCGAGCACGAACTGCCCATGGATTGGATCAACTCGGGCGCTCTCGCCTTCTTGCCACCCGTCGGACTCGAAGACTGGCATCCGGTCATCACCTGCGGATCGGTCACCGTCTCCATCGCCTCACCGGAACTTCTCCTTGCCATGAAGCTGTATGCGAATCGCGGCACCCGTGATAGCGAGGACATCGCTGTCCTGCTTCGAGTTTGCAACGTCACGTCCGTCGAGCACGCACAGGAGATTTACGA
Organism: Actinomycetales bacterium mxb001; assembly: GCA_004379115.1. Taxonomy (GTDB): domain Bacteria; phylum Actinomycetota; class Actinomycetes; order S36-B12; family S36-B12; genus Mxb001. Next base: position 991 of record NBNH01000211.1, read on the forward strand.
GCGATACCACGCTCAGGATGTGCTGACGCCCTCAGCGGAAGCACGCGTCCGAGCCTGGATCGACTCCTCTGGTCGACCAGACGTCGACGATTAGGAGACCCTTCTGATCCTGGTTCAGAATTTTCGGGTCTGGTCAGACACCAGATCTAGCCTGTACCGATGAAGTGGATCACGGCGGCGCAGTTGCGACAGAGCCTGACGGCGACGCTGGATGACGTCCAGGCGGGGCAGACCTACGTCATCACGCGTCACGGTCACGCCATCGCCCAACTCCGACCCGTTGGCACATCGGGCGCGGACGTCATCCCCGCCAAGGCACCGGGTGGGTCGCAACTGAGCCAGCGCCCGCGTCGCAAGACCTACGAAGAGGCCAAGGCGACACTGTCCGACGTACGGGCTCAGTCGTCACCGCCCACTTCCGAGAAGCGTCGATCCCCGGGATCCCTCGGAATCAATGGACGAAAGGACTGATCCCGACACCCTGAGCTAGCAGCACTGCATCATCCACAGGTGAAATTCCGCGTCACAATGCACACGGCTCGTCGTGCGAGCCGCACGGGATGACAGCCCTCCTAGCGTCCGCGCATGACAGCGCAACCACTGCCTCCAGCCTCGACCATCACGCTCGGCGACTACCTGCGAGATGAGTGGCTGCCGCGCAAGACGGCGGGGTGGGCCAGTGGCAGCCGCCGCTATCGCGCCTGGGCCGTCGAGACGCTCTGCCAGTCCGCCCTGGGGTCGCGTCCCATCGGCGAGCTCACCGTCTACGAGATAGAGCGCTACCTTGCCGAGCGGGCCGCGACGCCCTTCCCGTCCCGCGG
>NBNH01000212.1 GCA_004379115.1 Actinomycetales bacterium mxb001
GATCAGGCGTAGCGGGCGAAGATCGCGTCGATCTCAGCGCGCTCGGCGGGCGTCATGGCCCGGGCCCGCTCGCGGTCCCACATCTGGCGAACGCTCTTGGGCTCGTCCGCCTGCTTCTTCCAGAACTTCATGTTCACTCCTTTGCGTTCAGGGCGTAGGCCCGATCCCCCCGGGTCGGGGGACCTGATCCCGCTGACTCCTTGTGGGAGTCATGTAAACGGTGACATGGCCTCACTGCGTGAGGAGAAAGGGGGTGCTGAGGGCGTGGGCTAGATCACGCGTGTCGCGGGAATCGCCGTTGAGCGAGGCGGGACTACCGGGAGCGGAAGAGGGCAGAGCCGCGCTTCCACTCCTGCCAGGTGTAGTTCCAGTAGCCGCTGAGGTACTCCTTGGTGCTCACGCGCGGCTTGGAACCCTTGACGCTGACCGGGGTGGCGAAATCGGTGTTGTTGAAGATCCAGGCCGCATCGGAGGTCGACATGTTGATGCAACCGTGGGAGGTGTTGGCGTAACCCAGGCTGTAGTTCCAGGGGGCGGAATGGATGAACACACCGTCCTGGGTCGTGCGCATGGCGTAATCGACCTTGACGTCCCACTTCTCACTATCAGGATCGTCGGGATCACCGGGATTCACGAGGCGTCGGGGCGACTCGTGAGTGGTGATGAGCATCATGCCTGAGGGCGTCTCCCAGTCGGTCTTGCCGCCGGAGATCAGGAAGGTCTTCTCGACCTTGCCGTTGACGGAGTATTCCATCACGTGCTTGCGCAGGTTGACGTCGAGGGAGATCGCTGAACCCGTCTTGAAGGTGCGTTCGATCTTCGGGCCCCACCAGCCTGCGGCACCCTCGACGCCGGTGAGGTCGCCGGTCACGGTGATGGTGGCATGGCCGGGCCAGTAGGTGCGCGGACGGAAGACGATCTTGTTGGGCTCGGCCCAGAACCACCCGGCCTCGCCGAGCTCCTTGTCGGAGGTGACCACGAGCGCCTGCTCGACAGCGGCCTTGTTGGTGATGACCCTGTCGAAGGTGATGACCAGCGGGACGCCGATGCCGTAGGACTCCTGGCTGTTGGAGGGGAAAACGCCCGCGGTGAAGGTGTTTTCGGCTCTCTCGGTGGCAAAGCGCACGCGGTCGATGAGGGTGCCGGACGCGTCGTACACCCGCGCCGACAGCGAGACCGCCGGGCGCAGTGGATCGGTGGTCCAGATGCTTGCCTTGCTCGTGGGGCGCGTCGGGATGACGATCGAAGGATCCTTCTCACCGACGACCTCGACACGACCGCCCGCCGGGACGTTGGAGACCTTCAAGGTGACGCCGGGCTTGACCTTGACGTACTTGGTGACCACCTGGTCGCCCAGACGGAAGATCACGGGCGCGGGCGGCCTGGGCGCCACCGGCTTGGCGGAGATCGTTTCCGACGCCTGCCCCGTGCCGGCGGCCGTGAGCGCGCGCAGTTGGATCGAGTACGTCGTGCCGTTGGCAAGACCGGTGATGGTCACGGACGTGCCAGTGACGGCAGGGTCGAAGGCCTTCCACTCGCCAGCGTTGAGGGAGTACTCGTAGTTGGTGATCGGGGTGCTGTCGTCGGTGGTCGGCGCAACGAACGTGATGGTCACCGAACCGTTGCCGGAGGTGACGGCGAGGTTAGTGGGAGGCCCGAGCGGCGCCGGATTGCCGGCCGCACCCGCGGGATCAGCGGCAAGGGCGGCTGGCGCTACCGCCACCGGCACGCCGATGAGCAGGCTGCCAGCCGCGACAAACGCAATCGCACGGGCGAGGGCGCGCACGCCGAACCTCCTGAGGACCGAATCGTGGGCGCGTACACGCCCACCCATGATTATGCGCGAGTGAGGGCCGCGGTGTCGCCACGGGCCGCTGGTGTCCGCCTGGACAGAGGGGTCGACTGCATCACGATCCAGTCGCCGTGGATCGGCCATGCCACACCCCCAGGGATTAGTTGACGGTTTAACTATATCCCCTGGACGCTTCGTCGCGGTGACTCCCGGGGCCGTCGAGGGTGACCCTGGTCACACGGTCAGCCGCCGTCGCGCAGCATCCGCCTCAGGATCTTGCCCGACGCCGACTTCGGGATCGCCTCGACGAAGGCGACCTCGTGGATCACTTTGTAGGTGGCCACGTGCTGAGTGGTGAAGTCGGTGACCTCCGCGGCGGTGAGCTCCTGGCCGGGCTTGAGCACGATGAAGGCCTTGGGAATCTCCCCCGCCTCGTCGTCGGGGACCCCGATGACCGCGGCATCGGCGATAGCGGGGTGGGTCAGGAGCAGGGCTTCGAGTTCGGCGGGGGCCACCTGGAAGCCCTTGTACTTGATGAGTTCCTTGACGCGGTCGACGACGGTCATGTGGCCGTCCTCGTCGATGATGGCGACGTCGCCCGTGTGCAACCAGCCGTCGGGGTCGATCGTCGCAGCCGTTGCCTCGGGGTTGTTGAGGTAGCCCTTCATCACCATGGGGCCACGCACCCAGAGCTCGCCGCGCTCTCCCACGCCGCGGTCCTCTCCCGTCTCGGGATCGACGATGCGGCATTCGGCATTGGGCACGGTGATGCCACTGGAGCCGGCCTTGAAGTGCCCCGGCGGGGTGAGGTGCGAGACCGGGCTCATCTCGGTCATCCCGTAGCCCTGGACGACCTCGCAGTTGATGCGCTCACTAGCTTCGAGAGCCAATTCGGCGCTCAGGGGCGCGGCACCGGAGAACACCTGGCGCAGCGACGACAGGTCGTAGTTGTCGACGAGCGGATGCTTGGCAAGGGCGAGGACGATCGGCGGTACGGCGAAGAAGCGGGTGACCTTCTTGTCCTGGACGAGGCCCAGCACCTGCTCGAGGTCGAACCGCGGAACGGTGACGATCGTGATGCCCTGGGCCAGCAGGCCGTTCATCAGCACCTGCATGCCATAGATGTGGAAGAAGGGCAGCACCGCGAGGGCCACCTCGCCCTCCTCGACCGCAAGCCCGCCCTCGATCTGGCAGAGGTTGGCCACGAGGTTGCGGTGGGTGAGCATGACGCCCTTGGGCAGACCGGTCGTGCCCGAGGAGTAGGGCAGCACCACGACGTGATCGTCGACATCGACCGGCACCTGGGTGATCGGCTCACCGAAGAGGGAGGTCACCGGCAGCGTGCCCTCGGGCGCGTCACCGATGACAAAGATGTCGGTGACGTCAGTGCCCTCGACGGCTTCCTTGGCGGTGTCGACGAACATCGCGATGGTGATGAGCAGCTTCGCGCCCGAGTCGCGCAGTTGGAAGCGCACCTCCTCGGCCGTGTACGTCGGATTGATCGTGCTGATGGCCACGCCGGCAACCGCCGCGCCGTGGAAGGCGATGGCGTACTCCGGCAGGTTGGGCGCCATGATCGCGATGGTGTCGCCCGGGCCAAGGCCGCGGGAGGCAAGGCCGCCCGCAAGGCAGTTGATCAGCATGGCGAGCTGACCGTAGGTGTAACTGCGACCGCTCGGGCCATCGACTAACGCGACGCGATCGGGCGCACTCTCAGCCCATCGCAGGACGAACTCGGTGACCGGAACATCGGGGATGTCGATCTCAGGCAGGGGGCTGCGATAGATGATCATGGCTCCTCCTCGTTGCCGCGACACTAGCGCCGGGCGGTGAAGAGCGCGGAGAAAATGGCCATCAGGGCCGGATCGCGCACCTCGGGGGGAAGCGCGTCGATGAGCGCGTGTACGCCGGCCATCTCCTCGGGCAGTGCCGCTCCAGACGTGAGGTCCGGGAGGTTGGCGAATGCGGCCTCGAGGTCGGCGGATACGTCGATCCACGGCAGTCCGCGCACCTCGTCGCTGGCCTCGATCAGGTCGGCGGTGAAGGTGTCGACCGTGCCGAGCGAGACGGGCTGCACGGTCAGATGCAGGGTGCGCGGGAGGTCGCCGAGACTGGGCTGCGGCTGCAGTGACCAGCCGCGCCGGCGCATCGCGTCGGCCAGGCGAAACGGGTCGACCGACTGCGTGGAGTCGGCGGCGATGGCAATGAGCGTCGTATCGGGCTCGGCCACGACTCGGATGCCGGGGATCCCCTGGATGGCCGCGGTGATGCGCAGCGTCGCCTCGCGGGCATCGCGCACGGCACGTCGATAGCCGTCGTCACCCAGCGCCTGCGCCATCGCCCATGCCGCTGCCATCGGACCGGCCGACTTGGTGCTCTGCAGCGTGGTGTTGACCACCGGATACCCCGGCCACGCGGAGAACGCGAAGTAGGTGCCCAGTCGGTAGGCGGCGTCGCGGAAGAGCAGGAGCGAGACGCCCTTCGGCGTGAAGCCGTACTTGTGCAGGTCGAGGGAGATCGAGGAGACACCCGGCACGGTGAAGTCCATCGGCGGTACGTCATCGCCGTTGAGTCGGGCATAGGCGAGGGTGATGCCGCCGATGCACGAGTCGACATGACAGGGCACGCCGTGCTCCTGGGCGACGGCGGCGACATCCGTGATGTCATCGACCACTCCGTGCGCATACGACGGAGCCGAGGCGACGACGAGTGCCGCACGATCGCTGATCTCGGCCAGGGCGTCACGCACCGCGGCACCCGTCAGGCGCATGGTCGTGCGGTCGACCGGGATCGTGCGTACGTCGAGTCCGAGCAGGTGCGCCGCCTTGTGGAACGCCGAGTGCACGGTGTCGGCGACAACCAGCACCGGGCGCCCCTCGGGATGTGTGGACGTCCAGCGCTCGCGTGCGGCCAGCACCGCGAGGATGCACGACTCCGTGCCACCGCTACTGACGAGCCCAGCCGCGTCGGGCGGTGCCTGCATCATGTCCAGACCCCAGCCCACCAGGTCGTTCTCCAAGCGCGCGACGCTGGGGAACGTCGTGGGGTCCAGGGCATTGACCTCACCGAAGCCGGCCAGGGCATCGAGCGACGCTTGCGTCGCCGCCGGGTCGCCGGCGTCGTAGACGTAGGCGAGCACGCGTCCGCCGTGCACGGGTGGATCGTCAGCGCGCATGGCAGCAAGGCGCGCGGCGATCTCGGCACCACCGAGGCCCTGGGCAGGAAGCTTCACGGCGTTGTCCGCATCCGCACGCAGTCGGGCCCCAACTCGGCGATCGACGTACGACCCAGCAGGCGCATCGTCGACTCGATTTCCTCGCGCAGCAGGTCGACCACGCGCTGAACCCCAGCCTCGCCGCCCGCCATGAGCCCGTAGAGGTAGGCGCGACCCACAGCCACGGCCGTGGCGCCCCGGGAGACGGCGGCAACGACATCGGCACCGGACATCACGCCGCCATCGATGAGCACCTCGATGCGCGGATCGAGGGCCTCGCGCACCCCCGGCAGGATCTCCAGGGGCACGGGGGCGCGCTCGAGTTGGCGTCCACCGTGCGTCGACAGGATGACGGCATCGGCACCGTGATCGGCGACCATGACGGCGTCGTCGACACCCTGGATGCCCTTGACCGCGAGGTGGCCGCTCCACGCTCCGCGCAGCCAGTCGAGGTCGGCGAGGTTGATCGTGGGGTCGAAGACCCGGCCGATGAGATCGGCGACGGTGCCCTCGGTGCTCGACAGCGTGGCGAACGTGATCGGGTCGGTGGTCAGCAGGTTGGCCCACCACCGCGGGTGAAGGCCGATGTCGATGGCCGCGCGCGGGGTGATGCGCGGGGGGATCGTCAGGCCATTGCGCGTATCGCGGTGCCGACGTCCGGCCACCGGCGTATCGACGGTGAGGACAATCGTGTCGTAGCCGGACTCGGCTGCGCGCTGCACGAGGTCTTTGACGTAGCCGCGATCGCGCATGAGGTAGAGCTGGAACCACCGGCGCGTGCCGGGGGCGGATCGTGCGAGGTCCTCGATCGACGTCGTGCCGAGGGTCGACAGCCCGTAGGGGATGCCGGCGCGGCCCGCGACGGCGGCGACGGCGCGCTCCCCCGCGTGGTGCATCAGGCGCGTGAAGCCGGTCGGCGCCATGACCAATGGAAGCGCGGAGCGCTCACCCAGGATCGTGGTCGACGTGTCGACGACGCTGACGTCGCGCAGTACGCGCGGCTGGAACTCCACGCGCGCGAAGGCGGCGCGTGCGCGCCGCAGCGAGAGCTCATCCCCCGCTGCACCGTCGGTGTAATCGAAGACCGCGCGCGGCACGCGCCGCCGGGCAAGTCGCCGAATATCGGCGACGCTGGCGCAGTGCTCGAGCGCAGAGCCGGAGCTGAATCCGATGAGGTGGCTGACATCGCCCCACTTCGGCACGCGTCGCGACGTCATCGGATCACAACCAGGCCGGCGGGGCAGGAACGCTGGACATGCCAACGGGCTCGAGGCCGTCACCGGGTGCGCGACCGATGAGCCAGGCCAGGATCTCGGTCGCAGACCCGCTGACCCCGGTGGTCGCGTCGGAGCCGACAACGAAACGTGCGCCATCGGCCTCGACCCAGCCCACCGGGAAGGTGTCACGCGAGGCGAACGACGACGTCACGCGCGGCAGGGCCCAGGCCACGAGCTCCGGCGGCCAGTCGGACCAGTCGTAGCCGGGCATGCCGAGGTCGGCGTGATGGATGCTCACCTCTTGCAGACGCAGGAGCGGGAGGTCGGCCACCTTCACCCGCAGGGTGAGGCGTATCTCCATCTCATCGCCAGCCCGGTCGTCGGGAATGGCGGCGACGTCGAAGAGGAAGTCGTCGTGTGTCGCGGCGATCGCCTGGTGGTGCTGGGCCGCCGACCGACGCGACCGCCACTCGATATCTCCTCCGCGCGTCTCCGGGGACTCGTACATCGCCCGGGGTACGCCGTCGCCGACGCTGCGGGCGCGACGCCCGAGGCCTTCCGCGTTGCCGGCGATGTGGGCGAGGACGTGACCGCGCGTCCAGTCGGGCAGTGCCGACGGTGCAGCGAGGTCGTCGGCCGTCATGGCGTCGACGGTGGCGAGCAGTCGAGCGGTCTCGGCGGCGAGAACGTCGTCGTTCGTCATGGCATCAACCCTTCGGCGGCGCGGCGCATGCGCGCGAACTCGACGACCTGACGGCCCACCAGGTGCAGTTGGTCCACCACCGGATCATCGGGGGTCACGTCGCTGAGCCGCACCAGGCTGGAGTTGACGGCCGCTCCGAACGGCGTGGGCCAGCCGCGCAGCGCGTGCACGACCTGGCGGATCTGATGCAGGGTGGTCACCGCCGCCTGCCAGCCGTGTGCGACGGCGATGCAGCCGACGGCACGGCCCTCGAGGTAGGGGCGCGGATCGTCACGCAGGTCCTCGATGTAGTCGAGAGCGTTCTTCACCAGGCCGCTGATACCGCCGTGATAGCCGGGGCTGACGACGATCAACCCATCGGCTCGGCGTACGGCGTCGACCATTGCGCGCACGGCATCGTCGCGCTCGGGGGTCTCGGTGTCGTAGAGCGGAAACATCAGCGCGCGTCCGCTGAGGATCTCGGTCTGTGCACCTGCGACGCGGGCACCCTCGGCCGCCAGGCGCAGGGCGTGGCCGCCGGACGATTCCGCGCGCGTGCTGCCGCCGAGCGCGAGGACCCGGATCGGGTACGCGGTCGCCTTGGAATCGCCTGTGGGCGCGTCTGCCACGAGGGAACGCTAGCGAAGCGTGCGTAGGCTCCCGTCATGAGGAGCCTGGCGCTGACAGCAGCGGCGGCCATCGCCGCTGGCTCCCTGCTGAGCGCTTGCTCCGGTTCCTCTCCCGATCCCGGCCCCTCCCCGTCCGGCTCCGCCGTGGGCGGCATGGCCACCTGCGACGAGCCGACCATCACCGCCGCCGTCGAGGCCGATGTCAATGCCACCTATCCCGGTGCCACCTTCGTCTCGCTCGATGACTTCACCTGCGCCGACGGCTGGGTGAGCGCGACGGCGCAGGTCGAGACGTCAGGCACCACGGTGCCCACCGAGTTCTTCCTGCGCGCCGAGGGCCAGTTCTGGATTCCCACGTCGATCGAGGAGATCTGCGGCACGCCTCTCGCCGAGTCGGACGTGCCCGAGGAGATCTACGTCGCTGCGTGCGGCGTGCAGGAATAGCCGCTACTCCTCCGGTGCTGCCACCGTCGGTGTGCGCACCCGCACCGCCCACGCCACGCACCCCACGATGACGAATGCGGCCGCGACCGTCGGCCATGTGATGACCTCGCCGAGCAGCAGCGCCGACCACAGGAGCGTGAGCGGCGCCTGCAGTTGCTGCGTCTGCGCTCCGCGTGCGACACCGGCCATCGACAGCCCCTGGTACCACGCGAAGAACGCGAAGTAGACCGACACCAGGCCCAGGAAGGCCATGCCAATCCATGCCTGGGTGGTCACCGGCGTTGTGACCCCGCCCGTCAAGGCCAAGACCACCGTCACGGGCACGGTGATAGGCAGGGCCAGCACGACGACCCAGGAGATGACCTGCCACCCCGGCATCACCTTGGTGAGCGATGCCCCCTCGACGTAGCACCAGGAGGACGCCAGCACGGCGCCCACGATGAGCAGGTCGGCGACGAGGTTGCCGCCGTCTCCGCCTCCGCGCAGCAGCGCGAAGACGACCAGCGCTGCGGTGCCGGCGACCGCGGCGATCCAGAACTGCCGTGCCACCCGCTCTCCCGTGCGCAGCACGGCGAAGACGGCGGTGACCAGCGGCATGATGGCGGCAATGACGGCGGCGTGGGCGGCCGTCGTGCGCTCCAGCGCGAGGGCGATGAGGATCGGCCAGCCGAAGACGGCACCGGCCATCGTGAAGATGAGCGGGCGCATGAGCGATCGATCCGGCCACGGCACGCGCCGGATGAGCAGGATGACGCCCGCGACCACGCCGGCGATGACCGCGCGCCCAGTCGCGGTCATGACGGGTGCGAAACTCTCCAGCGCCCAGACGGTCCAGGGCAGTGAGAACGAGAAGCCGAGCACTCCCAGGAATGCCAGGAGCAGCCCCGACGTGGTCCTACTCGTACGCACGCCCCGACCCTAGAGGCCCAGGCGGCGCCGGGAGTGGTAGCGTCCCTCCTCGCGCACCGCTAGCTCAACTGGCAGAGCAGCTGACTCTTAATCAGCGGGTTCGGGGTTCGAGTCCCTGGCGGTGCACTTTCTTTCTCCCCCTCTTCTTCCGCGACTACGCGATGCCTGTGCCGGCCGATCGCTACGGAATGAAGTAGATGGGGTTCGGCAGCCAGATCCCGCCGCCGAGGTAGCCCCCGGCCATGTCGCTGATCTGGTCACCCACGCTCACCAGGATCGTGTAGCCCTTCTGCTCCAACGCCTTGCGCGCCTGAGCCTTGAACACCGAGGCACTGGCCGTGTCATCGACGGGCTTGGCCGTGAAGTCGGTCCAGCCGGTGATGCCCTTCTCCCTCAGGCAGTCCTGCGTGAGGGCCGTCTGCGTGACCGGTCGTCCGGTGATCACGGCGACCTTGACGCCCTTCTCCTGCGCGAGTCGATAGAACGCGCGGATCGGTCCGTTGACCGACGTCTCGCAATTCTCGACGTACGTGGACCAGTTGGTGTCATCCAGCGAGAAGGGAGGGGTCTCGTTGGCCCAGTAGGTGTAGTTATTGAAGAGCGTCTCGTCGATG
>NBNH01000213.1 GCA_004379115.1 Actinomycetales bacterium mxb001
GGCCTACCTCAATCGGCTGTCAGACCTGCTCTTCATCCTGTCGCGCATCGCCAACCTTCCGGGTGGCGACGTGCTGTGGCAGCCGGGAGCGTCGCGAGGCGACTAGCGCGTACCCACGGCGACGGCAAGGCGCGTCTCGGCGCGCTTGGCCGCCGCTGCCTCGGGATCATCAGGGCCACCCGCCGCCTGTCGTGCGCGCTCAAGCGCGGCCTTGGCCCGCTCGACATCGATCTCCTCGGCGAGCTCGGCCGTCTCGGCGATGACATTGACGCGATCGGAGTCGACGGAGAAGAAGCCCCCGTGGACGGCGACCAGCACCTTGACACCGTCAACGGTCTCGATGCGCAGCGGAGCCTCGAGCAGCAGTGCCAGTACGGGCGAGTGGCCCGGAAGCACACCGATCTCGCCATCGGGGGTCTTGGCCACGATCGACTTGGCCTTGCCCTGCCAGATGGACCGCTCTGCCGACACCACGGCGACCGTGAGCTCTGCCACGATCAGGACTCCTTGGCGAGGGCGGCGGCCTTCTTCTCGACATCTTCGATGCCGCCGCACATGAAGAAGGCCTGCTCCGGAATGTGGTCGTAGGCGCCGTCGCACAGGGCCTTGAAGCTGGTGATGGTCTCCTCGACGGGGACGAACGATCCGGGCTGGCCGGTGAAGGCCTCGGCCACGAACATGTTCTGCGACAGGAAGCGCTGGATGCGACGAGCGCGGTTGACGATGATCTTGTCCTCTTCGGACAGCTCATCCATGCCGAGGATGGCGATGATGTCCTGCAGATCCTTGTAGCGCTGCAGGATCTCCTTGACGCGAGCCGCGACCTGGTAGTGCTCCTCACCCACATAGCGAGGATCGAGAATGCGCGAGGTCGAGTCGAGCGGGTCCACGGCCGGGTAGATGCCCAGCTCGGAGATCGGCCGCGAGAGCACCGTCGTGGCATCGAGGTGAGCGAAGGTCGTCGCCGGCGCTGGGTCGGTGAGGTCGTCAGCAGGCACGTAGATGGCCTGCAGCGACGTGATCGAGTGACCACGGGTCGACGTGATGCGCTCCTGCAGCATGCCCATCTCATCGGCGAGCGTGGGCTGGTAGCCCACCGCCGAGGGCATGCGGCCGAGCAGTGTCGACACCTCGGAGCCGGCCTGCGTGAAGCGGAAGATGTTGTCGATGAACAGCAGCACGTCCTGCTTCTGCACGTCGCGGAAGTACTCGGCCATCGTGAGCGCCGTGAGTGCCACGCGCAGGCGGGTGCCGGGGGGCTCGTCCATCTGACCGAAGACCAGAGCGGTCTTGTCGATGACGCCGGACTCGGTCATCTCGAGGAAGAGGTCATTACCCTCGCGGGTGCGCTCGCCGACGCCCGCGAAGACCGAGACGCCACCGAAGTTCTCCGCGACGCGGTAGATCATCTCCTGGATGAGGACCGTCTTGCCGACGCCCGCACCACCGAACAGGCCGATCTTGCCGCCCTTGACGTAGGGGGTCAGCAGGTCGATGACCTTGATGCCAGTCGAGAAGACCTCGGTCTTGGACTCGAGCTGGTCGAAGGCCGGGGCCGGGCGGTGGATGCCCCAGCGCTCGGTGATGTTCAAGGATGCGGCGTCGACGTCGAGCGGCTGGCCGAGGGTGTTCCACACGTGTCCCTTGGTGATCTCGCCGACGGGGACCGAGATGGGACCACCGGTGTCGCGCACCTGCGCACCGCGCACCAGGCCGTCGGTGGGCTGCATGGAGATCGCGCGCACCATGTTGTCGCCGATGTGCTGAGCGACCTCGAGGGTCAGCATGTGAGTGCCACCGCCCTCCTCGCCCTGGTCGAAGGACACGTCGACGTTGAGTGCGTTGAAGAGTTCCGGCATTGCCTCGACCGGGAACTCCACGTCGACGACCGGGCCGGTGACGCGTGCGACGCGTCCGACCCCGGGCGCCTTGCCGGCGGAGGCGGTCGACGTTTCGGTCGTGGCGGTCATGCTGTCCTCTTTCCTTCGGTGGTGACGGGTACTACGCGGAGGCGAGTGCGTCGGCGCCGCCAACGATCTCGCTGATCTCCTGGGTGATCTCGGCCTGCCGGGCCTGGTTGGCCTGGCGGGTCAGGGTGCGGATGAGTTCCTCGGCGTTGTCGGTGGCCGACTTCATGGCCCGGCGGCGCGCAGCGTGCTCTGAGGCAGCCGACATCAGCAGGGCTGTGTAGACGGCGTGGTCGATGAAGCGCGGCAGCAGGGAGTCGAGGACCTGCTCGGCGCCCGGCTCGAACTCGTAGAGCGGGAAGGGCAGGCCCTTGCCGTCAGGCTGCACGACCTCTTCGACGACTTCGAGAGGCAGGAGGCGGCGTACGCGCACCTCCTGCGTGGCCATGTTGACGAAGTTCGTGTAGACGAGGTGGATCTCATCGATGCCACCCTGGTCTTCGGGGGTGAGGAACGCCTCGAGGAGGTCCTGTCCGATGCGACGGGCATCGGCGTAGGTCGGCTGGTCGGTGAACCCGGTGTATTCGCCGGCGAGGGGAACGCCGCGGAAGCGGTACCACGACACGCCCTTGCGCCCGACCACGTAGGGCGATACCTGAACGCCCTGCTCGTTGAGCAGCTTGGTGAGACCTGCCGCCTCGCGGATGGCATTGGCGGAATACGCCCCGGCCAGGCCGCGGTCGGCGGTGATGACGAGGACGGCGGCCCGATCGCGCACCTCACCGGAGGTCATGAGCGGGTGCTTGGACACGTCGGCCGCATGCGAAGCGGCGGCCGAGATGGCCTCGGTGAGGTTGCGCAGATAGGGCATGGAGGCATCGAGGCGCTGCTGCGCCTTGATGATCCGAGACGAGGCGATGAGTTCCATCGCCTTCGTGATCTTCTTCGTCGCCTGAACCGATCGGATCCTGCGGCGGAAGACCCTGAGCTGTGCACCCATGTGGAATGTGCTCCCTAGGCCCTGCGAGTCCGGGTGATCTGAGTGGGGTCAATGTCTTCGTCGGTCACGACCGGCGGAGGCGCGTCCTTGATGAGCATCTCGCCCGTGTGGGTCGTGAAGCCCCTCTTGAACTCATTGATGGTGGACGTGAGAAGGGTGATGGTGTCGTCCGAGAGGTCGGAGGTCTGGCGGATCGTCTCGAAGATCCCCGGCTGCTCGCGCTGGACGTAGTCGAGGAACTCCGCGTCGAATCGGCGGATGTCCTCGACGGGGACGTCATCGAGCTGGCCCGTCGTGCCCGACCACACCGAGACGACCTCGCGCTCCATGGGCTGCGGCTGGTACTGCGGCTGCTTGAGCAGCTCGACCAGTCGGGTACCGCGAGCCAGCTGGGCCTTGGACGCCGAGTCGAGGTCGGAGCCGAAGGCCGCGAAGGCCTCGAGCTCGCGGAACTGCGCGAGGTTGAGACGCAGGCTGCCAGCCACCTTCTTCATGGCCTTGGGCTGAGCCGAACCGCCGACTCGGGATACCGAGATGCCGACGTTGATGGCCGGGCGTACGCCGGCGTTGAAGAGGTCGGACTCCAGGAAGCACTGGCCGTCGGTGATGGAGATGACGTTGGTCGGGATGTAGGCCGAGACGTCGTTGGCCTTGGTCTCGATGACGGGGAGGCCGGTCATCGAGCCCGCGCCCATCTCATTGCTGAGCTTGGCGCAGCGCTCGAGCAGACGCGAGTGCAGGTAGAACACGTCGCCGGGGTAGGCCTCGCGACCCGGGGGGCGACGCAGCAGCAGCGACACGGCGCGGTAGGCCTCGGCCTGCTTGGTCAGGTCGTCGAACACGATGAGGACGTGCTTGCCGTTGTACATCCAGTGCTGGCCGATCGCCGAGCCGGTGTAGGGGGCGAGGTACTTGAAGCCGGCGGGATCGGAAGCGGGAGCGGCGACGATCGTCGTATAGGGCATCGCGCCGTATTCCTCGAGCGCACCCTTGACCGAGGCGATCGTCGAGCCCTTCTGGCCGATAGCGACGTAGATGCACCGCACCTGCTTAGTCGGATCGCCAGACTCCCAGTTGGAGCGCTGATTGATGATCGTGTCGAGGCAGACCGCGGTCTTGCCGGTCTGGCGGTCGCCGATGATCAGCTGGCGCTGGCCGCGTCCGATGGCGGTCATCGCGTCGATGGCCTTGATGCCGGTCTGCATAGGCTCCTTGACCGGCTGGCGCTGCACGACCGTCGGCGCCTGGACCTCGAGGGCGCGGCGCGTCTCCGCAGGGATCGGGCCGAGACCGTCGATGGGGTTGCCCAGCGGATCGACAACGCGTCCGAGGTAGGCATCGCCGACGGGCACCGAGAGCACCTCGCCGGTGCGGCGCACCGACTGGCCCTCCTCGATGCGGGACCCGTCGCCCAGGAGGACGACGCCGATCTCGCGCACGTCGAGGTTGAGTGCGACGCCCAGCAGACCGCCCTCGAACTCGAGCAACTCATTGGTCATCGCCGAGTGGAGACCCTCCACCCGGGCAATGCCGTCGCCCGTCTCGATGACGCGACCCACTTCTTCGCGAGCCGTCGTCGGCGTGAATGCCTGGACGTTGCGCTCGATCGCGCTCCGGATCTCCTCCGGTCGGATCGTCAGCTCCGTCATGGTGCCTGCTCCCTCCGGTCGCCTGTGGCGACGTGGTTGGTCGTGCGAGTAGTTCTAGCCGAGCATGATGCGACGTGCCTGCTCCAGGCGCGCCGCGACAGTTCCATCGATGACCTCGTCACCCACGGTGACCAGGACACCGCCGAGGACGCTGGGGTCCACGGCGACATTGAGCCGGACGCGCCGGCCCTTGAGTGCGCTCAGGGCGTCGGCGAGCCGGCGCTCCTGCTCCGCGTCGAGCGGCCGGGCCACACGGACCTCGGCCACGATGCGCTGCCGCTGCCGGGCCGCCACCTCGGTGAGGTCGTCGACCACGGCATCCAGCCGACGACCGTGCAGGTGCCCGACGGCATAGCCCAGGACCTGGCGGGTCGCCTCCGTCGAACGCCCGGCGAGCAGATCGGCCACGATGCTGGCCTTGGCCGAAGCCGACAGCGCCGGGTCGGTCAAGGTCATCTGCAGATCAGGGGACGAGTCGACCGCACGACCGAAGCGGAAGATCTCGTCTTCTGTGGCATCGAGGTCGCCATTGGCATCGGCCGCCATGAAGGCGGCCTGGTCGCCCAGCGCCTCGAGGCCGAGCACGAGGTCGAGGTCGTTGGACCAGCGTGCGCGTACGGCACGCTCCACGACGTTGACCGCGAACGGACTCACGCGACCCTCCAGAAGGTTGCGCGCGAGTTCGGCTCGGGAGTCTGCCGCCTGGCCGGCATCGGCCAACGCGGAACGCAGCGTCTTCTCGCGACCGACGAGGTCGGCCACAGCGAAGAGATCACCGGCGAGTGCCGAGAGATCCCCGGCATCGCGCTGCGCGTCAAGCCAGTCGGTCAGATCCGACAGGCTCGTGCGACTCGCTCCCAGCATCATCAGGCCTTCGCCTCCCGGACCTGTGCCTCGAGGCTCGACAGGAAGTCGTCGACGGTGGCGCGTACGCGTGCATCGTCCGTCAAGGACTGACCGACCACCTTGGTCGCCAGCGCGACCGCGACCTCACCCACCTGACGGGTGAGCTGCGCGTTGGCCTGCGAGCGCTCAGCAGCGAGTTGGGCCTCGGCCTGCGCCGTCACCGCGGCGGCAGCTGCGCGTGCTTCGTTGCGCGCCTCCTCCACGATGGCCGCGCGGTCGGCCTGCGCCTGCGTGCGGATGGCGGCGGCCTCCTCGCGTGCAGAGGCCAGGGCGGCGCGGTACTCCTCGAGCGCGCGCTGGGCCTCCGCCTGGGCCTCATCGGCCTTGCGGATTCCACCCTCGATGGCCTCGGTGCGCTCGGCCAGCGTCTGCTTGATCTTGGGCAGCGCCACCTTGGCGAGAACGCCGAAGACGATGAAGAACGCCAGCAGCCCGACGACGAGTTCGTCGATCGGTACAGCGAGCACGCTCGGCATCGGCTCTTCAGTGCCCCCCGCAGCGAGGAGCTGGCCCGTGAGGAAGTTCGACACGGATGATCCGATCAGGTGCCGTAGACGAATGGGACGACGAAGCCGATCAGGGCGAGCGCCTCAGCGAGGGCGAAGCCCAGCAGCATGTTCTGGCGGATCACGCCGTAGGCCTCGGGCTGGCGGGCGATCGCCTGCACACCCTGGCCGAAGATGATGCCGATGCCGACGCCCGGGCCGATGGCCGCAAGACCGTAACCGACGGAGCCGATGGAGCCGGAGAGCTCAGCGAGCAGTGACATGTCGTTTCCTTCTGTTGCCGGGCCGGCAGTCTGGTCTGCCGGTCTGGAGGGATTCAGTTGTGCGGTCGTGCTGGGTAGTGCGGGTGGTTCTCAGTGCTCCGCATGAAGCGCACCGCTGATGTAGACCGCGGTGAGCAGCGTGAAGATGTAGGCCTGCAGTGCCTGAATGAGGATCTCGAAGGCCGTCAAGGCCACTGCCATCGCGAATGAGGCCACTGCCCCGAGCAGGCCGATGACGGTGAAGCTCAGTAGGTAGAAGGCCGCGATGCTGAACGTCGCGATGAGCAGGTGGCCGGCAAACATGTTGGCGAAGAGTCGCACGGCGTGGGTGAACGGCCGGACGATGATGTTGGAAATGAACTCGATCGGCGCCAACAGGACGTACATCGGCTTGGGTACCCCGGGCGGGAAGAGCATGCCCTTGAAGAACCCGCCGAAGCCCTGGCGGTAGACGCCGAGGGGCACCCACGTGAAATACACGATCAGCGCGAAGGCCACGGGGATGGCGAACACGCTGGTGATGGGGAACTGCGCGAACGGCACGATGCCCAGGAAGTTGAAGATCCACACGAGGAAGAAGAACGAGAAGAGGAAGGGGACGAACTTGTCGCCCTCCTTGCCGATGACGTCACGAGCGATGCCGTCGCGGATGAAGAGGTAGCCGACCTCACCGACGTTTTGGGAGCCCCGCGGCACCACCTGGGGGCGGCGGAAGGCGTAGAGGAAGAAGCCGAGGACCAGGATGACGGCCACCACGACCAGGAGCGTCACCTTGTTGATGCCGACGGTGGTGCCGCCGATCTCGAGGCGCACGAGATCGTCGAAGAAGAAGATCCCCGCGCCGGGCGCGGGGAACCCACAGGGGTTGTCGGCGCTCTCGAAGTGGCAGTTCAGGCCGCCCGCGGCCATGAGGCTCATGCCGCCCCTCCCCGCCGGTGGTCGCGCAGGATGCGGGTCGCACGGTCGGGCACGGCCTGATCCTTCCCGGAGGAGGTCGCCTCGAGGCGTCGATGGATGAGGTATAGCGATAGGAACATACCGAGCAGGGCGCCTGCGCCGATCAGGAGGGGGGCCCTGCCCAGCCACAGTGACAGGAGCCAGCCGAGAGCCGCGTACAGGACGATGCCCGTGAGCAGATGGCTCACGATGATCCAGGCGGTATTGGCGGTCGCCCAGCCCTCCTTATCGCCCGCCTCATCTGTCCCGCGCGTCCCCAGCAACCTCATATCCGGGGCCCCTCTTGGCCGGGATCGACGTAGAGCACCCTGGTGCGGGCGAAGATCCAGACCTCGGCAGCGGTCCAGGCCAGCGTGCACGCCACGATCGTGAGGGCGAAGACCTTGGTATCGAAGGCGGTCGTGCCCTGGAAGAGGATGATGAAGATGAAGAGCACGCCGATCTTCAGCAGGTAGACCATGAGGGCGACCGACATGGCCATCTGGGGAGCGCTCTTCAGCACGGCCCCCACGACGACCTGTCCCACGGTGAAGAACGCCACCACGATGACGATGCCGATGGCGGCTCCCAGGACCGCCTTGCCGGCGTCGGCCGCCACGAGGGCGCCGATGAGGCCGGCCACGATGCCCACGGCCACGGTCACCGGAATGGCGACCCGCAGCACGAGGCGGTCGATCGAAGGCAATGGGGCTCCTGACGAGGCGGTCCCCTCACGCTACCGACCGGCCCTGGGCGCCGCAAAACGGCATCAGGCGCCGACGCGCTCCCGGGCCCGGGCCTTCTCGCGGCGTCGGCGGATGCCGGGGAGCAGGGCGGCGTAGGCGACGGCCGCCGTGCCCACCACGAGGATGAGCAAGCCGTAGCCGATGGGAAGGAAGGCCAGGGTGAACGCCGCGGCCGCGACCACGGCGGTCCACGCGTACATCAACAGCACGGTGCGCCGCTGCGAGTGACCCATCTCCAGTAGTCGATGGTGCAGGTGCTGCTTGTCGGGCGCGAAAGGCGAGCGTCGCTTGCGCGTCCGCCGTACGACGGCGAGCGCCAGGTCGAGGAACGGCAGCACCAGAACGGCGAGTGGCAGCAGGATCGGCAAGAGGGCCGGAAGGAGGGTGCCGCCCTCGATGGCGCTGGGATCGACCTGGCCCGACAGCGTGATGATGGCCGCGGCCATGAGGAAGCCGAGCAGCATCGATCCGGTATCGCCCATGAAGATGCGTGCCGGGTAGACGTTGTACGGCAGGAAGCCGGCGCACATGCCTACCAGTAACGCGGAGATCAGCGTTGCCAACGTCGCACGCTCGAATCCCACTTCCACCGAGAGCAGATAGGAGTAGGCGAAGAAGCCGAGAGCCGCGACCGCCACGATGCCCGCCGCCAGGCCGTCGAGGCCATCGACCATGTTGATGGCATTGATGCACACGAGCACGACCAGCACCGTCAGCAGGATGCTGGTCACCGGGTCGAGGACGAGCGTGCCCCCGAAGGGCAGCCAGATGATGGAGATGCCCTGCAGGGCCATGACCGAGGCCGCCAGGACCTGGCCAGCGAGTTTCGTGGGCGCAGCCAGCCCCCAGCGATCGTCGACGAGCCCGAGGACCACGATGATGGCGACGCCGCCGAGGAGCGCGAAGGGCGCTCGGCCATCGCCACTGAAGACCGAGCCCATCTGCGGCAACTTGCTCGCCAGCAAGAGCCCGGCGAGCAGCCCAGCCAGCATGGCGAGTCCGCCCAGTCGCGGCGTGGGGGTGTCGTGCACATCGCGGTCGCGTACCTCCGCCATCGCCCCCCACCGCATCGCCAGTGCGCGGGCGAGCGGCACCGTCAGGTAGGTGACCGCCGCCGCGGCGGCCAGGCAGAGGAGGTACTCGCGCACGACCCTCCCTAGACGCCGACCGGCGTCTGGGCGTACGCGGGGAAGCGAGAGACGAGCTCGGTCACCTCGTCGGCGACCGCGGCAGCGGAGGCCGGGTCAGTGACAGCCGTGCCGATCAGCCGGCCGATCACGGCCATCTCGGGCTCGCCCATCCCCTGCGTCGTCACCGACGGGGTGCCGACGCGGATGCCGGAGCCCACCGTGGGCGGCTGCGGGTCGTAGGGAATCGCGTTCTTGTTGAGCGTGATGCGCGCGGCATCGCACCGCACCTCCGCGTCGGCGCCCGTGACGCCGACCCCGCGCAGGTCGATGAGGGCCAGGTGCGTGTCGGTGCCGCCGCTCACCGGACGCATGCCCTGGGCGGCGAGCTCCGCGCTGAGCGCCTGGGCATTGCGAATCACCTGGGCGGCATAGGCCTGATAGTCGGGCGACATCGCTTCCTTGAGCGCGACCGCCTTGGCTGCCACGGCGTGCATGAGCGGGCCGCCCTGCATCATCGGGAAGACCGCCTTGTCGATGGCGGCCGCATGCTCGGCCTTGCACAGCACCATGCCGCCACGTGGTCCGCGCAGCACCTTGTGAGTGGTGAAGGTCACCACGTCGGCGTAGGGCACGGGGCTCGGGATGGCCTTGCCGGCCACGAGGCCAATGAAGTGGGCCGCATCGACCATGAGGATCGCACCGACCTCGTCGGCGATCTGGCGGAACGCCGCGAAGTCGATCAGGCGCGGGTAGGCGGTCGCGCCGCAGATGATGAGGCGGGGCCGATGCTGCAGCGCGATGGTGCGCACCTCGTCGTAGTCGATGGTCTCGGTGTCCTCGCGCACGCCGTAGGACACGACCTCGAACCACTTGCCCGAGAAGTTGACCTTGGACCCGTGGGTGAGGTGACCCCCGTGCGGCAGGCTCATGGCGAGCACGGTTTCGCCAGGCTTGACGAAGGCACCGTAGGCAGCGAGGTTGGCACTGGCACCGCTGTGCGGCTGCAGGTTGGCGTGCTCGGCGCCGAAGAGCTGCTTGGCGCGCTCGATGCCGATGATCTCCGCCTTGTCGACCTCGGCGCAGCCGCCGTAGTAGCGCTTGCCCGGGTAGCCCTCGGCGTACTTGTTGCTCAGCGTCGAACCGAGCGCAGCAAGGACCGCTGGCGACGTGAAATTCTCGCTGGCGATCAACTGCAGTCCGCCGCGCGCGCGATCGAGTTCCGACAGCAGGATCCCGGCGATCTCGGGATCCTCGACCTCCAACTGGTCGAAGTCCGGGCCCCAGAACGGCGACTCACCCATGGCACTACCTCCGCGTCGATCCACGTACCCGAGCCAACGCGGGGAGTCTACGGGGCCCCGGGGGAATCGCCCCGCGACGCGTGGCGCCCGCCTAGCCGGTGCCCGGCTTGGGAGTCCAGACGCCGTTGGCGCACGTCCCCCAGGGGGTCGGGCCGGAGATCTTGCCCTCCGCGCACTCCTGGGCGTCCAGTTTGGCGAGGGATGGCGGCACCTCCTTGCCCACCTTGACCGCCTGCTGGGATGCCGTGAGCTGGGCGATGAAGTCGGTGGTCAGGTAGACGGTTCCGCGCGCGGTGGCGCTGTTGCCGTAGGTGTTGGTGGCGGTCACGGTGATCGTGTAGGCGCCGACGGCCGAGTTTCGGCCGAGCTGGAAGAAGTCCGCCACCCTGATCGGCCCGCGCGTCGACGGAGCAGGGAGCGTCAGGCTCGTCAAGGCCGCGGACGTGCACGAGTCATCACCGGTGCACGTGGTGGGTGCGTACAGCGCCACCGTGTAGGACGACGGCACGGGCACGCCGACGGCACCCGGAATCCAGGACGCTCCCACCCGACCGGTGGCACCGATCTCGGGAGACAGGGCGAGCACCTGCGACGGTCGGAAGCCCTGCATGTTGACCATGGTCGTGACCGGCGGCGTCGACGTACCGATGGCATTCGTCGACACGATCTGGAACATCCACGGGCCCGTCGCAGGCAGGCTCGGGACGAAGAAGACGGACTCCTGCGTCGTGCCGATGCCCACGAGGGACGTGCCCGATCCCGCCGTGATCACTCCCCCCTGACCGGGCGCGATGGTGGGCAGACCCGCGGGCGGCGCGGTGTCGTCGCCGTACCACCACGCGATCGTGTAGTAGTTCACCGGCGGCGCGACGACCGTTGGCTGCCAGCGCAGGGCGACCTGGCCGTCGACCAACTCGAGTCCGCGGAAGTTGCGCGGCGGCGGCGGTGGCGCGTTGCCGATGGTGATGCTCAGGACGTCCGATGGCCCAGCTCCGGCAGCATCGACGGCGGAGACACTGAAGGTCCAGTAGCCGCCCGTGGGAATGGTGACATTCGTCGACATCGTGCCGCCCGCGGCCACCGGAGTGGCGCCCACCGGCACGGAGACATTGAGGCTGCTGGAGGAGGGACCCGCACCCGTCACCTGGTACGACGTGATGGGCGTGGGTGACGAGGGCACGGTCCACGACAGCGTGACGACCCCGCCGGTGCCGCTTGAGCCCGACGACGGGATGTTGAAGGTCGCCGCGAGATTGGTGACGCCGGCGGGGACGAGCCCGGGGATGGCCGCCGGGATGATCGGTGCCGTCGTGCCGGCATAGGCCCCGGCAGCGGCGTTCTCGACCCCGACGTAGATGGTGCCCGAGGGGTTCGTGCCGGTGAACGACACGGGGACCTGCACGGTCGTCGCGCCCGCCGGAAGCGTCAGGCTGCACAGAGCGACGGTCGCCCCGTCGACCTTGCCGGACTGGCACCCGCTGACGACGCCGGAGGCAGGACCCGTGGGGAACGCCGTACCCGATGCCTGTCCGGTCACTGCGAAGACGGCATCGAGCGTGACCGGCGCTGAGCTCGTGTTATTGAACTGCACCTGCGCAGCATTGCCGCTGGCCAGGCCGGTCTCAGGCTGCACGAACACGCTCACGGGGCCGACGTTCTGTCCCGCGGCCACGCTCAGCCACTCGTTGTACAGCTGCTGGCAGGTCTGCGGAATGTTCACGGCGGGTGAGCCTTGCGTGAACGACGTCCACGTGGGCTGGCCCGAGTACGACGGGCACGGCTGGTTGGGACCGGTGGGGTCGTCGAGGGGGACGACGGGCCACAGGTACTGCTGCTGACCGGGAGGCGTAACGGACGTGCTGCCCACCTGGGTCACGAACCCGGGCAGCGTGCCCCACCCACTGGGGTAGTAGGAGATGCCAGTGGGACAACCCAGGCTGCCAGCGTTGGCTGACGAGCACAGGGTCATCGACGCGCCCGCGGCGCCGGGTCCGGGCGCGTAGTACATCTCAGGCTCGGCATAGAAGCCGGGCAGTTGCGTGGTGGTGAGGTTGTAGGTCGGGCTGGAATTGGGCGCTCCCCCCGAGGGGTAGTACTCCACCTGGCCGAAGCGCGACCCGAAACTCGTGCTGCTGCCGTTCTTTCCCTGGCCGGCGATCCAATTCATGAGTGTGAAGCTGCCCCCGAGTTGGCTCTGATAGTCGGACGGAGTCCACGACGCACTGGGGACGTTCACCCAGTTGTATCCGCCACTCCAGTTTTGGAGCGTGAGAGAGAAGGCCTGTTCCTGGGGCGAGGTGGCCGTGGGCTTCGTGGCGAAGGGGAAAACATCGTTCAGCGTGGGATAGCCAATGTTTCCTGAGCCGTTCGCGAAGTTAAAGGCGGCGGGATCGTTGACGACCGCGGACACGCCCATGCTGGGCCACATGCCCGTGTCGAGGAACGACGCGAGCGTGAGATTCGACATCCCCGACAGGGATACCCACGTGTTCGTGTAGCTCCCCGTGTTCTCCAGGGATGAGCTGATCGGCGTCTGAAGTGGCGACCATGTGTAGTTCTCACCCGTGTAGAGCACGAGATTGCTTGAACCCGACAGGGGTGCACCGGCGTTGAGAAGGCCGGCTTGCCCCATGAGGCTGCCGACCTGCTGAGGGCTCTGGCAGTTGTACATGGGGTTTGCCGGGGCATTGCTCACGTTGCTCGGACCGAAGCCGCACTGAGCAAGGAACGAACCCGTCGGCGCTCCCGGGTACGACGTCGTGGCGGACTCGGTCATGAGGAGGCTGTTCCAGTCATCGCTGGATGCCGTGGAGAAGGTCAACGGAGCCCACGTCGCGTTGCCCAGGCCCGTCAGCCCCGACACGGGACTGGAGGCATTGACCGACGTTGAGCTCAGCGGGGTCGTCGCCGTCGCACCTTGGCCGAAGTAGCCGGTGCGGTAGCCCGCGATGTCAGTGACCCAGGCGTTGTCGCCATTGGTGAAACTCGAGGTCAGGTTGCTCGTGGCATAGACATCCGCAGCCAGCGTGCCGTTGGTCACCTGCGACCAGGAGGCGCCGGTCAATTGCCAGGCCGTGCCCACGGCCGCGGCCATGGAGTTCAGCCATGCGGCCGTCTGAACGCACGAGAATGCGTTGGCCGACAGGTTGTTGCACGCCTGCAGGAAGTCAGCCGGCGTCTGCACGTTGGGACCCACCAGGGTCGCTGCCGCCAGGACATCGCCGATACCGACAAGGCCCGCACCGACGTTGAGAATGGATGTGAAGTACCCGGTGAGCTGCTGCATCTGCTCGGCATAGGCCGTGTCGAGCGTGCCGATGGGCACGACGGGCGGATTGGTGGTCGAGGGCGCGGACGTGCCCTGGATGACGTTGGACGCCGCGGCACTCGCGCACGTGTAGATGAGGCCCTGCGAGTTGTTGGTGCTCAGCAAGGTGGCCAGCTGGTTCACCTGGGTCTGGAGCGAGTTGACGCCAGAAGCGAATGACGGCGTGCCCGAGCCGGCGCCAAAGATGTAGTTGCCGATCACGCGAGCATTGGCTGTGCCACCGCCATAGTTGATGTTGGCCTGCCCCCACGTCGGCGTCAGCACGTTCTCGTAGTTCTTGAACGTCGCGTTGATGGACTCGGCGATCGACTGCGCCTGATTGATCTGCTGCTGGCAGTTGATCTGGGACGCCTTGTTGAAGATCTGAGAGTTCTGCTCCTCGACGGTCACCAGCGTGCTCTGGATCTCGGCCAGGTCCTGGTAGACGATGGCGAAGTCCTCCTGCATTTGCTGCTCGAGCGCTGCAACCTGCGCGCCGGTGGCTGCGGAGGCGCCGGGGAAGAGCAGCCCCAGCAGCGTGTTGACCCCGAACCCCACGACTGCCGCGCCCGTAGCGTCGAGGGCGCCACTCG
Source organism: Actinomycetales bacterium mxb001 (assembly GCA_004379115.1). Lineage (GTDB taxonomy): Bacteria > Actinomycetota > Actinomycetes > S36-B12 > S36-B12 > Mxb001. The sequence goes on from NBNH01000213.1 coordinate 14,245, forward strand.
CCAGGCTCTCGAATCCGGCCAACTGGTCGCTCGTCGCGGCGGCCGCCTCGGTCGCCTCCGTCGCGCCATCGGCCATGGGCTGCACGCGCCCCGAACGAGGCGCTACGGCGGACTGCCGGGACAGCCAATGCGAGTACATGCGCAGCGGCGACTCATCGGTCGCCACCTTGCCCGTCGACTTCACCGTCAGCACCTGCGACTGGGCGGCCTGCTTGCCAGGGACACGCAAGCGGATGCGATGAGTGCCGGGCTTGCTCAACTGCATGGGAACCGTGACGTTGCCGTTCCGTCCTACGCGCGCAGCCTGGACCGACACCCACGCCTTCCCCACCTGGACTTCACCGACCACCGGCCGACCGCTGAAACGGCCCGACAGCGTTCCCGTGACCGAGAAGACCTGACTCGCGCGCACCGTCGATGGAGCCTTGGCGGTGAAGTCCACGACCTTCGCACGCTGCGCGGGGACGACGCCGGCAAGGGACGACGGGTCCGTCAGGGCCCGGGCGGGCGCGACAGCGCCCCAGAGCGTGGAGCCCGCGATCGCCAGCGACGCGGCGACTGAGGTCAGGGTTCGTGCCTTGGTCATGGTGCCTCCCAGCGCGCTCGGCGCACTGTCTCGCATCGGGGAACGGTGAGTGGGTGCTTTCCCATCCTGGGGCACGGCCCTCACGGAACGCCCGGCGACCTGCAGGATTCCCCACCCCGGGCTAGGGCTCCACTAGGTCGGGGCAGACGCGACGCAGGGCCTCGGCGCCGTAGCCGCCCTCGCGGAGGAGGACCGGTGGATCGCTGGTGAGGTCGACGATGGCGCTGGGCTGCTCTGCCGCGCACGGCCCGGCATCGAGGTAGAGGGCGACCGCCTCGCCGAGTTGCGCCTCGGCTTCGTCGCAGGTGTGCACCGGCGGCTCCCCCGCGCGCTGGGCACCCGTGACCGCGAGCGGACCGGTGGATGCCAGCAGGTCGAGAAGCACCGGATGCAACGGCATGCGCACCGAGATGGCTCCGCTGTCACCGCCGAGGTCCCAGGCCAGGGTCGGCTGCTCGCGCACGATGAGGGTCAGTGGCCCCGGCCAGAATGCCGCGATCAGCTCGCGGCCCTCCTGGGTGATCCCACGGGCCAGTCCTTCGACGGCGCGCACCGACCCCACGAGAACACCCACCGGCAGCGCCGATCCGCGACCCTTGGCGTCGTACAGCGCCTCCATGCCGCGTACCGAGAAGGGATCGGCCGCGAGGCCATACATCGACTCGGTGGGAATCACGATCAACTCGCCACGCCTGATGGCGGCGCTGGCAGCGGTGATGCCCCGCGTGCGCGCAGCTGACGGCCGGGTACCGACATCGATGCGCAGCGACATCTCAGGCCGTCCGGGTCGCCGTCGTGAAGCGAGGGCGACGCGCCAGATCGAGGTGATCGACGACATCGCGCCAACGTGAATCGACACGCAGCAGGCCCGGGACCCCCAACTCGCCCGCCTTATCGCCCTGCTCGTCGGAATGCTCGATGACGACCTGGCCGCCCGCTCGCAGGAGGACTGCGGCGGTGTCGATCGCACCCCTGATCACGCGCAGCCCGTCGGGTCCGCCGTATAGCGCGCGCGCAGGGTCGTGCTCGCGCACCTCGGGGTCGCGCACGACGGCACCGTCAGGAACGTAGGGCGGGTTCATCACGACCACGGCAGCGGTGCCTACAAGTTCGGCGAGGGGACCACCCGGGGCGGCGCATCGCGTGGCATCAGCTTCGATGACGCGCACCGAGCCGCCACTCACGGACACTTCCTCGGCATAGCGCTCGGCATTGGTGCGCGCCCACCGAGCAGCTGCTGGGTCCACCTCGACAGCGGTCACCGAGACTCCACCCACTTCAGCCGCAAGCGCGATGGCGATCGCACCCGACCCGGTGCAGAGGTCGACGGCGATCCGATCGGCAGCCGGAAGCGCGCGCAGCGCATCGATAGCGGCGCCGGCCACGAGTTCGGTTTCCGGCCTGGGCACGAACACTCCTGGCCCGACTGACAGTTCGATCGTGCGAAAGGGCGCGCTGCCCAACAGATGTTGGAGGGGCACGCGCGCGACCCGACGACTGAGGAGTCGCTCGAAGGCCATGCGCTGGTCGTTCGGCATCGGATCTTGGAGATAGAGCCGTCCGCGCGGCACACCCAGCACATGGGCGGCCATCAGCGATGCATCGACCTCGGGCGAGGGAACACCGGCCGCCATGAGCCGTCGCTGCGCATCGGCCAGCACGTCGCGCAGCGACTGCCATCCCTCGACCACGCGGTCGGGACGCCCCCCTCCTGAGGTCGGAGAGGTCACGCGCCCTCCCCCGACGCGAGGGCGGCGGCGTCATTGGCCTCGAGGCATGCGCGGATCACATCGTCGAGGTTGCCCTCCAGCACCTGATCGAGGTTGTAGGCCTTGTAGCCCACGCGGTGATCACTGATGCGGTTCTCCGGGAAGTTGTAGGTGCGGATGCGCTCACTACGGTCGACCGTGCGGACCTGGGCGCGCCGGCTGTCAGAAGCCTCCTGGGCGGCCTGCTCCTCGGCGAGGGCGAGCAGCCGAGCACGCAGGATGCGCATGGCCTGCTCACGGTTTTGCAACTGACTCTTCTCGTTCTGGCAGGAGACGACAGTGCCCGTGGGGATGTGTGTGATGCGCACGGCGGAGTCGGTGGTGTTGACGCTCTGGCCACCCGGGCCCGACGAGCGATACACGTCGATGCGCAGATCATTAGGGTCGATCGTCACGTCGACCTCTTCGGCCTCCGGGAGCACCAGCACGCCAGCGGCTGAGGTGTGGATGCGTCCCTGCGATTCCGTGACGGGCACGCGCTGCACGCGGTGCACGCCACCTTCGAACTTCAGGCGGGCGTACGGCGCATCGCCGGGCTCGGGGACTCCGCGCGCCTTGACGGCCACGGCGACGTCGCGGTAGCCGCCCAGGTCGGATTCCTCGGCCTCGATGACCTCGGTGCTCCAGCCGCGCTGGTCGGCGTAGCGCAGGTACATGCGCAGCAGGTCACCGGCAAAGAGAGCGGATTCCTCGCCGCCCTCCCCCGCCTTGATCTCGAGGATGACGTCCTTGCCATCGAGTGGATCGCGCGGAACGAGCAGAGAGCGCAAACTGTCGGCCACCTCATCGCGCTGTGCCTCGAGCGCATCGGCCTCGGCGGCAAAGGATGGATCAGTGGCCGCGAGCTCGCGTGCCGCCGCGATGTCATCACCCAGGCCGACCCAGCGTCGGTATGCCTCGATGATGGGGCGCAACTCCGCGTGCCGGCGAGCAAGCCGCCGGGCCTCACCGGGATCGGCGTGGACGGAGGGATCGGCCAGCCGCTGCTCAATGGCCGCGTACTCCGACGAGAGATCGACGCAGGCGTCGAACATCGAGGCGGCCTACCTGGTGTCGGCGCTGATCACTCGGCCGCGGTTGCGGCCGAGTCCTTCGCAGCCTTGCCACCGAAGCGCTTCTCGAACTTCGCGACGCGACCGCCGGCATCGAGGATCTTCTGGCGACCCGTGTAGAACGGATGACACTGCGAGCACACGTCGGCGTGGATCACGCCGTTCTTGGCGGTGCTGCGCGTCGAGAACGTCGATCCGCAGCTGCAGGTGACCTGCGTCTCGACGTATTCGGGGTGGATACCCGACTTCATGGCTTCTCC
>NBNH01000214.1 GCA_004379115.1 Actinomycetales bacterium mxb001
GTGGGTACGCGCTAGTCGCCTCGCGACGCTCCCGGCTGCCACAGCACGTCGCCACCCGGAAGGTTGGCGATGCGCGACAGGATGAAGAGCAGGTCTGACAGCCGATTGAGGTAGGCCGCGGTGAGCGGGTTCATGGCCTCGCCGTATTCGTCGATCGCCTTCCACGTGGAGCGCTCGGCTCGTCGCACGGTCGTGCGGGCGACATGCAGAAGCGCAGCCCCGGGCGTGCCGCCGGGCAGGATGAATGACCGCAGTGGCTCGAGTCGCTCATTGAAGCGGTCGCATTCGCGTTCGAGTCGCTCGACGTCGCCAGCCTCAACGCGCAACGGGGGATAGGCGGGGTCCGGAACGATGGGATTGCACAGATCGGCCCCCACATCGAACAGGTCGTTCTGGATGCGCGTGAGCACGGTCACCACGTCATCGGGCAGGTCACCGAGTGCGAGAGCCGTGCCGATGGCGGAATTGGCCTCGTCGACGTCGGCATAGGCCTGGAGGCGCAGATCGGTCTTGCGCGTGCGGGACATGTCGCCCAGGGAGGTGCTTCCGTCGTCGCCGGCGCGCGTATAGATCCGCGTGAGATTGACCATGGCTCGACCCTAGGGGACACCGGGCTGATGCGCCCGTTGCCGCACGGGCGGCAGTCCCTAGCATGTCCGCATGGAGGAGCGTCAGACGGCGGTGCGCATCGTCGGTGGGGCGCGACTGGAGGGCTCGGTACGCATCACCGGTGCCAAGAACAGCGTTCTCAAGCTCATGGCGGCCGCGCTGCTCGCCCAGGGCCGCACTGTTCTCCGCGAGGTCCCGGACATCCTCGACGTGGCGATCATGGCCGAGCTCCTGCGCCGACTCGGATGCACGGTCGACTATGACCCTGCCGCGGCGACGGTGGCCATCGATGTTCCCGAGCGCCCCGAGCATCGTGCCGACTACGACCTCGTGCGCCGCATGCGTGCCTCGATCTGCGTCCTGGGGCCCCTCGTGTCGCGATGCGGCGAGGCCGATGTCGCGCTGCCCGGTGGCGACAACATCGGATCCCGCGGTCTCGACATGCATGTGTCGGGGCTCCAGCGGATGGGAGCGACGGTCAGCAGCGAACACGGCTATCTCATCGCCGCCGCGCCCGAGGGGCTGAGGGGCGCCAATATCTGGCTGGACTTTCCGAGTGTCGGTGCCACGGAGACCTTGCTCATGGCGGCGGTGCGAGCGCGGGGTACGACGGTTATCGACAACGCTGCCCGCGAGCCGGAGATCGTCGACATCTGTCGCATGCTCACCAACATGGGCGCGCGCATCGACGGCATCGGCTCATCCACCCTCGAGGTGCACGGTGTCGAGACCCTGAGCCCCGCTGAGCACACGACGGTCTCCGACCGCATCGTTGCCGGTACCTGGGCAGTGGCAGCGGCGCTCACCCAGGGTGACGTCACGGTGACCAACGCCGAACCTGAGCACCTGGAGATCGCCCTCGACAAGCTCACGACCGTGGGCGCCGAACTCTCGACGGTGCCCGGGGGATTTCGTGTGCGCATGGACCGTCGTCCGACCGCCGTCGACATCGTCACGCTGCCGTATCCGGGCTTTCCGACCGACCTGCAGCCGCAGTTCATCGCACTCAACGCCATCGCCGAAGGCTCGGCACTGGTCACGGAAAACCTGTTCGAGGCTCGCTTCCGTTTCGTGCACGAACTCGCCCGGCTCGGCGCCGACGTTCAGACCGAGGGGCACCATGCGCTGGTGCGCGGCCGCGAGCGGCTGAGCGGGGCACCCGTCGAAGCGACCGACATTCGCGCGGGTGCGGGCCTGGTGCTCGCGGGTCTCGTTGCCGAGGGAACCACCACCGTGCATGAGTTCCACCACGTCGACCGCGGCTACGCGGGCTTCGTCGCCGACCTCCAGCGCCTGGGCGCTGACGTCACGCGGATCCCGGTCGACGGCTGAGGCACCGTCGTGCGGCGTCCTCGTCGGCTGGCCACACCATGATGCGCGGGCCGTCGAGAGTCTGCGCGAGCGTCGCGCGGATCCCGGCATCTTCGAGTTGACGGCGAACGATCTCGCCCTCGACGTAGGTGCCCGGTTGGGCCACGGGGATGAGCAGGCCGTACTCCTCGGCCGAGCCGCGCTTGGGCGGTGCGGCCACGACCGAGTGGCCGCGTGAGAAGGCCCAGCGCAGGAGCAGGATGAGGATGCCCAGGCCCGCGAAGGCCAGGATCGGGCCGACCACGTAGGAGTAGGAGTTGCCCAGCACGCCCCCATGCTCCGGCACGCGGGCCGGTGCCGCCACCCCAGCCACCGCCTAGGATCACGGACGTGAGGCGCCCTAAGGATCGGCCCTGGCTCATGCGCACCTACGCGGGCCACTCCTCGGCCGCGGAGTCCAACGCCCTCTACCGTCGCAATCTTGAGAAGGGTCAGACCGGGCTGTCGGTGGCCTTCGACCTGCCAACCCAGACCGGATACGACCCCGATAGCCCGATGGCGCGCGGCGAGGTGGGCAAGGTCGGGGTGCCGATCGCCCACCTCGGCGACATGCGCCGCCTCTTCGAGGGCATTCCCCTGGGCGAGATGAACACGTCGATGACGATCAACGCCACCGCACTGTGGCTCTACGCGCTCTACGCGGTGGCCGCCGAGGAGCAGGGGGTCGACGAAGCGCGACTGCAGGGCACTACGCAGAACGACATCATCAAGGAATACCTCTCGCGTGGCACCTACATCTTCCCGCCCGGTCCTAGCCTGCGGCTGATCAGCGACCTCGTCACGCACACCGTCGAGAACGCCCCGAAGTGGAACCCCATCAATATCTGCAGCTACCACCTGCAGGAAGCCGGGGCCACGCCCGTGCAGGAGATCGCCTACGCCATGTGCACGGCCATGGCAGTGCTCGACGCTGTGCGCGACACCGGACGGATTCCGCCCGAACGCTTTGGCGAGGTCGTCGGACGCATGTCCTTCTTCGTCAACGCGGGCGTTCGGTTCGTCGAGGAGATGTGCAAGATGCGAGCCTTCGTCCGCATCTGGGATGACATCACTCGCGAGCGTTACGGCATCACCGACGCTGCTTTGCGCCGCTTCCGCTACGGCGTCCAGGTCAACTCGCTCGGCCTCACCGAGGTCCAGCCGGAAAACAACGTGCAGCGAATCGTGCTGGAAATGCTCGCGGTGACCCTCTCCAAAGATGCTCGGGCGCGCGCCATCCAACTCCCCGCGTGGAACGAGGCCCTCGGCCTGCCGCGTCCCTGGGACCAGCAGTGGTCGCTGCGCATGCAGCAGGTGCTCGCCGATGAGACCGACCTGTTGGAATACGACGACATCTTCAACGGATCCCACGTCATCGAGGCAGAGGTCGAGCGCATGGTGGCTGAGGCTCGCGCCGAGATCGACCGGGTCCTAGAGATGGGTGGTGCTGTCGAGGCGGTCGAGTCCGGCTACATGAAGTCGCGACTGGTGGCCTCCCTCACCGAGCGCCGAGGTCGGCTTGAGTCCGGTGACGACGTGGTGGTCGGCGTCAACGCCTACGTCACCAGCGAGCCCAACCCACTGTTGGCCGATATCGACACGGCGATCCAGAACGTCGATCCGCACGTGGAGCAGGAGGCCGTCGATGCCATCCGCGCCTGGCGCGCGGCTCGAGACGAGGCCGAAGCGTCGGCGGCTCTCGAGGCCCTGCGCCATGCGGCCGCGGAAGGCGACAACCTCGTTCCGGCATCGATCGCGTGCGCGCGTGCGGGCATCACGACGGGGGAGTGGGCTGGTGAGCTCCGCGCGGCCTTCGGCGAGTACCGCGCCCCCACGGGCGTCTCGAGCACGTCCACCACGTCGTCGGGCGGTGAGCACATGGCCGCCGTGCGCGACAAGGTTCGTCGTACCCAGGAGGAGACGGGGTCGCGGCTGCGGTTCCTCGTGGGCAAGCCCGGTCTCGACGGCCACTCCAACGGTGCAGAGCAGATCGCCGTCCGTGCGCGCGATGCAGGATTCGAGGTGGTCTACCAGGGCATCCGCCTCACCCCCGAGCAGATCGTGTCGGCTGCGGTCGCCGAAGACGTCGATGTCGTGGGGCTGTCGATCCTGTCGGGTTCGCATCGCGAACTCGTGCCGCAGGTCGTCGATGGCCTGCGCGACTCCGGACTCGACGATGCCATCGTCGTCGTGGGCGGCATCATTCCCGAGGTTGACGCCGAGTATCTGCGTTCACGAGGCGTCGCCGATGTCTTCACTCCCAAGGACTACGACGCCACCGCCATCATGTCGCGTGTGGTCGACCTGCTGAGGGCCGAGCGCGGTCTCGCGCCGATCGGCTGACGGACTCACGCATGCGCATCGTGGTGGCCCGCTGCTCGGTGGACTACGCCGGTCGACTGACTGCCCACCTGCCCGAGGCCGATCGAGTGCTCATGGTCAAGGCCGACGGCTCGGTGCTCGTCCATGCCGACGGAGGGTCCTATAAGCCACTCAATTGGATGAGTCCCCCCTGTCGCCTCGTCGAGCAGGAGAGCGATGGCCTCGCGGCCGTGTGGGTGGTCGAAAACAAGGCGGGCGAGACCCTGACGATCCGCCTTCTCGAGGTGCACCACGACTCCGAGCACGAGCTCGGCGTGGACCCCGGACTGGTCAAGGATGGTGTCGAGGCCCACCTGCAGGAGTTGCTGGCCGACCGGGTCGAGACCCTGGGCGACGGCTGGCGGCTCGTGCGTCGCGAGTTCCCCACCGCGATCGGCCCGGTGGATCTCATGTGTCGCGACAGCGACGGCCGCGCCGTGGCCGTGGAGATCAAGCGCCGCGGCGAGATCGACGGGGTCGAGCAACTTACCCGCTATCTCGAATTGCTCAATCGCGACCCGGTGCTCGCGCCGGTCACCGGTGTCTTCGCCGCCCAGGAGATCAAGCCGCAAGCCCGCGTGCTCGCCGAGGACAGGGGCATCCGCTGCGTCGTCCTCGACTACGACGCCCTGCGGGGAACGGAGTCGAGCGGGCTGCGCCTGTTCTAGCGGACCGATTCGGCTATCTGCCGCGGCCGTGCAGGACCCGGAACATCCCGAGCATGGCCTTGGTGGCGGCCGGATGACGTTCGAAGGACGTCAGCGCGACCGGGAGGGCGAAGCGCTGGCGCACGACGGACTTGGGTTGGCAGAACCCGCGCAGCCCATCGGCCCCGTGGATGCGGCCGATGCCCGACTCCTTCACGCCGCCCCAGGGCAGCGAGGGGAC
>NBNH01000215.1 GCA_004379115.1 Actinomycetales bacterium mxb001
CAAGCGAGCTCACGTCACCACCTGTCGCTAAGCGCCTGTCGTCGATGCTCGACGCCGGGAGATGGCGTCGACGCTCGCGGCAACGAGGAGGACCAGGCCGGTCACGACGAACTGGATACCGGACTGCTGGGTGATGAGGGGAAGGCCGTTGGCGATCACCGCGATGACCAGGCCGCCGATGACAGCATCGCGGATCTTGCCGCGCCCGCCGAAGAGGCTGGTGCCGCCGATAACGGCAGCGCCCACAGCGAAGAGCAGGGTCTGCGCGCCGCCAGTCGTCGGCGATACCGAGTTGTCGCGCGACGCGAGAAGGACGCCGGCGATGGCGGCCAGGGTCGAACAGAAGATGAAGCACGTGATCATCAGGCCCTTGACGTTGATACCGGCGCGACGGGCAGCCTCACGATTGCCGCCAACGGCGTAGACATGCCGGCCGAACCCGGTGCGCTGCAGGATGAAGGTCAGTCCCACGAGCAGCACCAGGATGACGACCACCACCCAGGGCACGCCCTGAATGACGACCTTGGCGGTTGGCAGCTGTCGCTCCTGGCTCAGTAGGTAGGTCGCCACGAAGATCAGGACGCCGAGGGCGATGACCTTGACTGCCCACACGCTCAGCGCCTCTGCCGGCAGGCCCGTCTTGCGTCGGCGCAGAATGGCCAGGAGCGTGGTGAGCGCGAAGCCGCCGACGATGACTACCGCAAGCAGCCACCCTGCCCAGACCGGCATGTTGCCGTTCATCACGACGAGGATCGCGTCGCTGCGGATGGGGATCGTGCCGCCCTCGCCGATGATCAGCAGCATCGCGCCCTGAAGGGCCAAGAACATGGCCAGCGTGACGACGAAGGACGGGATGCCCAGGCGGGCCACGAGCAGGCCGATGACCAGGCCGATGACACCGCCGGTGAGCAGGGCCAGAAGCAATGCCAAAGGCCAGGCCAACTCCCAGGTGTTGAGCGCCACGGCGAGCACGGCCGCGCAGGTGCCGGCAGCGAACCCCGCGGACAGGTCGATCTCACCGAGCAGGAGCACGAAGACCAAGCCCATGGCCAGCACGATGATCGCCGCGCTCTGGTTGATGAGGTTCGCGAAGTTGAAGATCGACAGGAAGGTCGCGCCCTCGAGTGCACCGAAGAGAATGATGAGGGCGATGAGGCCGAGCACGGCGGGCAGAGAACCGATGTCGCCACCACGGACACGCGCCCAGTAGTCGCGGACGGCCTGGCCGATGCCGCCGGTGTCTCCTGCCGCGGGGACGTCAACGTCGGTGGGCTGTGCGGTCATGCGGCACCTCCTGCGACTGTCTCAGGGTGAAGGCCGATATCTCCCGACCGCCCGGTGGTGATGAGCTCCACCACCTGCTGAGAGGACACCGACGTCTTGTCGACCTGGGCGGCCAGGCGGCCGAGGTAGAGGCACGCGATGTCATCGGCGACGGCCTGGACGTCGTTCATGTTGTGCGAGATCAAGATGACGCCGAGGCCGTTGTCGGCCAGGCGGCGTACGAGGTTGAGCACCTGCTCGGTCTGGGCAACGCCCAGCGCGGCGGTGGGCTCGTCGAGGATGACGAGCTTGGAGTTCCAGAGCACGGCGCGGGCGATCGCCACGGTCTGGCGCTGGCCGCCCGAGAGGCTGGACACCTGCTGGCGCAGCGACTTCAGCGTGCGCACCGACAGGCCCTTCAGCGTTTCGGCAGCACGCTGCTCCATCGCGGTCTCGTTGAGAGTCACGCCGCTCTTGACCTCACGGCCGAGGAACATGTTGTGCACCACGTCGAGGTTGTCGCACAGCGCGAGGTCCTGGTACACGACCTCGATGCCGAGGTCATTCGCCTGCTTCGGTCCGCTGATAGACACCGGCTTGCCCTCGAAGCGGATCTCGCCGCTGTCGAATGGGTAGATGCCCGCGACGCCCTTGATCAGGGTCGACTTGCCGGCGCCGTTGTCGCCCACGAGCGCGGTGACGCGGCCGGCTCGGACGTCGAGGTCGACGTCACGCAGGACGTGGACGGGGCCGAAGCTCTTGTTGATGCCCCGGAGGGAGAGCAGCGGGGCGGACTGGTCGGTCATCGCAATCCTCTAGGAGTCAAGGGCAGGTGCTGCTAAGTGTGGCAGGAGAGCGGTGGGGGCGGGCTGGAATCCAGCCCGCCCCCACCGTGTCTTCATGACGTGCGTGCGGTGGTGCGGGGACTACGGCGTGATGCCGTACTCCTCGCACTTCTTCTTCAGCTCGTCGGTGGTGCAGACCCGGTCGTAGGTCGTGAAGCCATCGGCAATCACGTCCTTGACGTTCTCCGGGAAGACAGCCACGGGCACGAGCAGGACCGACTTGACCTCGGCACCGGTCTCGGTGTCGACGACGGTGCCGGTCGCGAGGCCGTCAGCCGTGGGGATCTCGCCCTTGGCCAGAGCAACCGCGAGTGCAGCGGCAGCATCAGCCTCGGCCTTGATCGCCTTGTAGACGGTCATGCACTGGGTGCCCAGCAGCACGCGCTGCAGGCCCTCGTCCGTCGCATCCTGACCGGTGACGGGGATCTCGCCCGCGACACCATTGCGCTCGAGGACCGCGATGGCAGCGCCACCGAGGCCGTCGTTCGCGGAGGCAACGCCGATCAGATCGCCACCGACCTCGGTGTAGATCTGCTCGAAGATGGTGCCGGCCTTGGTGTTGTCCCAGTCGGGCACGGACTGGTCAGCCGCGATCGTGTAGCCCGCGTCCTTGATGACCTTCTCGTAGCCCTGCTTGAACAGTGTGGCGTTGTTGTCGGTCGGCGAGCCGTTGAGGAGCACGACCGGACCGGACGTATTGCCGTTGTTCTGCATGCAGGTGACGAGGCCCTCGCCGATCTTGGTGCCGACGGCCACGTTGTCGAAGGACACGTAGTACTGCGCGCCGCCACCCAGGGTGAGACGGTCGTAGTCGATGACCGGAACGCCCTGCTCATCGGCCTTCTTGATCACCGCGGCAGCCGAGGGGCTGTCGAGGTTGACGATCAGGAGGACGTTGACGCCCGAGGCGAGCATCTGGTCGGCGATGGTGGCGAACTTCGCCTTGTCGCCATTGGCGTTCTGGATGTCGTACTCGACACCGGCCGCCGTGAAGGCCTGCTCGAGGAACGGACGGTCCGCGGTCTCCCAGCGAGCGGAGGAGGCTGCGTCGGGAAGGATGACGCCGACCTTGGCCGTCGTCGGTGCGGGAGCGGCCGAGCTGCTCTCAGGAGCGGCAGAGCTGCTCTCGGGAGCGGCGCTCGAGGAGGAGCCGCCACCGCTGCTGCCGCCACAGGCGGCAACGAGGAGCCCGGCGGCCGCGAGGCCGGCGATA
>NBNH01000216.1 GCA_004379115.1 Actinomycetales bacterium mxb001
AATCTTTCTGATTTCTATACCCTTTGCTCTTTTATTTCCCCCTCTTGCCCTTTCTCTCCCGCCTCTACTTTTACTAAATCTTTTGTTTCTTTAGTTAAATTGCCTCACTACCTCGGCTACGACTCTTCTCTCTCTAAAACTCTTCACCGCCTTAACCCCTCCCAAGCCTCTCAATATAAACTCCTCCTTGATAACTATATCCACCGCCTCACTCTTTCTGACCCTTCTGTTAGTAAATCTATCCGTATACCTCATGCTAATATTCAAGTGTCCGGATTTCCACCTACAACAGAACAGTTAACCGTACATAAAGAGTATGTTGAGCGCCACTATAGTTTAATTAAACAAGCTGTAAATGCAGTATCAATAAGGGATAGAGGAGAAGCTTTAAAAATTATTCACCCGTTAGTATTATTATGCGACGGTAATGAAAACAGCCCTAAGTTACAAGAGTTAGGCAGAATAGTAAGCAAAGCTAAAAGAACTGCGATTTTCACAACTTATAAAAAGTCAGGTAGGTTAGTTACAGAGTTCTTGAAATCTAAATTTGGCAATGATAAAGTTTTAAGACTTTACTCCTCTGATGAACAAGAAGAAATTATCAATTGTACCCCCCAGCAACGTATTGAGTTAGTAGATAAATTTATGTACGACTCTAATATAAAAGCCGGTGTTTTTAGTATAAAACTAGCTGGTGAATCAATTAACCTTACCTCCGCTGATTGTGTCATTATCTTTGGACTACCTTGGCAAATTAAATCAATAAAACAAGCTATATACCGCGCTGTACGACCCGGTAATACTTTCCCTCAAGTGGATGTCCATTTTCTTTATCACTATGGCTTAATTGATGAATACCAAGTCCTATTAGCCTCTGAAAAAATTAAAAGTAGTATCACCTGCGAAAATTTCTATAATTTTCTCTCCCCTTCTTTTGAAGATACTGATACCTCTTTTAACGCCGCTAATATCCTCAAAAACTTACTCTCTTGACTTCTTGACTTCTCTTTTCTATTCCCCCCTACATTACAGCTATGACTTTTTACCGGTACTTTAACAACTCCTATAACGACGATGATGAAGACAATGACGACAATGACAATAATGATAATACCAAAGGAGCTGATGATAGTATGACTGGCACTATCTGGGATAATCTCCCCTCAGAACTCAAAAACTCTATAGCTCATCAAGTCTATCATGAAGCTCTTAACACCAAACACCCTTATGCTCATTTAGCACTCCCTATTAAACATTCCTCTAACCATATACTATTCAGTCTTAGAAACTCTTTTGAAGGTTTTACTACCGCTTATGATAATGAAGACCTGGAACTAAGTTTTAGAATATTAAAACATGGTCTTAAACAATATACTAAGCTTGTAGCCGAGATTGAACAATACCTCAAAGTAATACAACTAGAAAACGAAAAATCATTAAAGTAAGAAGGTGATACAATTTGTTAACTTGGAAGCCAAAGTACTTAAAAAGAACAGAAAGTGAGCTAAAAGTGCTACTTAAACCTTTGATGCCATTAGACGTTGATCACTCCTTTGGCACTAAGCACATAGTTAAGTTTGTTAATTTTTTACGATTTTTATGGCTAATAGAAAAACTAGTCCTGCCCCCTCTATCTCTCCCTCGAAGCCCACCAAGGCTTCTAACAACCAAAAGCCTAAATCTGATGAGTTACCAGCTACTACCCCTGTCTCTGAACTAAAAGAGCTAGTCTTTAGTAAAACTGCTTTAGAACACTATAGATTAGCTAAGTCTTTTCTTCCATCTTTTAAAGTATCCTCTAAATCCAAAACTCTTAGTAATGGTAGCTGGGCTCGCCCTTTTCGTTTTGAACCTGACTTCCAAGAACCTCTTGTCTCTAAAGACAAAGATAACGACCCCCGCTCTTCTCTCTATAAGGAATTAAACCTTAACTCCGCTATCTCTTCTCTCCTTAACGCCGCCACTGTCCAACCTTCTTTTATCCTCGCCTACATTAAAGCCGCTATCTTATCTCAAGAAGCTAACGGCTGCTATTACAGCTCTATACAGTACTTTAAACAGGCTTTAAGCTTATCTGAATTAATGCCCCAACCTCAAATCAATTGGTGCAACTATAGGATAGGCTTAGCTTACTTTATCTACGGCCAACGCACTATGTCTTCTACTCTTGTAGACTTTGCTATTGATTATTTGTCTGTCTGTCTTGTTAAAGACTATAAAGGCTATCATTATGATGCTTTATTGTATCGCGGTATCTGTTATCTTTACACTAATAATATAACCTCCGCACACCAAGACTTAGACGCTCTAGCACTCCTTGTACCTAGTATGCATAGTTTAGTAGTTAAGGTAAAACAAGACTTTGAACTAAACCCTGTGTTTGTAGTCAGCAGCAAAGAGTTGGTCCATAATTAGCTTATTGTTAGACAGTAAGCACCTTGTTATTTTTTGTATACTCAGTTAAAGTATTTGTTGTAACCATCTAACTCTGACTCTAACTACACCAAAATGGAATTTAACTTAGAAACCGCTATATCTGTTACAAATAGCCCAGAAGACTATCCTATATCTTACGAAAAGGCTTGCCTCTGGGCTGACATCTCTCCTATGGTAGGTCAACGCGTTTTAGTATTTGAATTTAAGGAGGGCTTTGACTATATCCAAACTAAAGTTCAAAATGGTAAGCCAGGTAGACCTACTAACAGCTGGAAACTATCTTTAGATTGCTTTATTTGCTTTGTTGCTCTTACTGTTAAGGACCCTAGTAAAAGTTATGCCATCCGCTATCTCCTTAAAGAAGCTCTCCGTACTTCTAAATCTAAACCCTCCGCACTACCTGTAGTAGAAGATAAGCTACCTTTAACCTCTCAAAACTCTGTTGTCAGTAAAGACCCAGTAGACCTTAATCAGTACTCTCTTTTGGATTTGGAAATTAAAGCTTTCTCCTCTTATGTCCATAACAAATTTTATTTCTATGACTCTTCCCTTTTAAAGCTTAACAAAGAGTTATCTTCTATGTTAGAAGAACTCCGTAACCAAAACAGTGCTTTAATAAAGAACATAGCTAATAGTAACAAGGACAACAAC
>NBNH01000217.1 GCA_004379115.1 Actinomycetales bacterium mxb001
AAATCACCTCCTAAGGTAGGTATAACGGAGCGGCTGTGATAGCGCTCCAGAACAAAAAAACCCCACCTGAAAGTGGGGTTTCAAGAAGGGATTTTGCCGAGCGGCTGTTGGAAGCACTCGCGGGCTTCTAAGCTAATAACAAAGCTAGAAGACCCCTTGTAATACCATGTACTCTCACTGTCCGTCGACATTCAAATCACCTCCTAAGGTAGGTATAACGGAGCGGCTGTTGTAGTGCTCCAGAACAAAAAAACCCCACCCAAGGGGGTGAGGTTAAAAACTTAATCCCTAAGCATTATCCAAGTGGCTAATGCCGTTATGGCAATAGCCATACCCACCCCAAGGGGGGCAGGGATCCCCTGGGGTGGTGGGAGTGGGGGTGGGGCCGCTTGCTCCAAGAGCTTTAGAACAACCTCGGGCTGGTCCTGCAGCGCCCATGCTGCGTACTCCGCCTCCCAGGCAAGGCTGTTATACCTGGACTGGACCAGGTTAATAACGGCCTCCTTCCCTTTGGGGACGGCCTGACGGCCCATTAAGGCATCTCCCCCGGGCTGTTCCTGCAGCCAATGGACAGCCTCATGGGCTAGGGTCCCACAATCCCCCGTGGGTTGTCCCTGCAGCCAGATTGTTCCTTGATAGTACATGCCCTTGGCATTGTACCCTGTCCTTATCCCGGGGTCGACGACGACGTGTACGCCGGCCCGCTTAAGCGTTGATATAATTCCCTTGCAGACTGGGCTGATAGTGGTGGTGGTGTTGGTGGTCATGGTTCTAGCGGCTTAATCCACCGCATAAAGTTACAAAAAAACCCCACCCAAGGGGGTGAGGTTAAAGAACTAAAAAGACAGCACTAAGCATGGGAACTAGCCTAGTGCTTCTTTTTTTACTCAAAGCTTTGTAGATAGTGTGGCAACACTTTGTACCTGCCCCCTTGGGCGAGGTACGACCGACGACACCTAGTGTCTAGGTCTTGGTAGAGATTTAACTCTACCCATTCAGAGTTTAATTCATTCTCCTCTAGGGTCACAGTCCCCTCGGAGAAGGAATAAATCCTCCTCCCATTAAAGCCGCAGTAGCCCCTCTCACGGAGGACATCCTGGGTTTTAACCAGGATGGCTCTGTAAAAAAAGCCACGGGTGGGAGGCTCAGGCAACCATAGTTGGTAAAACCCTGTTCCCGTTCCCCCGGGGAATAACCGTTTTAGAAATACTTTTGTGTGCTTCCATGCCTGAGGCTCAGGCTCGTAGTGGGCGCATTTCCACCCGTCATCTGTCTCTTCGACAGAATGAAAGGTGAACATTGATTTTTCAGTGACCACCACGCCGGCAAGGGCCAGCATGTGGTAGTCGCTGACGGACAGAGTGCCGTCAGCAACTAGGTCGCTGATGCGAACCTGCTTGCTGACGGTCTGTCCGTCAGTAGTTAGCCCCATTTCGGCTATTACGCCGTTGGGTATGAAAAAGTTAAACATGATACTAGCGGCTTAATCCACCGCATAAATTTACAAAAAAACCCCACCCAAGGGGGTGAGGTTAAAAAAGAACTAAAAAGACAGCACTAAGCATGGGAACTAGCCTAGTGCTTTCTTTTTTTTATTGATAGTCTCTCTTTAGATAGTC
>NBNH01000218.1 GCA_004379115.1 Actinomycetales bacterium mxb001
CGTATATATATATGTATGTATATTTGCATATACCAAAACGGTAGAAATTTAACCAACTAAAAAAACCAACCAATGACAAATTCAGTAAAAAGCCAAGAGATTGTAAACCAAGTTATCAACCAATTAGGCGGTAACAAATTTTTAGCAATGACTGGCGCAACAATCGGCTACTATAGCCAGACAGTATGCGTAAAATTCAAGGGTAGTTCAAAAGCTAACATCATGTATATTGAACTCAATGGTTCAGATACTTACACTGTAAGAATTGCAAAATCAGTAGGGTACAAATTCACGGAAGTCGTAATATATTGTAATGTTTACGCTGAACAACTGCAAAGCGTATTTACTCAAGCAACTGGCCTGCGAACCAGCCTCTAACCCACCGAGGGGCGCGGCTCACCAACGCGCATTTCTTTTCACCTTTAACCAACCCAAACCAATGAACCACGACATCATCACCCACACCCCTGTCACGCTCAACAACGGCACCACCGTTGACGCGTACATCCACAAGCTACCGAGCGGCATGTATGCCGTTCACATCGACTACCACTTCGAGTACAACACCAACTCGACCCTCACGCGGCATACCACCGACGCGCTGTGGCGCAAGCAGCACCGCGACTGGTTTCGCTTCATCCGCTTTCAACGTTCTTCCACTCCACTACCAATGCCAAAAATATGACACCACTACACTTCGCCTACTGGCTGCAAGGCATCCGCAAGGCACTCCGCAACCACGCAACACCATCGCACAGCGAAACCATCAAGCCACTGCGATTTGACTATGAACACTACGGCAGGTACCTTGCGGCTCGTGAACGCCACCTTCAATTCACCCTAAACCAAATCTAACCCGGTTACAATTCGTAACCACCTAAACCAAACCAAAACCATGACACAAGAACCAACCACATTCACCGAACAGCTCACCGAGTTCATCAACCACAAAAGATACCCATCCTTGTGGGATCGGATGAGCGAAGAAAATCGCGACAAAATCATGCAGATGGGCGAACTCAAGCTAAAGGAGTTCTGCATCGAGTTCCTGACGCGCAACCAGTTCTACACCAGTTGCACGTTTCACGAGATCCAGTCGCTTTTAATTGCACTGGGGCAGTACCGTTCCCTGTCTAACTTCCAAAACCTATTCAACTAATGAGCAATTTACTCCTTATCCTCCCCTCCCTGCTGTCAATGGTTTACCTGATGGCTGACTTCCACCACAAGTGGTGGTGGTACTTGATATTTTGTTCAATACCTATTATTTATTTATGTATATTAGCGCACCTAAAAAATACCAATGAACTCAACGAAGAAGATGACACATACACTTTCTAACCAGTCCAAAATGCAACTTACTTCCGTTTACTGCGAGGCTGACACCCTCACCCTATGCCGAGCGCGCTATGGCAGCATACGCGCCGCGTTAAACTTCGCTGCAAACCAACCAACTAAACCAACTAAAAATGCACCAATTCAAAACGACCAACATCAAGGGTAAACCCTACGTCGAAGTAGTTGAGCGCCTCAAATACTTCCGCGCCAACTTCGCCGATCATTGCCTCACCACCGAAGTCGTGCAGCTGACACCTGACTTCTGCGTCCTCAACGCAATCATCACCGATCCCAAT
>NBNH01000219.1 GCA_004379115.1 Actinomycetales bacterium mxb001
GGGGCTGGGCAAGATCGACCGTCGAGAGCGATGGCGAAGCCCCTCCGGTGGCGGACGATCCTGACGCTGAGGCCGCCGCGGATGATCCCGTGGTGCTGCCCTGCGCCAGGAAGGCCTCCATCTGATCGATCTCGACCTGCTGGGTCTGGATGATCGCCTGGGCAAGAGCCGCCACGCGCGGATCCTTCGAGTCGACAACGTCCTCAGCCATGTCGATGGCGCCTTCGTGGTGAAGGATCATGTATTCGGCGAACAGCTTGTCGAACGCCGGACCGTTGGCGGCCTCAAGTTCTGCTAGCTGGTCCTCGGTGAGCATGCCGGACATGCCGTGGCCGCCGTGTTCGCCCATGGCGTCCATGCCGGACATGACGGGAATGCCCCACTCGGTGAGCCACGCCTTCATCTGGTCGATCTCCGGCTGCTGGGCCGACTTGATCTCCGCGGCCAGGGCCTGGATCTCTGGGCTCGACGCCCGTGTTGTCGCGAGCTCGGACATGACGACGGCCTGCTCGTGGTGCGGGATCATCATCTGCGCGAACATCGCGTCTTCTGCTGAGGCACCACTGGTGCCGGATGGGGTCATCATGCCAGCCCCATGGCCGGATGAGCATGCAGATAGGAAGAGTGCAGCGACCGCGACGACCGCAGCCGTCGACACTCGCTTCGTAACGCGAAATCTCATGGTCATTTCCTCTCGATTGATGGACGTGAAGGTCAGGTCAGGCCTGAGCGATCACGTACGCGAGATCGAGAGCACCAACAGGTCTGGTGGCCGGGCAATCTCTCGGAGGAGGGCCTGGATGTGCACGAAGGCGGGACGCGACTCCGATCGACGGAGGTGAGCCCAAGCCCGAGGCGCAAGGATAAGAACCACCAACAGCAGAACCGCCAAGCACATCGCCGCTGCACCTAGCGCTCCGGCCGGTGCGGGGTCCGCGGGCGCGGGAGCGGCAGGCACCTCCGTCGGCACGGAATGCCCCGCATGGTGATCCATCACCATCGCTGACGACGTAGACGAAACACCGAGGTGGTGACAGGCCGCGATCACAAGATGGTGCATGCCGACAACGCCCAGGACCAGCGCACCCACGAGGGCCGCGCGAGCAAGGAGACGACCGCCAGTCACCACTCCATTGTGACCCGCGGCCATCCGGTTCGCTCGCCGGGGACTAGTGCGTGCCGAGACCCTTGAGTCGCTTGTAGAGGCCGCGGTACTCGCCGTACGCCTCCTGGTAGGTGTCGCGATGGCAGTCACCTGGCTCGAAGACCTCGGCCACGCGCACCCGAGCAGCGGCCTCGGGCAGCGTCACCTGACCCAGGCTGACCATCGCCCACAGGGCGGCGCCCACGAGCTGGGCGTCACGTGGCTGGGCCACCTGCTCGATACGTCGGTCAAGGACGCCGGCATACATCGAGCACCACAGGCTCGACTGTGCCCCACCGCCCAGGATGCGGACAGAGTCGATGCGCCGCTTGCAGAACTTCTCGTAGGAGTCGAAGAGCCAGCGGGCGTTGAGCGCAACGCCCTCCTT
>NBNH01000220.1 GCA_004379115.1 Actinomycetales bacterium mxb001
GCTATGCACGTCTGGTGGACCGCCGCCGCTTTTGGAGCCTCAGTCAGCGCTCGTCGATGTCTCCTTCAGCGATCGCACCCTGGTCTTCACCGCAGAGGTCTCGACTGAAGCCGACCGCGTCGTGCTGACTCCCCTCGACGGGACCGCGCTTCGCGGATTGGGCGCACAAGACGTCGTGACGGACACCGAGCGGCAGTCGGTGCGACTGAGGTGGCTGATCTCCTCGGGTGAGATGAGCCCCAACACGTCTCTGACGGGCCGTGTTCAGGCCTACTCCATCGTCCAGGGGACGGCGTATCCGTGGGTCATCGTCATGCCAGCGCCCCGAGATCTCGAAGTGCGCACCCGCGTTGACGACCTGATGCCGCTGCGCAATGACGGCATCGATCTCGCCGAAGCGGCGCCGCGCCCTTCGGACTAGTCCCTCGGGGGTTGTCGCTCAGGGGGCAGGATTGCCCTACTGGCGGCTGTTCGCCCAGGCGTACATCAGCACTCCGAATGGCCGCGTCCCTCCTACGGTGACTTCCAGCCCTGGCCACTCCGTGTGGTCGCCGTCCTCTCCGGATCGGGAGTTTCCAGTGTCGGAGCCTCGTGACTCTGCGGAGCGTCTCGAGCGCGGCGCCCTCGGCGTTGGATCGATCGTCTTCTTCGTGGTCGCTGCGGCGGCGCCCCTGACGGTCATGGCGGGCATCGCGCCGCTCGGCATCAAGATCGCCGGGATTGGCGCACCCGTGGTGTATCTCGTGGCAGGGCTCGTGCTCGCCATCTTTGCCGTCGCCTTCACGGCGATGAGCAAGTACATCCACAACGCAGGAGCGTTCTACTCCTACATCACGCTCGGCATGGGCAAGCCCGTCGGACTCGGCTCGGCGGCGGTAGCTGTCTTCTCCTACAACGCGATCCAGATCGGCCTTTACGGTGCTTTCGGATACTTCGCGTCCGTCACGGCCAAGGACCTCGTGGGCGTCAATCTGCCCTGGTGGCTCTGGGCCGGTGTCGGCATGGTCCTGGTGTGGTTCCTCGGCTATCGCAGCATTCGCGCGGGCGCAGTCGTCCTCGGTGTCCTGCTTATCGCTGAGACCGGCATCCTTGTCATCCTCGCTGTTGCCGTACTGATTCAGGGTGGCGCCGAGGGCGTGAGTTTGGATTCATTTACGCCCGCCAACCTCACGACGGCCGGGATGGCGTCGGTACTGGCACTGGCGTTTGGTGCCTTTATCGGCTTTGAGGCTACGGCCATCTACCGCGAGGAAGCTCGGAACCCGGATCGCACGATTCCGTGGGCTACCTACATTGCCGTCGGATTTCTCGCGCTGTTCTACGCGTTCATGGCCTGGATGATCGTCCAGGCATTCGGATCCAAGACGATGTCCGTGGCCACTTCTGACCCCGCCTCTATGTACTTCACGGCAGCGACCGATTACGTCGGTGCATGGGCGACTACGGTCATGAGGATTCTCATCGTGACGAGCAACTTCGCCGCCCTACTGGCCTTCCACAACGCCATCACGCGATATGTCTACGCGCTGTCGGCAGAGGGAGTCCTGCCGCGTCGCCTAGGCCACGTGCACCCGAAGTATCGCAGCCCCTATATCGCTGGCCTCGCGCAGACGGCGCTGGCCGCGGTCGTGGTCGGGGGGTTTGCACTCTTCGGGGCTGATCCGTACCTGCAGTTGCTGCTGTGGGTGAACACCCCCGGAGTAGTCGGGTTCGTCCTCCTCCAGGGTCTTGCCGCCTTCGCAGTCTGGCGTTTCTTCCGGCGCACCCCGCACGCAGAATCGGCGGTCCGCACGGTTGTCGCGCCGCTCGTTGCGAGTGCTCTGTTGCTCGGAGCCACTGGGCTCATCGTGTGGAATATCGATCTGCTCACGGCGGGCGGTCCAATGGTCGACACGATCATCCTGCTGTCGGTGCCAGCCGTCTTCCTGGTCGGCGTCTGGTACGCCACATGGATGCGCAAGCACCGGCCCGCTGATTATGCGCGCATCGGGACGACCAATGTCGACGCCGACGAGCTCGAGGATGCCGAGCCCGGGGCTTAGTTCGGCTAGGAGTCGTCGGCGTCGCGCACCTTGGTCTCGGCCGAGGCGTCTTCCACTCCGTCGGCGAGGCCCTTGACGGTTCCGCCGGCCGCATGGCCGATCACGTCGGCGACGTCTTCGACGCCATGCAGGGTGTGCTTACCCGCGTCCTCAAGATCCTTCTTGGCCTTCTCGCTCATCGCCGGCGTCTCCCTGGAGTCGTGTGGTGCCGCCCGCCATCCTGGCATGCCGCTGCGTGGAAGCGGCATGCCAGGACGCGAGTGTCCCCCGGGCCTACTTGATGAACGGGTTGACGGGCTCGCCATTCACATACGTCAGCGGCTTTGAGCGCTTCCAGTCCTGGTTGAAGATGGTGTGCATTTCCTCGACGATGCTGGGCTTCCCGAGGAGAATTCCGAGCTCGCGCTCGGATGTGAGGGATACGTAATCGCCCGGATTCTGCGAACCGACGAAGGCCATCTGATTGGACGTGCCGACGTCTCGCACGATCGCCTTGGAGTGCACGAAGAGCAGCCCTCCGGGATACATGGGATCGAAGGAGAATTTCACGCCGGCGGCAGCGATCTCCTTCAACTGCCCATAACTCATGGGAGCTGGGCTCGTGTTCGTGATGACACGCACGTCCACGCCACGCTTGGCTGCCGCTATGAGGCGCCGCTGGAACGGCGGGTAGTCGATCAGCAGGGCGTAGACGTCAAGCGTCGTCTTGGCCCCGTCCATGAGCGCGAAGATCCGCTCCTTGCCCTGTCCCCGCGGGTTATAGCCAGCGCCGCTCGGCGACCAGATGAGGCGTGGGCTCTTGAACGTCGGCGGCGGGCGCCGCTCCCAATCCGCATCGAAGACCGCCTGGATCTCCCGCACGTCCTGCTGGTTGCTCGTCGTGACAGCGAAGCCGCGGGACCCCACCTGCTGTACCCCGAATTGAATCGTGGGAACGAGGTAGGACGGCTGAGCATTGAAGTCCATGATCAAAGCGCGACCTTGAGCGGTGCCACTGTCAGCGATCATCGTCTTCTCGTGGCTGTACGTGTACTGGTAGGGACTCAAGCGAACGCCGATTCCTGCTTTCTTGAGCTCCTTGAAGGTGGGCATGTTCTTGTTGTAGTGCGGGCTCGAGTCGTCCCAGATGTCGCTGCTCGCGGCGAAGGTCTGCCAGGTGAACATCACCCGCACCGTGACTCCGCGACGATGAGCTGCCTTGAGCTCGTCCGCAATCGTGTCGTCATTGAACTGGTAGATGTTGTAGTCCAGCGTCGTTCGCGCGGACCGAATGAATTCGATCACCGGCTCATACGCCTGCTCGGGCAGGACGCTGAGAGTGACCTGGGACGTCGCCGGCTGGAGTTCCTTCATCGCCTGGGCGGGTGAACCTGTCATCGTCGCGGCGAGAGCGAGCGACAGGGCACCTGTGAGTACAACGGCTCCACGGATGTTGGTCATGACGGCATCATGGGCGCGACGTCATGAGTCGTGAATGATTCGGGCGGTTACCCGTACACGAGTGGGAGTTTGAGCTGGGCATGTTCCTAGCCTTCGGCGCATGAAGAAGTTGCGCGTGCTCTGTTTGACGTCCGTGGGCGCCCTGTTGATCGCGTCGTTGGGCCTTGCGGCTGGTGCGGGTGTCGCCAACTCGTCGTCCGCCGCTCAGGACAGCGAACCCTCGCGCATCCTTTCGGTGGCATCGGTCGTCGGTGACCGCGACGGGGGGCAGGCCTTTCGTGAGCCCGTCACGCTGTCTTCCGTCGACGGCGTGCTTGAGGTCGAACTGACGGCTCGGCAGGGGCGCGCCACCATCGACACAGCGGCTGCACCTGTCGGCAACGCGCTGCTCTTCGACTACCGGGTCGTTCGCGGGTCGGCTTCCAACGGGGTGACGAGCGCCACAAACAGTTATCCGGCGCCCACCCTCCACGTCCAGCCCGGCGAGCGCCTGATCGTCCACCTGGCCAATGACATGACCAAGCTGCGCATCGCCGACTTCATGGATCCGACGTGGCCCGCCAAGGACGACAAGGTCCCGGTCGAGCTTCCGACGCTGACTGACTCCCCCGTCAACAACCATGTCCATGGCATCCACACCAGCCCGCAGGGCAACTCCGACAACGTCCTGATCGCCATCCCTGCCGGCTCGGCCAACACCTATACATACGACGTCCCCAAGAATCATCCACAGGGGCTCTACTGGTATCACTCGCACCTGCACATGCTGACGACCGCACATGTCTATCGGGGGCTCGCCGGGATGCTGGTCATCGGCGAGGCCGACGGAGCCATCCCTCTTGTGCAGCAAAACAACCTGCCGGTCAGGACGATGGCGCTGCAGTACAACTACGTCTTCAATCGCTCCGGCGCCAAGCCGATCATGAACAACGTCTACTGGCCGAGCATGCAGAACGTCGCGAAGAAGCCCACGGCAGCGCAGTTGAGCAAGGGCACCTACCGGCCCCTTCTCACGCCCGTCGACTTCAAGAACTCGCCCGTGGGCACGCAGTATGCGGTGACATGGACCCCGGGCCAAGCCGGAACGGGCACGACGATGTATCAGTATCTGCCGTCGAATCTCACGTCCTTCGTTTCGGACGACAGTGCTGTCAGGATTTCCGCAAACCCTGGCCTGCCCGAGAGCCAGCGCGATCTGCAATACACCGTGAATGGGCAATTCCAGCCAGTGATCTCCACTCCGCCCGGGCAGACCGAGATCTGGGCCCTGGGGAACTTCACCGACGCGGGCACCCTGCGCGTCGCTATCCAGAACACGGCAACGGGCGAATACGAGCCGCTGCGCATCGTCGCGCAGGACGGTGCCACGTACGGTCAGGTGCAGTCGCCGCTGAGCGAAGACGGCAAGACACTCGTGATCGCACCGGCATCGCGTTACGCGCTCGCGGTGACGATGCCACAGACGGGCAGCCTGCGCCTGGTGATGCCGCCCTACAAGGGAACCATCGCCCCCTTTGAGCTGAACTTCCCCGCCGTGGCCTACACCAATAACGGCACCGACAACCCGCCTGCGGTCACGGGAACGATGAGCACCGATCCGGCGTGGATCTCCTACGACGACGGGTTCATGCTCTTCCCGACCCAGACCCTGCTGAGCGCTGAGCCGTCGGCTGGTGTCGGCACAACCGTCCCCTTCAATCCCGGCCAGGACCTAGGAGTGGATAGCGGGTTTGTCGACACGTCCCAGATGACGCCGGATCTGACCAGAACCTTGACGATCACTGCTGGACCGACCAACAACCACGCGAATCCTGGTAGCCCGCTGGCGGTGGCCTACCAGTTCAACAACAACCAGTTCCCCAATATCCCGATGTTCCAGCCTCGCCTCGACACGGTGGAGCAGTGGAACTTCGTGAACAAGAACAACGACACCCATCCGATTCACGTTCACGTCAACGATTTCCAAGTTGTGGACTACTACGACCCTGGCACGGGTGATAGGTGGACCGATCTGCCTTTCGGCCAGGACAACCAGATCGTGCCGGGTGCGCTCATGGATGGCCAGGGCCAACTCGTCTCCACGGGCAGGATGAGCCTTCGCACCTACTTCCAAGATTTCATCGGTGCCTTTGTCTTTCACTGCCACCGCCTGAACCACGAGGACGCTGGCCTCATGGCCCTGGTCAACGTCATTCCCAACGTGACCGCCTATGCCGTCGTAGAGCGCACCCCAGGACGGTCCACGCGAGTGCGTGTCTACGACCAGGCCACCGGCAAGACCCTGGCCACGGTCATCCCGTTCGCTGGCGTGACTGGCCCTGTTGACGTGACCATGGGTGACGTCAATGGAGATGCCGTCCTGGATCTGGTCGTTGGCGCGGGCGCAGGGCAGGCGCCGCGCGTACGCGCGTGGAGTGGTGATGCCGAAGGGACGGGTAAGCCGTTCCAGCAGCGCCTCTTCGATGTCCTGGCGTTTGATTCAGACTTCCGTGGCGGTGTCAGCGTGGCCACCGGCAACATCACTGGCCAGGCACCCAACCTTGATACGGGTACCGGTGGCGACAGTGTTGTCGTCGGCACGGGCCCTGGCATGCGCGCGACAGTGAAGGTGCTGGCGAGCGGATTGAACGCCGGCAAGCGACCTGCATTCACCAGCTTCTATCCCTACGGGTCCTTCCGCGGCGGCGTCGATGTGGCGACCGGCCTCGTCGACCTCAGCGGGCGCGAAGTCATCGTCACGGCTCCTGGTGCGGGGGCCCAGCCTCGCGTGAAGACCTGGATCGCCACCCTCATGACGTCGAACGGCCACGACAATCACCACGCCGGCCACGAGACGATGGCGCAGGGCGCCGTGCAGCGGGCCGGGTCCTTCCTCGCCTTCGAGTCGTCCTACCGTGGCGGCGTATCCATTGCCACGGGTTGGGTAGCCGGCCGTGAAGGCGGCTTCTCGCGCATCATCGCGGGCAAGTCATCGGGCAGCAGCGAAGTCTCGGTCTGGACCAGCGGATCGAAGCAAGAGGGTCACCCAACGATGTACGTCGAGCCGCTGCATTCGCATGAGGCCGATGTCGAATACATCCGCGCCCTGAAGTTTGCGGCCTTCCCCGGGTCGACCGCAGGCATCGACGTGACCACGGCAGCCAGCCCCCGCTCCGCCGACCTCGTTGTCGCTGAGCGCGGGGGCTCGAGCATCGTCGTCTTCAATATCCATCGCCCGAAGGGCAAGGCAAAGGCGTGGGTCGCGCAGGAGACCGCTTCGGAGGACTACCTCGGCACCGTCTCTGCGGTCGGCGGTCGCTAGCCGCGAAGGCGCTTTAAGTCAGCACTGCGACGAGCGTGATGGCAACGGCACTCACGGCGACCAGAAGGATGACGCCCCACAGGAACCCGAATCGAATGCGCTTGTTGAGGGCCTCGCCTTCGGCGCCGTCAAATTTGTGTTCGTGATAGAGGTAGGCGCCGATGATTCCGCTCAGCAGGACGAGCCCCAGAGAGATGTAGGCGACGAGAACGGAGATATCCCACACCGTGAGATAGCCGACCGCGCCAACCCCGCCGCTGGTGAAGAGGTAGAAGATCGTAAGGCCCACGAGTGCCGTGCCGGCGGTCCTCAGTTGAATGTCATTGCGGCCCAGAAAGAGCGTGGCGGCACCGAGGATGATGAAGATGAGGAGGGGGATGTAGTACTTCGTGAGGCTCGCGACGGTGCTGCGTCCGACGGGCAGCTCGAAGTTAACCGATGAGTAGGTCTCCCCGAAGCCGACCAAGAAGTGTTCCGTTGTCGTCAAGGAGAACGGCTCGATGAGCCACCCGGGGACGCCGATCAACGAGCTCACCTCGCTCGTCTGCTGGTCGGGGATGTAGATCAGTTTCTCGAGGGAAAGATCCTCATGCTCGATGATGATGGGCAATGTCTGCGTGTCGAAGGGGAAGAGTCGGAGATCGGGCTGGAAGACGAATGTGCCCGAGACACGCCACCACGATGTGGGGCCTATCACTGCCGTGAGCTCGGAGGTGTACTCGTTGGCATTGACGAGGTCCCAGTCAGCGGCCTGACATGGCTCCGAGCACGTGATGCCCAGGTAGAAGATCGCCTGAAAGACGCCCTGCTCGAGGTTGAGTTTCGAGAGGCTTGTCACGGTGATCGACACGCGGGCCTCAATGGGAGTTGGATCCGCCGTGCTAATGGGAGCGACGGCCGCTCTCGCCTGGCTGGGCGCCGCTGACGCGAGGAAGCACAAGGCTGCTATCGCCACGAGCAGAGCAGCCAGCCAGGCCACTCGATGGCGGGTCTCGCCCTGCGGCGCTTGATGCAGCATGCAACCCCCTTCGCTGCCGAGAGTGAACTAGCTCAGGCCAAGGCGTGATCGGGTCAGCCTCTGGTGGCCTTGACAGTGGCCTCGATCGTCCCCAGGC
>NBNH01000221.1 GCA_004379115.1 Actinomycetales bacterium mxb001
TCTCGCGACGGGCGATGTCGAGGCCGCGTTCACCGCTGCTGTCGCTGTGCTGATCATCGCGTGCCCGTGCGCCCTCGGTCTGGCAACGCCGACCGCTCTGCTCGTGGGCACGGGTCGAGGAGCGCAATTGGGCATCCTCATCCGCGGGCCCGAGGTACTCGAAGACACCCGTCGTGCCAACACCATCGTGCTCGACAAGACCGGCACCGTCACCTCGGGCCGCATGTCGCTCGCCGAGGTACTGACCGCCCCGGGCGAGGACCCCGTGGTCGTCGGGGCGATGGCGGCCGCCGTGGAATCGTCCAGCGAGCACCCCATCGGGCGCGCCATCGCCGCTGGTATCACCGTCAGGCCTGCCATCGACTTCCGTAACGAGCGCGGCCTCGGCGTACGCGGACTGGTGGACGGCGTCGAGGTGGTTGCCGGTAGGCCCGACTGGGTCGCAACCACCGTCGGTGTGCCCGGTATCCCGGCCGAACTGCGCGAACGCATCGATGCCGCCGAGCGGGCAGGCAAGACGGCTGTCGCGGTGGGGTGGGCCGGGGCCGTGCGCGGAGCCCTGGTCGTCTCCGACTCGCCGCGTCCGACCAGCCGTCATGCCGTGTCACTCCTGCGCAACCTAGGCCTCGAGCCCATGCTCGTGACGGGAGACAACGCTCGCACCGCGGAGTCGGTCGCAGCGAGCGTGGGCATCACCCGCGTCCGCGCCGGCGTCCTTCCGCCAGAGAAGGCAGAGATCGTGCGCGAGCTCCAGTCGGACGGTCGGGTCGTCGCCGTTGTCGGAGACGGAGTCAATGACGCTGCGGCACTGGCCAGCGCTGACCTCGGTATCGCGATGGGTACGGGCACCGACGCGGCCATCGAGGCCAGTGACCTCACCCTGGTGCGGGCGGATCTCATGGCAGCGGTCGATGCCATCCGGTTGTCGCGGAGCACCTTGCGCACGATCAAGGGCAACCTGTTCTGGGCCTTCGCGTACAACGTGGCGATGATCCCGCTCGCCGCCGTGGGGCTGCTCAATCCCATGCTGGCCGGCGCGGCCATGGCCCTGTCGTCGGTCTTCGTTGTGGGCAACAGCCTGCTCCTGCGCCGATTCAGGCCGAGCGCCTGACGGTCCTGTGCCGTTGCTCACAAAGGGCCGTCAGTAAGGGTTTACATGGTGTTTACAGGGTGCGTGTTACGGGCAGGATGGGGCCAGGACCGCGCCTCCGGGCCGGCACACCCGACCTGATGCGAACGAGGAGATCGGATGACTATTCCGGGACTCGAGAACCCGCCCACGCGCAACAAGAAGCTGCTCGAGTGGGTCGAGGAAGTCGCTGCGCTGACCCAGCCCGACGAGGTCATCTGGTGCGACGGCTCCGAGGCCGAGTGGGAGCGACTCACCCAGCAGATGGTCGACGGCGGCACGCTCATCCGACTCAACCCGAAGCTGCGGCCCAACTCGTTCCTCGCTCGCTCCAATCCCAGCGACGTTGCGCGCGTGGAGAGCCGCACATACATCTGCTCGCAGTACGAGGCTGACGCGGGACCGACCAACAACTGGATGGACCCCGTCGAGATGAAGGGCATCCTGCAGGGGCTCTTCGAGGGGTGCATGCGCGGCCGTCCGATGTACGTCGTCCCGTTCTCGATGGGCCCGCTGGGGTCTCACATCGCGCAGCTCGGCGTTGAGATCACCGACTCTCCCTATGTCGTGGTCAACATGAAGATCATGACCCGCATGGGCAGCGCCGCCCTCGACCAGATCGGCGAGAACGGCGATTTCGTGCCCTGCCTGCACTCGGTGGGATACCCGCTCGTTGACGCCGACGGCAACACCCGGCCCGATGTGGCCTGGCCGTGCAATGACACGAAGTACATCACCCACTTCCCGGAGACCCGCGAGATCTGGTCCTTTGGT
Organism: Actinomycetales bacterium mxb001; assembly: GCA_004379115.1. Classification (GTDB taxonomy): domain Bacteria; phylum Actinomycetota; class Actinomycetes; order S36-B12; family S36-B12; genus Mxb001. Next base: position 1,904 of record NBNH01000221.1, read on the forward strand.
TCGGGCTACGGCGGCAATGCCCTGCTCGGCAAGAAGTGCTTCGCCCTGCGCATGGCATCTGCCATGGCGCGTGACGAAGGCTGGATGGCCGAGCACATGCTCGTGCTCAAGCTCACTGCTCCTTCCGGAGATGTCCGCTACATCACCGCGGCATTCCCGTCGGCCTGCGGCAAGACTAACCTCGCGATGCTCGAGCCGGCTGTGCCGGGCTGGAAGGTCGAGACGGTCGGCGATGACATCGCCTGGATGCGCTTCGGCAAGGATGGGCGCCTCTACGCCATCAACCCCGAGGCGGGCTTCTTCGGTGTCGCACCCGGCACCGGCATGCACACCAACGCCAACGCCGTGCGCAGCCTCCACGCCAACTGCCTGTTCACCAACGTCGCCCTCACCGATGACGGCGACGTGTGGTGGGAGGGCCTGACCGAGGAGCCTCCCGCTCACCTTGTCGACTGGCTGGGCGAGGACTGGACCCCCGATTCCGGACGCCTGTCCTCGCATCCCAACGCCCGGTTCACGGCCCCCGCGTCGCAGTGCCCCTCCATCGCCCCCAACTGGGAGGACCCCCAGGGCGTGCCGGTCGACGCGATCCTCTTCGGGGGGCGCCGTGCCTCCAACGTCCCGCTGGTCACCGAGTCCTTCGATTGGGAGCACGGCGTCTTCATGGGATCCACCGTGTCCTCCGAGCAGACGGCGGCGGCTGAGGGCAGCGTGGGCGAGTTGCGACGCGACCCCTTCGCCATGCTGCCTTTCTGCGGCTACAACATGGCCGACTACTGGGCGCACTGGCTCAAGATCGGCCAGTTCACCTCGCCCGAC
>NBNH01000222.1 GCA_004379115.1 Actinomycetales bacterium mxb001
TCTCGCGACGGGCGATGTCGAGGCCGCGTTCACCGCTGCTGTCGCTGTGCTGATCATCGCGTGCCCGTGCGCCCTCGGTCTGGCAACGCCGACCGCTCTGCTCGTGGGCACGGGTCGGGGAGCGCAGTTGGGCATCCTCATCCGCGGGCCCGAGGTTCTCGAAGACACCCGTCGTGCCAATATCATCGTGCTCGACAAGACCGGCACGGTCACCTCGGGCCGCATGTCGCTCGCCGAGGTGCTGACCGCCCCGGGCGAGGACCCCGTGGTTGTCGGCGCGATGGCGGCCGCGGTGGAGTCGCCCAGCGAGCACCCCATCGGGCGTGCCATCGCCGCTGGCATCGCCGTCACGCCCGCCACGGACTTCCGTAACGAGCGCGGCCTCGGCGTACGCGGACTGGTGGACGGCGTCGAGGTGGTTGCCGGTCGGCCCGACTGGGTCGCGACCTCGATCGGCGCTCCCGGTATCCCGGTCGAACTGCGCGAGCGCATCGATGCCGCGGAGCGGACCGGCAAGACGGCTGTCGCGGTGGGGTGGTCCGGGGCCGTGCGCGGAGCACTGGTTGTCTCGGACTCCCCGCGTCCGACCAGCCGCCATGCCGTGTCACTGCTGCGCAACCTTGGCCTCGAGCCCATGCTCGTGACGGGCGACAACGCTCGCACCGCGGAGTCGGTGGCAGCGAGCGTGGGTATCACCCGCGTCCGCGCCGGGGTCCTTCCCCAGGAGAAGGCAGAGATCGTCCGCGAGCTCCAGTCGGACGGTCGGGTCGTCGCCGTTGTCGGAGACGGAGTCAATGACGCTGCGGCACTGGCACGTGCTGATCTCGGTATCGCGATGGGCACGGGCACCGACGCGGCGATCGAGGCGAGTGACCTCACCCTGGTACGCGCGGATCTCATGGCAGCGGTCGACGCCATCCGGTTGTCGCGGAGCACCCTGCGCACGATCAAGGGCAACCTGTTCTGGGCCTTCGCCTACAACGTGGCGATGATCCCGCTCGCCGCCGTGGGGCTGCTCAATCCCATGCTGGCTGGCGCGGCCATGGCCCTGTCGTCGGTCTTCGTTGTGGGCAACAGCCTTCTCCTGCGGCGCTTCACGCCGAGTTCGTAGGCGGGCGATGACAGCTTCTGGCGAGCAGTGGAAGGACGAGGCGGTCAGCGTCGTCGACTACGACCCAGCCTGGCCCGGCCTCTTTGCGGCGGAGGCCGCACTACTGGAGGCGGCCATCGGCCAATGGATCACCGGAGGTATCCACCACGTGGGCAGCACTGCCGTGCCCGGCTTGGCGGCCAAGCCGGTCATCGACATCCTGGTCGGGGTTGACGGACTTGACGTGTCGCGTTCGTGTATCGACCGTGTCGCGCCCTTGCATTACGTCTACGCCCCCTACCGGACCGAGGAGATGCATTGGTTCTGCAAGCCAAGCCCGTCTCATCGGACCCATCACCTGCACATCGTGCCCACCGGCTCTCAGCGATTCGCCGATGAACTCGCCTTTCGTGACTACCTCCGGGCGCACGATGATCGCGCTCGTGCGTATGCAGCGGTGAAGCAGGAACTTGCTCGACGGCACCGGCACGATCGCGAGGCCTACACGGAGGAGAAGGGCGCGTTCGTCCTTGAGACGTTGGTCCTGGCAGGCAGACGCCCCTGAGGATCTCGTCCCGTCAGCGCGTCCGAGACGGGCACCTGTGCCGTTGCTCACAAAGGGCCGTCAGTAAGGGTTTACATGGTGTTTACAGGGTGCGTGTTACGGGCAGGATGGGGCCAGGACCGCGCCTTCGGGCCGGCACACCCGACCTGATGCGAACGAGGAGATCGGATGACTATTCCGGGACTCGAGAACCCACCCACGCGCAACAAGAAGCTGCTCGAGTGGGTCGAGGAAGTCGCTGCGCTGACCCAGCCCGATGAGGTCATCTGGTGCGATGGCTCCGAGGCCGAGTGGGAGCGACTCACTCAGCAGATGGTCGACGGCGGCACGCTCATCCGACTCAACCCGAAGCTGCGGCCCAATTCGTTCCTCGCTCGCTCCAATCCCAGCGACGTTGCGCGCGTGGAGAGCCGTACCTACATCTGCTCGCAGTACGAGGCTGACGCGGGACCGACGAACAACTGGATGGACCCCGTCGAGATGAAGGGCATCCTGCAGGGGCTCTTCGAGGGCTGCATGCGGGGTCGTCCGATGTACGTCGTCCCGTTCTCGATGGGCCCGCTGGGGTCTCACATCGCGCAGCTCGGCGTCGAGATCACCGACTCTCCATATGTCGTGGTCAACATGAAGATCATGACCCGCATGGGCAGCGCCGCCCTCGACCAGATCGGCGAGAACGGCGATTTCGTGCCCTGCCTGCACTCGGTGGGATACCCGCTCGTCGACTCCGACGGCAACGCCCGGCCCGACGTGGCCTGGCCGTGCAATGACACGAAGTACATCACCCACTTCCCGGAGACCCGCGAGATCTGGTCCTTCGGTTCCGGCTACGGCGGCAATGCCCTGCTCGGCAAGAAGTGCTTCGCCCTGCGCATGGCGTCGGCAATGGCGCGTGACGAAGGCTGGATGGCCGAGCACATGCTCGTGCTCAAGCTCACCGCTCCTTCCGGCGATGTCCGCTACATCACCGCGGCATTCCCGTCGGCATGTGGCAAGACCAACCTCGCGATGCTCGAGCCGGCAGTGCCGGGCTGGACTGTCGAGACGGTGGGTGACGACATCGCATGGATGCGCTTCGGAAAGGACGGGCGTCTCTACGCCATCAACCCCGAGGCTGGCTTCTTCGGTGTCGCACCCGGCACCGGCATGCACACCAACGCCAACGCCGTGCGCAGCCTCCACGCCAACTGCCTCTTCACCAACGTTGCCCTCACCGACGACGGCGATGTGTGGTGGGAGGGCCTCACCGAGGAGCCTCCCGCTCACCTCATCGACTGGCTGGGGGAGGACTGGACCCCCGATTCCGGACGCCTGTCCTCGCACCCCAACGCCCGGTTCACGGCCCCGGCTTCGCAGTGCCCCTCGATCGCCCCCAACTGGGAGGACCCCCAGGGCGTGCCGGTCGACGCGATCCTCTTCGGCGGCCGCCGCGCCTCCAACGTGCCGCTGGTCACCGAGTCCTTCGACTGGGAGCACGGCGTCTTCATGGGATCCACCGTCTCCTCCGAGCAGACGGCGGCGGCCGAGGGCAGCGTGGGCGAGTTGCGACGCGACCCCTTCGCCATGCTGCCTTTCTGCGGCTACAACATGGCCGACTACTGGGCGCACTGGCTCAAGATCGGCCAGTTCACCTCGCCCGAC
>NBNH01000223.1 GCA_004379115.1 Actinomycetales bacterium mxb001
ACCGCTTCGGTGAGGGCCCGGCCATCGCCATCTGAGCCACACCCGACCACGCGAGCGGCCACGCCCCGACGTCCAGCAGACTAGGGGCGTGGCCGCTCGCCTTGTCATCATCGGATCTGGGGAGACCTCTCCCACGATGGTGAAGGTTCACCGAGAGATCCTGGCCACCGCCGGCGCTGGCCCGGCCGCCATGATCGACACGCCGTTCGGCTTCCAGGTCAACGCCGACGACCTCACCGACAAGATCCTCGAGTACTTCCGCGATTCCGTCGGATCGAGCCTCGACGTGGTCCGCTGGCGCCACCGCGACGAGCCCGTCACCGAACGCGAGCGGGCCCTGGCGCTGATGGCTCGCGCGTCCTGGACCTTCGCCGGCCCCGGCAGTCCCACCTACGCCCTGCGCCAATGGAACGACACCCCGATGCCGGCAGCGATGCGCGCACTCGTCGAACGCGGCGGCACCCTCGTCATGGGGAGTGCGGCCGCCGTGACCGTCGGCCGGTACGCCGTCCCGGTCTACGAGATCTACAAGGTTGGCATCGAGCCGCACTGGGTCGACGGCCTCGACCTTCTGGGGTCGCTCACCGGCATCACGGCCGTGGTCGTTCCGCACTATGACAATCGCGAAGGCGGACGCCACGACACCCGCTACTGCTACCTGGGTGAAGAACGCCTGGTCCGACTCGAGGCCGACCTGCCCGGCGACGTCGGCGTGCTCGGTGTCGATGAGCACACCGCCGTCATCCTCGACATCCCCAGCCGCACCGCAACGGTGCAGGGCGTGGGCACCCTGACCCTTCGCCACCGTGGCCGTTCGACCGTGGTGGCGGCCGGCGAGTCGGTGAGCTTCGACGACATAGCACGGGCCCTGCGCGGTGACGGACTCACCGCAGACTCCGTCACCGCGGCCACGCCCGCGCCCGATGAGGTCGCGACGGCGGGCGAGTCGCTCTCCCTGCGCGCGGAGGTCGACCGTCTCCGGGGAGCCTTCGACGCCGGCATGGCGGCCGGTGATGCCGAAGGTGCCCTCGCCGCTGCCCTTGAACTCGAGGACGCGATCCATGCCTGGTCGGCTGACACCGTTCAGGGCGATCATGTCGATCGCGCACGCGCGGCCCTGCGCTCCATGCTCGTCGACCTCGCCAACGCTGCCGTCTCGGGGCTTCGCGACGAGCGCGACGTGCTGGCCCCGGTGGTCGAGGTGGCACTCGATGCTCGTCGGCGCGTACGCGAGGCCCGCGACTTCGCGACCAGCGACGTGATCCGCGATGCGCTCGCCGCCCGAGGCATCGAG
>NBNH01000224.1 GCA_004379115.1 Actinomycetales bacterium mxb001
GTTGCCATCAATCCGGTGGCGGCGCATGAGATTACTCAGGCAGTCAACAGGCGAATCGAGAACTACCGGGAGGATCAGCCGGCGCCGAGCTTTAAGGACAGCCCTCTCGCAGAGGCGCTGAATGCTCCTCTAGGTATTCCTCTCGAGGAACTCCCAATGGTTATACCTGGCATGGTGGGTCGCACAATCACACTCTTTGATGTTCCGACCTTCTACGCCATCTCGGCGCCAAACGAGGAGCTGTCGGACTCGTCACTCAGGAGATTCACCGTTGACATCCTGCGTTACGTGGCGGAGCAGATTGAGTTGGTTGAGGAGCCCAGCCAGGTCGATCCTGTGCTCGAGGAAATCCTTCGGCGCAGCTTCTACCAGTTCCAGGACAACTGGCAGGCGTACCGCGACGCAGCAGGCGACGCGTTTGGCGTGCGAGTGCGGGCAATCATGCGAGGGCTCTACCAGTACCTCGATGAACGACACATCCGAGACCTAGCCCAGGACGTGGAAGCATTTGAGAACTCTCTTCGCCTGAACTGGGGCTCAGAGATGGAATCAGATGAGCCCGAGCCGGGGTTGCGGGTATGACCTAGGCCTCTGCATGTTCACCGTCATTCTCCTGAGCGAATACTCCGAGCGCCTCCTGTCGCGCTGGAGAGAGGTCTTTGTGCCTTTCGAGGAACAGGACCAGATTGCCTTTTGCACGTGGCATCAGGGACAACTAGCTGGATCCCTGGAGCAGGCAGTGCCGGACCTGGGTGCCGCAATCAAAGGCAAGGAGGAATGGCGCGTATTGGTTGTCGGTACAGGGCATGAGCATGGAACACCAAGTGAATACTTAAGTCGCGATAACCCGTTTGACTTCGCTGGCGCTCTTGCTCTAGACAATCCCACGCTGCCAGGCGTGGCACCGATGGAGAGGTCGGCCTATTCGCTCGTTCGCCTCACACACATGCTCCTTGGTTACCCTGAACTTGGCCCTATGGGCTTTGAGCCTGATCCCAGTTTCCGCGACGCCAAGACTGAGCAAGTTCGATACGAAAGTGATTTCATGGCGGGCGTCACGGACGAAGTGAGCCGAGCCGAAGCGGAACGGGCCTTCCGCGAAGCCCTTGCGGAAGGCCACCACCCACAGATTCACTACCGAGTCCAAGAGGCGAGCCCGGAAGAGCGTGAGAAACACGCTGCACTCACCAAGTTGTACGAGGCGCGGCAGGCAAGGCCGACAGAGGTACTGAGCATTGCCACGCGACTACCTAGGACGGAGTTGCTCCGCAATCAACTGAACGCAGCCTGGTTTGCCCATGAGCGACAGCAGTCATCGCAGTTTGTCGAGCGAAATCGGTATCCGGCGTCTTGCCGGTTTCTTGTCCATGACATGAAACCCCAAGGCCATGCATCCGTGGACCTTGAAGAGCTGCGCTTCGTCATGGGCATCCTGACACTCGCCGTCAATGATCTGCCCGCTAGCGGGCTTCAGTCCGACCGTCTGTACCGACTCGACGTCGAAGTTGATGACGTAGAACTGGGACACACGCTGAACCGTCACCTGGGTGACCTCGTTGACGTGCGCCAGTACGTCAATCAACGGTTACAGACAGTGGAACTACAACCTCGACCGACGGAATCGGCTGTACTCGAAGATGTGTCTATCAAGGTGAACTTCGAGAAACTTCGTGGTGAGACACTCCGCGTGCCAGAAAGCGGCTATTCACTGGCAACTGATCGACCGTCCAGCGAGATGGAACGCTGGAGAAGTGGCGTTGATGCCCTGGGCCGCGAAATCGCCAGGTTTCTGCGTGAACCGTCGCGGGCGCTCGCCCAGGCGGTATCTGAGACGCGAGCCAAGCAAGGCCGATCAATGGTGGATGACTCTCCGCTCTCCAGCATTGACGTTGAGGAGTTACAGGAGGATCTGGCACGTCGAAGCAATGGACTCGTGCGCCACGCAGCCGACTACGGGGCGGAGCCTGAGCGCCTGAGGGAATTGATCGCGCGCAATGACAAGCAGATCAGAAAGGCAATCAACGAGAGATTGACTGCGCGTTCCATCGGAATTGTTCTTGGGGTAGCCCTCGGCGTCTGGGTGGCGGCACTCCTGCCATACGTCATTAAGGCCTACTTTGAGGGACCACTGAATCTAGGCGAAAGCCTCCTGGTAGCTCTCGTCCTTGTTGGCGCCGTCGTGCTAGTCGGCTACTGCGTGCTGGAAGTCATGCGCCGGCAATTGGTTGGACTGATTAAGCGAACCAATAGTGAGCTGAGGGCATATGTATCGGCGGTTACTCGTGCCGCGCAGGACTACGCGTCGTTTCTGAGTGAGTTGGTGACCTACACCTTAGGTAAGCGGCGATTGCTTGAGGAACAAGCCCGCATGAGGCGCCACAAGTCTGAACAGCAGAGACTTAAGCGTCTGCGTGACCGTATTGAGGACAAGATCGAGCTCGAAAAGTCGCTTGTTAAGAGCGCCGGCTGCGCGATCCAAATCCAGCAGGGAGATTACGCGGTATCGGAGCTAGAAAAGTTCGGCCTGTCTAGAGCTGAACGAATCCTTCTGTGGCCTCGCTCTCGCGGCACTTGCGAGTTCAATCGTTCGGGGGACTCCGTAGTCGCTCCTTACGCCTTCATCAAACGGCTGTCCGTCGAGGCGCTCGTGATCCAGGATCCGATGGATGGACCCGCCTTGGACCCGAACTATCCGCGCGCGACGTTCACGCCCCATGGTCCTAATGACGGCGCTTCGAGGGGAGCGCTGTAGTGCTTGACATTCTCCTGAATCTCCTGAGGGCCCTAGCGGTTCTAACGGCGCTCTTGGTGATCGCAAGCATGAACGTGAAGCGACCACGTCGCGTCGAACAAGTCTGGATGCCTGTTGTCGCTTCTGTCTTCGCGGCAATCAGTTTGATCTTTGCGTATGTCGCTACTGATCGCATCGATGCATTCGTTGAGACTGCCTCATCTTGGATTCCCTTCTTTCCGAGTAGCTTGAGCGTGACCTGGTACTACATCGTTTTCAACGTCTACCTGCTGTTGATCTTTGCCGTCATCAAACTTGCGCTACGACCCCTCTTCTCAACCTTCTTCAAGAAGGGAGGGAGCATCTCCCAGTTCGCTGTCTCGGACATATATCGCTTTGACAGTGATCTAGAGATGTGGTTCATCGAGCGCCGTTACAGCCGCGTGCGCGACCTGTATCGCGCGCTCTACTGGGCTTCGGCGGCCCTCGCCGTGCTGCTCGTCGCTCTGGCCCTTACATTCCCGGAGTGGCCAGGCTTTTCGACTGTCGCATTTCCGGCGATCGCAGCCATGGTGATCGGCGAGTTCTACTTTGCTGTCGACGGTCTTACCCGTGACGAGTACGTCCAAGATGTGAGTGGCGAGCGCGATTCGGCTCGCAGAGTCGGCAATTTTGGCCCTCTACGATCCATTCTCACGAGGGCATTTCCCAAGGAAGTGTTGGAGGAGGGCGTCCATCTCTCGTCGGTTGCTGCCCTTGACTCGGGCTATCGCATCGGCGAGATGACGCGAAGTACTGATCCCAGCACGCGCTTAGCTGGTGCCTACTTCGACCGGCTGCGCATGGCTCGACGGGATGTTGACATCAACTACGTCGGTGCGTCCGCAGACCTACTGGCTCGATCGAATGTGCTCTTTGCCAATCCGTTTCACGATGACTTGAGCCCCTATCTCTGCTTGCCGGCCTATCGAGAGTTGTTGGAGAGACGTCGAGTCTTGATCATCGCGGGACGCGATGGAATGACCGAAGAACTTGTGGCTTGGGTGGATCACGGGCTTCAGGACATCACTGGCATACCAGGTCTGTGGAGTGTGGGAGTCCTCGAAGCGGCGGCAAGGGATGAGCGACACGTCGGCATCATCCGTAGCGCCGACCTTCACAACCGAGAACTACTCATCAACAATGACGCATTCTTCAGTGAGGTTGGCCTCGTCATCATTGCCGAGCCCTCTGTGATGCTAGCAACGGGACAAGTGGGTATCGAACTCGTGCTCGAGCGATGCAGTCGCGACTCGATGCCTCCCACTGTCGCCGCTTTTGACGCCAATCACGACGGTCTTGTTGACACGTTGTCGCACCTGACCAAGGCGAGCTTCACGGAAGTAGTGGCCTCGGCACTCCCCCAAGGTGCGTGCTCAGAGGTAATCTGGCGGTCAGAGTCGCCTTACATGCAGACGTCAATTCTCCCCGGCGTTGCACGCTACCTCGGTGTCGGTACCGAGATCAGTGCGGTGGCCCTCAAGTACGACGTTAGCCAGGTGCACTGGATCGGGGCTGATTCCTTTCCTGTTGTCGATATGCGCTGGATAGCCCAACAGTATTTCGCCTCCATCAACCAATTTGCAGATCTTGAGATGTCGCAGGATGCACTCGGTGACAGGGTCACCGCAGTCGCAAACCCGTGGGACCTTCCACAGGGCGACAATTACTTTCTCGTCGTAGAAGACTCCTTGCGAAATGCATTTGAGACAGTCAGAAACTACGCCACACGGGCAAAGAGAGCGGGCTTTGTCAATCTCATTAGTGAGGAGTATCTGCTGCGTGACTACATGGTCGACAATCGAGACATCTTCTCTGTTGATTCGAAGGCTGTACCTTCCGTAGTTCCGGACTACGCACGAACTGACCGCAATCTCATCTTGCGGTTGCTGCTGACACTCCGCACGTTTGGGATGACGGAAGAGGAGCTGGCGAAGCAACTAGGGATACTCGGGTGGCAGGTCAACTCTGGAGCCACTAGTGATAGAGACGTGGATCGACTTGACTGGGAGCCCGCCTCAATCGGTCGCCTACGTGAAGGCGTCGAAGAGTTCACGGGCTTGCGGAACATTCCTCTCGTAGCAAGAGCTGAGCGTGGGTTTCTTGATGACGGTGTCACGACCTACTACCTGCATGGAAACCTGGAAGTTGACGAGGTAATTAGGCAGTTGTCTCCCGCGTATTTCTTTGTTGAGGACGAAGTCGAGTCGACCAACATCATCGGTGGGTTGCTTCTGGATCATGTGTACCAGGCACTGCTTCCTGGCCAGTTCGTGACGTACGGTGGCAAGTACTATGAAGTGCACCGGATGCCGACGCAACAGGACCACGGTCGTGTGGTGCTGCGACGGGCAGCCGACCACATCCGTGACCGCCGTGCCTATCGGCAACTGCGGCACTATTCGCTGGGAAGCCTTCGACCCGCAGACTCTGTAGGAGCCCAGCGAGTCATGGGAGATATAGCGGTGACTCGCGCCGTCGCGGATGTAACGGTCGAGTCTTTGGGCTACATGGAGTCCCGGTCGCGTTCCGACCTCGAGTCGGCCCGCACAGTGTTGGTGGACGGCGTCCCCAAACGTCACTATCGAAGCAAGTCTCTCTTCGTCATCAGCCTTCCAGGCGTATCTCAAGACGTTCGTCAGACGCTCGCGACCCTTCTGAACGAAGTGTTTGTCACCACTTTCCCGTATGCCTACCCCTACATCTCCGCTCTCACGCCGGATTCAGGCCCAGCTCGTCGCTCGGTCATGCCCTCCTTGGAGGTGCAGACGGTGCCGTCATCGGTGACCCTTGATCTGGAGTCATCGATCTACATTGTTGAAGACAGCCTCATTGATTTGGGACTCACAGCGGCTGTTGAGCGCAATTGGGAAAGGCTGCTCGAAATCGTCACGGACTACCTCGATTGGGTCCTAACGCCGATTCCAGCGCCCCCACCGCCGGATGAGCGTCCTCCTCGTGAACTCTTTCCGGAGAGACCTGAAGTACCGGAAGCAGCGGCCAAGAAGTCAAGAGCCGCACGCGTATGGACTTGGCTGAGGAAGCGCTTTGGCCGTAGTCGGAGCAAGAGAGCAAAGCCAGCTACTCCTGCCGCCGTTCCCGATGTCCCCTTGACTCCCGAGCGCGGAGACGACGCCGTCGGTGAGTCAGTGACCGTAGGT
>NBNH01000225.1 GCA_004379115.1 Actinomycetales bacterium mxb001
TTCCCCAAAACTCATCCCCTTTGATCTCGCTTAAATCAATAGACATTGTTTTAATCCCTTAAAATTAACGTAATTATGAACATTGTAACCCAGGTGTCTAGATTTCGCAGATCCCTTAAACCACCACTGAAACCTTAGAATCACCATAAAAATACCATAAAACCACCATTAAATAATCCCTTAGAAGGAAAGGAGAAACTAGCTTCACCTAGGCTTCACCTTTCCTTCTAAAATAGCTGGAATCCTTTACCGGACTGGATTCTAGCCTTTTTTAAAAATGGCTTCACCTCTTTAGGAAAGAGGCTTCACCCAAAAATCTATCGGGGATAAGGTGAAACCTATAAACGCCTTAGTTACCATAGAGTTTTATCTATGGTAGCTATAGGATTAATTGATAAATTCCACTTGTTCAACGCTTATACGGTACCATATGGAAGTTGTTTTATTCTTAGACGGTACAGCATAAATTATCTCCTGGTTTTGAACATCTAATCTCCCTTGTTGCATGTTTCCGTCTAAGAGAAACTTAGTAGACTTGAATGATTTAAATTCATCTTTCCACTCTATTTTTATTGGTGATTTAGCCCTTTTATTGCCATAACCAGACGGGTTACCAGAGACGTGTGGTACACCAAAAACCGGCTCTAGGAAAGGGCTTGAGGTATTTTTACCCCCATTACCAGACGTAGTCGATAAAAAGGTATGGACTTGGTACATTTTTTCATTTTTTGTTTCCTCCATTACCTCTTTGTTATTTTGATGAGTAGGTTCACTTACATTAGTTTCCTCCATTACATTTTTTAAGGAAGTGTACTGAATCCCTATACTTTTATCATTGAGATGTGGTAATTGGTTATTTAACTCTTGAAACCCAGTCTCAGAGCGGGTTTCAGTGTTACCACACCTGTTACCACATCTACCAGACGTGTGGTATTTTTCATCTTGAGGTACCAGGTTATTTAACTGTTGAAACCCAGTCTCAGAGCGGGTTTCAGAGTTATCACGACTAGCACCACATCTACCAGACGTGTGGTATTTTTCTTCTAACGTCCAAATCCTATTCCCGTATTTATCTCTTTTATTGTTGTTATATCCATTTAGTCGCAATATAGATGCAATTCGATCGGTTTCCTTACGTGTTCTTTGGGTAGCTTCTAATCGTAATCCATCTAGAATAGAGTTCATGGACACTCGATCGCCATTTTCCCTAGTGATTGCAATTACAGAAACAGTCCAAGGATCCTCCCCATAAAAATCTAAGTTTTTACGGGTATTCATTGCATCTTCTAGATCAGTTAACCACCACTGTTCTCCCTTGTTGTAAGCTGACAGGGCTGATTTCCAAATAGCGTCTACCTCGCTAGAAGATGGTATTGCTATCTTTTTGGAAACTGGTACTATCCACCATCTCCTGGATCCGTATGAGTCTGCCATGAAATCGTTTTCATTAGCTGTACCGCAAAATACAAAGCGACGTGCAAACACCTCGCTTTCACGGGCATATGGAGGACGAAACTCGTCATGAGTTGATGTGATAAATTGTCGCAATTCCTGTATTTCTTTCTTTCGGTAGATGGAACCCACCTCACCAAGATCATGAAGCCACCCGGAATGCAGGGTTATTTTTTGATCTTTTTCTGATGCCTTTGACGAGCTAACACCAGACGAGAACCAAGATGCATCTTTGACTAAACTCCTAAAGAACTTTGATTTTTGCAATCCCATTGAACCTTGCAAAATTAGTATCGTGTCTACCTGGCAGCCAGGCTCGCAGACACGCGCTACAGCAG
>NBNH01000226.1 GCA_004379115.1 Actinomycetales bacterium mxb001
GCGCGGCGATTGCCCAGATCGAAGGCGATCGCAGCGAGTCCGTGTCGCGCCAGTTCAGGAGGAAGTAAGCGTGCCCGACATCGATGGACTGCTTTCCGAGATCGCCAAGTCACCCGAGGGACCGCAGATCGGTGCCTTCTTCGACTTCGATGGCACGCTCATCGATGGTTATTCTGCGGTCGCGTACTTCCGGGATCGCCTCCTGGCCCGAGATGTCGGCACCCGTGAACTGCTGAAGTCGATCACCGAGAGTTTCAATGTCGAGATTCGCGGGCAGGACGTCCACCGGCTTGTGGCCGTGGGTGTTGGGGCGCTCGCCGGACGATCGGCCGCTGATGTGCAGGACATGGGTGAGCGGCTCTTCAAGAAGCGCATCGCTCCGATGGTGTTCCCCGAAGCTCGACTGCTCATTGACGCCCACAAGGCTCGCGGCCACACCGTCGTGATGGCATCGTCGGCGCTGTCCTTCCAGACGACGGCGGCGGCCCGTGATCTGGGGATCGATCATGTGCTGTGCACGCGCATGGAGAGCGTCGATGGCGTCCTCACCGGATTCGTCGATGGTCCGATCCTGTGGGGCGAGGCGAAGGCCACTGCGGTCCGGGAGTTCGCCGATACGTTCGGTATCGATCTTGCTCGGTCCTACGCCTACGGCAATGGCGCCGAGGACGTCTTCTACCTAGAGACGGTCGGTCACCCGCGACCGCTCAATCCGTCGTCCGGTCTGGAGGCAGCCGCGCGTGAGCGTGGTTGGAGCACGGCGCGCCTGACCAAGCCGCAGCACCTGTCGCCCGAGCTGGTCTTGCGCAGCGTCGCCGCATACACGGGCGTCGGGGCTGGCTTCGCCGCTGGCATCGGCCTCGGCCTGCTCAATCGGGATCGGCGTACGGCCATCGAAGTCACCGCGTCAGTAGGATCAGAACTCGCGCTTGCCGCTGCCGGGGTAAGCCTCGACGTCGTCGGTGCCGAAAACCTGTGGGCTGAACGTCCGGCTGTCTTCATCTTCAATCATCAAAGCCAACTCGACGTCATCATCCTGGCTGCGCTTCTGCGCACTGACTTCACCGGCGTCGCCAAGAAGGAACTTCAGCGCGACCCGATGTTCGCGCCGCTCGGCTGGCTTGCCGATGTCGCCTTTGTCGATCGCGCCAACACCGAGGAGGCCAAGAAGGCGCTGGCACCCGCGGTGGAAGCCCTCAAGGAGGGGCGCTCGCTGGCGATGGCACCCGAGGGAACCCGCTCGGCCACGCCGCGGCTCGGCCAATTCAAGAAGGGTGCCTTCCACGTCGCCATGCAGGCGGGTGGACCGATACTGTTCCTTTTACACATACGACCCTGCCCGCGA
>NBNH01000227.1 GCA_004379115.1 Actinomycetales bacterium mxb001
GAAATCCGCCAAGCCCGGCGGCTTGGCCGCCGGGTCGGCGGATCACGGGGAGCCGCAGTGGCAGACGCCGTGGGGTCCTGGTCGGCCCGGCTGGCACCTGGAGTGCTCGGCGATGGCGTCGCGCTACCTCGGTCCAGCGTTCGACATCCACGGTGGGGGTATCGACCTGCTCTTCCCGCACCACGAGAACGAGATCGCTCAGTCCAAGGCGGCCGGTGATGCCTTCGCGCAGTACTGGATGCACAACGCCTGGGTCACGACGTCGGGCGAGAAGATGAGCAAGTCGCTCGGCAACTCCCTGCTTGTCAGCGAGGTCGTCCAGCGCGTGCGCCCCGTCGAACTGCGCTACTACCTCGGATCGGCGCACTACCGCTCGATGCTGGAGTTCTCCGACGAGGCGATGGCGGAGGCTGCTGCGGGCTACCGCCGCATCGAAGGCTTCCTTCGCCGCGCCGAGGAGGCGCTGGGGGCTCCGCAGGCCGTGCCCGTTCCCGATGCGTTCGCAGCGGCGATGAACGACGACCTGGGCGTTCCTCAGGCGCTTGCCGTTGTCCACGACACGGTGAGATCCGGCAATGCCGCTCTCGCGGCCGACGAGCTCGTCGGGGCACGTGAGGCACGTGACGAGGTGGTCGCGATGCTCGACGTCCTCGGGCTCAACCCCTACGCCGCTCCGTGGGCTGCGCAGTCCGATGACGGTGCCGCGCGTCGCGCACTCGGCCCGCTCGTCGACGTCGTCCTCGCCCAGCGTCAGGCCGCGCGCGATCGCAAGGACTTTGCCGTCGCCGATGCCCTGCGCGACGGACTCGCCGCGTCCGGGATCGTCGTCGAAGACACTGCGACCGGCGCCCGCTGGTCCCTCGCTGAGGAGGGCTGATGGCCGGCAACTCCCAGCGTCGCGGAGCCATGCGCAAGACCGGCACCAAGAAGGGTGCCGTCGTCGGATCGGGCGGCCAACGCCGCAAGGGCCTGCAGGGCAAGGGGCCGACGCCCAAGGCGAGCGAGCGCACCGGTCATCCGGCGGCACGACGGGCCAAGGCGGCTGACAAGGCGAAGGCCAAGACATCGGCGCGGCGTCCCAAGGACGCCAAGGACGTGCTGCTCGGACGCAATCCGGTCGTCGAAGCCCTCCGGGCCGGCGTACCCGCCTCCGCTCTCTATGTGCAGCAGTTCGTCGACACCGATGATCGCGTGCGCGAGGCCGTGCAGATCGCGGCCGACAAGGGAATGCCCCTGCTCGAGGTCCCGCGCACCGAGCTCGATCGCATGTCGGGCGGTGGCGTGCACCAGGGCCTCCTGCTCACCGTGCCTCCCTACGACTATGTCGAACCGGCCGACCTGCTCGACACCCCCGGCCGCACCCAGCCGCTCATCGTCGCGCTTGATGGCGTGACCGACCCGCGCAACCTCGGTGCGATCGTCCGCTCGGTGGCAGCTTTCGGTGGCAGCGGTGTGGTCATTCCCGAACGCCGGTCCGCTGGCGTG
>NBNH01000228.1 GCA_004379115.1 Actinomycetales bacterium mxb001
CGGCGCCACCTTCTTCGTGGTCGCCGTCGACTCCGATCTTGCGGCCGAGTTGGCCGCCGGAACGGAGGCCGAGGCCGAGTTCGCGGCGTACCTGGAGAAGGTCAAGCAGTCCTCCGAGATGGACCGCCTCGCGACCGATCGCGACAAGACGGGCGTCTTCCTGCACCGCTATGCCATCAACCCGGTCAACGGCGAGCGCATCCCGGTGTGGGCATCCGACTACGTGCTCGCCGACTACGGCACTGGCGCGATCATGGCCGTGCCGGCGCACGATCAGCGCGACCTCGACTTCGCCCGGCGGTTCGACCTGCCCGTGCGTGTGGTGGTCGAAGCGGGGGAGGACCCGGTCGAGACCGGCATCGCGACCGCCGACGATGGTCCGCACGTCAACTCCGGCCCGCTCGATGGCCTCGACAAGGCCGATGCCATCGCGAAGATCATCGAGATCCTCGAGGAGCGAGGCACCGGCACCGCGTCGGTGAACTTCCGGTTGCGCGACTGGCTCATCTCGCGACAGCGCTACTGGGGTACGCCGATCCCGATCGTGCACTGCGTCGATTGCGGTGAGGTCCCGGTGCCGATGGATGACCTGCCGGTCATCCTGCCGCCCGCGCAAGGCCTGGACCTCAAGCCCAAGGGGACCTCGCCCCTGGGTGCGGCGAGCGATTGGGCGACCACGGCATGCCCGCGCTGCGGGCGCCCCGATGCCCAGCGCGACCCCGACACGATGGACACCTTCGTCGACTCCTCCTGGTACTACCTGCGCTACCTCGACCCGCACAAGGAGGACGGCCCCTTCGACGTGGAGGCGGCGCGCAAATGGATGCCGGTGGACCAGTACGTCGGCGGCGTGACGCACGCGATCTTGCACCTGCTCTACAGCCGCTTCTTCACCAAGGTGCTCTACGACATGGGCATGGTCGATTTCACCGAGCCCTTCACGCGACTGCTCAACCAGGGCATGGTCGTCATGGACGGCTCGGCGATGAGCAAGTCGCGTGGCAATCTGGTGAAGCTGTCCGATGAGCTCAAGGTGCATGGAGTCGACGCCGTGCGCCTCACCATGGTCTTTGCCGGGCCGCCGGAGGACGACATCGACTGGTCCGACGTCTCGCCCGCGGGTGCCAAGAAGTTCCTTGCCCGCGCCTGGCGTGTGGCCCAGGACGTCACCAGTGACCCCGGGGTCGACTTCTCGACCGGCGACATCGAGCTGCGCAAGGTGACGCACCGCACGCTGCACGATGCCGCGCTCGCGGTGGAGAGCTACCGCTTCAATGTCGCCGTCGCCAAGACGATGGAGCTGGTCAACGCGACTCGCAAGGCCATCGACTCCGGCTGCGGACCCGCTGACCCGGCCGTGCGGGAGGCGGCCGAGGCCGTCGCGATCCTGCTGAGCCTCGCCGCGCCTTACACGGCCGAGGACATGTGGCGGCTGCTCGGCCATGCACCGTCGGTCGCGCTCGCCGGATGGCCTGAGGTGGATCCGGCGCTGCTCGTGCAGGACTCGGTGACCTGCGTCGTGCAGGTTGCCGGCAAGGTGCGCGACCGCCTCGAGGTCTCC
>NBNH01000030.1 GCA_004379115.1 Actinomycetales bacterium mxb001
CTGCCCCTGTGCGTGCCGGACTTCGCGACGACATGAATGAGGGCGCCGGCTGCAGCTCGGACTGGTTCTCTGCATGGTGCACAGACGGACTCCTACTCCTGGATCGCGCACCCGATGATGTCCTCACGTCCGATGTGATCGACGTTGAGCGAGTTCGGACTCTGCCCCGGGTCCAGGACCCGGGTGTCCTCACCGACGCGGACTGGGACGCACTCAGACTCGTCCATGGCGACGATCCACAAGCCACCGAGCGGGCGCTGAGATCGCTCATCGATCAGGAAACCAATGCCGCCCACCCCGCCCGCATGGAATTGGGCGTTCTCCTCGTCGAGCACGCGGATGTCTTCAGTAGTCGCTACCGCGAGGGGTGGAATCTCCTCACTCGCTCGCTCAATGCTCCTTTCCGCGATGTCGTGGGTGCCACCGCCTGGAACATTGCCGCCGAGTACTTCCGCCGAGGTGATGATGCGTTGGCAGAGGGATTCGGTCGGGTGGCACTTCAACTTGACGATCCGACAGCCCTCAAGCACTATGCGGCTCGGGCCGAGAGGGAGGGGAACGACACCGAGGCGCAGGAACTCTACGAGCGCATCAGTCAGGAGGTCCCGCCTGAGGACCCGGTTGTCGTGGAGGCTCGCACTCAACTCGCTCGCCAGGCCGCGACGACTCTCCCGGCTCACGTCAGCGACTGGTTTCTCTCGGCCCAAGGATCGCTGCCTGCGCATGCTCTGGCGGAGAGCGCGCCCGTCTACCTCTGGAAGGGCCACTACAACGTCGACGTGGCCAATGCAGCCATCGCTACCCGATTCTTCGAGTCCTGCGAGTGCTCTTACGAGGACGTCGCTGAAGTGTGCGAGATCTGCGGGCGAGGTCCAGGCAACTTCCAGACCACGGCATCGGGGCCTGGAGACGGTGCCTATGCCGTGTTCCAGCTCTTGCCATCGGGGGAGGACCAAGCGACGGCCGGGGCGATCACGCTCTTCTCGCAGGTGAACTTCCCGGGAGTAGGCGCCACGACCACATTCTCGGCAACTCTCAACTCTGCGGCTCCCATGATCCTGGGCACTCTCGACTGCCAAGGCCTGCTCATCTTCTCGGACGCATCGACAAGCTTCGACAGTCGTGACGTCTCGATCAGCATCGACCAGCCGGCAAGCCCTTGTCTCATCCTCTGCTGGGTGGGGGTTGAGTCCCCGAGTGCAAACTTCCTACCCGTTGCCATGGCTGCACTGTCAGGGGAGATGGCCGTCGCTGCTCGCGCGAAGGTTCCCCATCTGTCCGATCCCGCTCGCTCCGCCATCATCGCCTCTCTTTGGGGAGACCCAAATCGACTCGTGAATGCACTCTTCGTCGATATCCGGACCGACGTCGCGC
>NBNH01000229.1 GCA_004379115.1 Actinomycetales bacterium mxb001
CCGTTGACCGACGTCTCGCAATTCTCGACGTACGTGGACCAGTTGGTGTCATCCAGCGAGAAGGGAGGGGTCTCGTTGGCCCAGTAGGTGTAGTTATTGAAGAGCGTCTCGTCGATGTCGAAGACCACCATCGCCTTGCACGCCTTGGGGTCGCCGCCGCAGCGCTCGTCGAGCTGCTGGCGCAGCAGCACGCGGGCCTTCTTCGCCATCGCCTTGAGGTCGCCGACGTGCTGGGAGGCGTAGTACGCCGCGATGGTGCTGCCCATGGTCGGGCCGACGTAGGTGAACTCGGTGGCGCCGATGCCCGGCACGTTCTGCAACGTGCCCCACAGGGGCTTACCGGCGCTGTAGGTCGTGGGCGTGCCCAGTGCACTGGGGTACTGCGCCTGTGCGGGCACGGTCGTGGTCAGGATGACCAGTCCGGAAAGAGCGGCCACGGATACCGCGGCGAGATGCCTTCTCATGCGCTCACGCTAGCGCGGTCACTCCGTGTTGATGACCGATTGGCAATCGACACAGGCGCCCGGCGATCCGCTCCCATAACGACGATGGAGTGCGACTCGGGACGCGGGTCCTGTCGGAGGGAGAACGCATGTTCGCCGAGGTCATCGCCAGCGCCGCGCTCGCGTGGGGCACTGGCGCACCTGCACCATCGACTATGCCCGCAGCGGTGTCCGCCGCGCCGGCTGCCGTCCCCGCACGCCAGGTCTTCACCTGGCGGTGGACCGACGGCTCCAAGGCCACCGAGCGAATCTTCCGGAAGTCCAAGTACGGGACGATCGACAAGATCCCGAAGTTCGAGGTCAAGGTCTACCCGGCCTACCCGCCCTGGAAGGCCAAGTTCCTTTTCTGGGTCAACGGCGAGTGGATCTCCCGCCAGACCCAGCGGTCAGACAGCCGGGGCCGGATGCAGATGTACTTCGATCCGCGCGGGCCTGACGGCACATGGGAGGACGTCACCTGGATCGTGCGCATCCGCCTGAAGGACATCTCGACGACGCGCACGGTCCCCACCGCGGCTGTCGAGGAAATCCGGCTCACCGTGCGCTACGTCAGAGGCTGATCACACATGTGCACGCGGGTCGCGCCAGCCACCGTGCCCGCGCACGAAACGGTCGGCATCGTGCGGCCCCCACGTGCCCGGCGCGTACGCCGTGACCGGTGGCGGGTCGTCGAGCACGGGCTGCACGATCTCCCAGGTGGCCTCGACGGAGTCCCAGCGCGGGAAGAGCGTGTGGTCACCCACCATCGCGTCGTGCAGCAGGCGCTCGTAGGGGCTGGGGAACTCCCCGAGGGTGTCGCCGAAGTCGAGGGAGAGGAACTCCGGCTCGACCGCGTCGACACCAGGGGTCTTCACACGGATACCGATGTCGATTCCCGAAGGCTTGCCGATGCGCAGGACGACGTCGTCATGGCCGGCCACGCGCTGCATGCGGTCGCCGAGCCGGAACGCGGGCGCCTTCTTGAAGCGCACGACCACCTCGGTCGCCGTGACCGGCATCCGCTTGCCGGCACGGATGATGATCGGCACACCCGCCCAGCGCCAGGTGTCGCAGTGCAGCCGCACAGCGACGTAGGTCTCGGTGTCGGAGTCGGGCGCAACCCCGGGAATCTCGCGATACCCGTCGTACTGCCCGCGCACGACGTCGTCGGCGCCCAGCGGCCTGATGGCCCGGAAGACATCGAGGCGACGATCGCCGATCGGGTCGTCGCTGGCTCCCGGCGGCTCCATGAGCACCAGGGCTAGCACCTGCAGCAGATGGTTCTGCACGACATCGCGCAGCGTGCCTACCCTGTCGTAGAAGGAGCCACGATCCTCGACGCCGAAGTCCTCGGCCATGGTGATCTGAATCGACTCGACGTACTCGCGGCGCCACAGCGGCTCGAGCCACGCATTGGAAAAGCGCACGTATTCGATGTCCTGGACGGGTTCCTTGCCCAGGTAGTGGTCGATGCGCAGGAGCTGGTCTTCCCGGATGACCGCGTGCAGGCGGTTGTTGAGCTCGATGGCGGTGCTCAGGCTCGTGCCGAACGGCTTCTCGACCGCGACGCGGCAGCCCGAGGTGAGATTGGCCGCCCCGAGTTGCTCGACGACCGGGCCAAAGAGTGACGGCGGGATCTCGAGGTAGAAGAGGGGGTGCTCCGACCCCTTGAGGTGCGCTGCGAGCCGCGTGTAGAGGCCGGCGTCGGTGAAATCGCCCCCAAGGTAGGTCATGCGCTCGGTCAGCCGGGTGAGTACCGACTCATCGACCGCCTCGCCGGAGCCCTCCAGCACGGCATGCACGGAATCGCGGGTCATCTTCCATAGATCGGCATCGCCCATGTCGTTGGCGGCAACCCCGACCACCGGCACGTTGAGGAGCCCGCGCTTCTCGAGGTGGTAGAGCGACGGCAGCGTCATCTTGTGGGCGAGGTCGCCCGTGATGCCGAAGATGACCAGTCGGTCCGACTGGGCCGTCGCCGTATCTGACTTCATCGCGCGTACCCCTAGAGATAGAGACCGGTGTTGTCGTTGCCGTGTCGCGTGGACGCGACTGCATGGACATCGCGCTCGCGGAGAAGGACGTATTCGGTGCCCTGAAGCTCCACCGAGCCGCGGTCTTCCGGCTCGAACATCACGCGATCGCCCACTTCGATGCTGCGGACGTTGGGACCGGTGGCAACCACGCGGGCCCAGGAGAGCTTGCGGCCGACCTGAGCGGTGGCGGGGATGAGGATGCCGCCGGTGGAGGTGCGCTCCCCCTCGTCGGCACCGGGTCGGACCAGGACACGGTCATGCAGGAGACGGATGGGCAGCGAGCCATCCGCGCGGGGCGTCGTATCGGGCCGGTCGACGGTGCTGGTCACGACGCCACTCAGTGGCAGTGGCAGCGACGGCTGCGACGCCAGCGGCGCAGGACGACGAGAGTGAGAACCGTGCCGGCCACGATGGCCACGCGGTCGGGGCGAACGCCGCCGTATTCGTCGGTGAAGAAGCCCTTGACCGCATTCACCCCGCGGGCGGCCAACGCCTTGGGCGTCGTCTCAGCGCGCAGTTGATCGAGGGTGGCGGCGAGGTTGTCGCGCGCCGCGCTGATCTCGGCCTCGAGCTGGGCTGCCGACGGCTGGGCAGCGGCCGCCTTCTTCTCGGTCACGCGCGGCAGCCTA
Organism: Actinomycetales bacterium mxb001; assembly: GCA_004379115.1. Taxonomy (GTDB): domain Bacteria; phylum Actinomycetota; class Actinomycetes; order S36-B12; family S36-B12; genus Mxb001. The sequence goes on from NBNH01000229.1 coordinate 3,148, forward strand.
GCCCCTCAGGGCGCGGACTCGACCGGAAGGCTAGTTGCAAAGACTTTGCATCTGGGAATCCTTGGACGTAGGCTGCGGGAGTGAATCCACGACTCCTCGTCCTGCCCGCCGCTGCCCTCCTCGCCCTCACCGCCTGCGGCTCGTCGGGCACCACGACCGAGTCGTCCTCCGCGGCTGCCCCCGCGGGCGCGCTCATCGTGGCGACCACGGTGTCGCCGCTGACGTCGATCGTCGCGGCTGTTGGCGGTGACAAGGTCGACATCCAGGGCATCGTCCCCGAGGGGGTCAATTCGCACACCTTCGAACCCGCTCCCCAGGACGCGGAGTTGCTCAGCAAGGCCGACATCATCTTCGTCAACGGACTCAAGCTCGAAGACCCCACGCTCGCCCTCGCCGAGGCCAACATGAAGGACGGCGCGGAGATCGTCGAACTCGGCACCATCGCGCTGCCCGAGTCCGAGTACATCTACGACTTCTCCTTCCCCAAGGAGGAGGGCAAGCCCAACCCGCACCTGTGGACCGACCCGACCTACGCCGTCGAGTACGCCGACCTGGTGCGCCAGAAGCTGTCCGAGCGAGACCCGGCCAATGCCGCCGAGTACCAGGCTAACTTCGAGGCCTTCAAGGTCGAGGCGGACAAGCTCGCCGAGGCGGTGCGCACCGATCAGGCCTCGGTCCCGGAGGGCCAGCTCAAACTCGTGACCTACCACGATGCCTACGCGTACTTCGCCAAGAACTTCGGCTGGACTGTTGTCGGCGCGATCCAGCCCAGCAGCTTCGATGAGCCCACACCCGCCGAGGTGGGCGCCCTCATCGAGCAGATCCGTGCCGAGGGCGTACCCACGATCTTCGGCTCGGAGGTCTTCCCCTCTGCCGTCCTCGAGGCCATCGCTGCCGAGACCGGCGTGCGCTACGAGGACTCCCTGCGCGACGACGACCTGCCCGGCGAGCCAGGCTCCCCCGAGCACTCCCTGCTGGAGCTCCTGCGCTACAACTACCGCACGATGATCACCGGTCTGGGTGGCAATCCTGCTGCCCTCGACGCCCTCGTCTTCGAGATGAAGGTGCCGGACACGGCGTTCTACCCGCAGTAGTCAACGAATCGAGGCTCACCGCCGCATGACGTCCCCCGACAGGCTCATCCGACTCGAGCACGTCTCCGCCGGCTACGGCCGCGAGGCCGTGCTCAGCGACGTCACGCTCGACGTCGACTCGAGCACCTTCGCGGGCATCGTCGGGCCGTCGGGAGCTGGCAAGACCACCCTGCTGAAAGTCCTGCTCAACACCCTCAAGCCCCAGCAGGGCACGGTGACGCGCAGCCCGGGCTTGCGCGTGGCCTACGTGCCGCAGCTGGAGACCGTCGACTGGAACTTCCCGGTGACGGTCAACGAGTGCGTGCTCATGGGGCGCACGGAGCATCGTATGGGGGCGCCGTCGGACCGGCGGAGCCGTTCCGCTTGGCGCCCCTGGCCGTGGCCCTCCGCCGAGGAACGTCGCGATGCGGCTGCCGTGCTCGAGCGCCTGGGCATCGGCGACCTCGCCGGGCGACACATCCGCGAACTCTCGGGGGGCCAGCAGCAGCGAATGTTCCTTGCCCGCGCGCTCATGCGGCAGCCGCAGGCCCTTCTGCTCGACGAGCCCACCAGCGGCGTCGACGTCAACACCCGGCACGACGTGCTGCACCTGCTCGGTGACCTCCACGACGAGGGCATGGCCATCGTGCTGACGACCCACGACCTCAACGGCATGGCCGCGCACCTGCCCCACCTGAT
>NBNH01000001.1 GCA_004379115.1 Actinomycetales bacterium mxb001
TGAGGGTGTCTTGTCACTGTCTTGTTGCTTTTTTATACCTTGCTTAAAATCGCCTGAAACCTGCTCTATGACTGGTGTTGAGGGTGTCTTGTCACTGTCTTGTTCAGTGTCTTGTCTAATGTCTTGTTCCCAGACATAAATCCGTTCTCCATGCGATCTAATTTGTTTATTAGTGTAACCTAGTCGCTTCATAATTGTTGTAACCCGGGATTGTGCGCGCTTATCTTGCTTGTTTAATTCCAACTCAATGCACCCGGATAGAATTTGACTAGTAGTAGGTTTAAGGTGATGTGGCACCCAATTGCTGATAGCTGATTCCCAAACATCCTGAGATTCAAATTCTCGGTTAACAGACTGCTGCATTTCCATTTCATTGCGCGATAGCCACCATGTTTGTCCCTGTTTATAAGCATCTAAAGCCAGCCTCCATATTTGTTCCACTTCTTTTTGAGTAGGGAGTTGAATTATCTGTTCCACAGGGATTACCAAAAAACGTCTGTTTCCTTCTTCATCTTTTAAAAAGTGTTGGGGATTAACGGTTGCTACAAATATGGATTGCCTTTTGAGATGAACTGTTTCTCTGGCATACGGACGTCTAAGCACATCAGTAGACGAGCTAATAAGCGATCGCACACTGGCAACTTCCTTTCGAGAAAATAAAGCCTCTAATTCTGCTAATTCAAGTATCCAACTGTTATGAATTCTTAGTTTCTCGTCTTTTTCAGAACTAGTTGAAGCGCTTAAACTGTCATCAAACCACTCATTGTTAACTGCTAAAGAACTTAAAAAAGTAGACTTACTTAGGCCCTGCTTGCCTTGCAGAACTAGTACGGTGTCCATTTTGCATCCGGGATCAAACACCCGAGCTACGGCCGCAATTAGTGTCCTTTTTAAGTACAAGTCAAAAATAGGATTGTCTGTTTTTAAAAAATAGCTAGACAAGTTCTCTAGAGTAAAATAGCTGGAACCCGCTGGTGGCAATGATTCCAGCCACTTCTTAACAGGATGGTATTGGTTCTGTAAGGCATAACTTAGCAGCGTCTGTGTAATATCGTCAGTGCTGCACGCGGTTTTAAAATGGCTGTTCCACCAGCATTTTGGTGAGTCAAGTTCCATTTTCTCACCATCTA
>NBNH01000031.1 GCA_004379115.1 Actinomycetales bacterium mxb001
TTTACGTTAACAGTCGCACACCTTAACCACACCCCGGAAGATTGCAGACCGGAAAACTTAAAAGCTTTATGCAGCGTGTGTCACCTGCGTTATGACGCTGCCCATCACGTCCGTTCTACAAAAGCGAATCGTTACAAAAAGCGTGAAGCTGTTGGGCAACTAACGTTATTTTGAAAAACCGAATTATTCGGTTTTTGGCAACCCGTTAATTTAAAAATGAAAATCCCCAATCCAGAAAACGCCATTGTTGACGACCAAAAACTGATAGGGTACTGCTTAAATATTACTCATGCAGAGGGTCAACTTATCACCAACTAGATAAAGCTGCTCTTTTCCAGGTATTTGTTGCGGTGCAAACATAAATATAATTAGAATCCCAACAAATAGTACCTGTATTTCCTGTAGCAGTAGAGGAAGAAATTGTTGATGATTGTGGAATCCGAATCATCCCATAAAAAACATGGGATGCAGCAACATACGATAACGTTCCTCCTGTATTGCTGCCATTACCACCACTGGCAATAATTCTTGAATCATAGTCACAAGGTACAATACCGCTATGAAAATCAATGTAAGGAGTAGTAGAAAATCCTCCAGTAGAACCGATCTCGATACTATTATTGTGGGCAGTTTTACTGTCTATAGTTAGACTAAAAGGAAGAGTACTGCTTGTTAATGGTAAATAATTTGTAGAATCAACAAAATAGCTACCATCCCCTGTTTTTCTAAGAAATCCTACAGTATCAGCTAACGCTTGAATCGCTGTTAGCTCATTTCCCAAAGGTTGAGCGTTAGTGATACCGTATCCACTTAATGTGGTAGGTTTGTTGATAATTTCAGAAAAACTAATTTGGGCATCAGAGAGAATAGCTGGTTTATCCTGTAAAGAATTCCAGCTATTTTTTTTAACAAAAGTAGTCCAACTTCTACTCATAATGTTAATTACAGAGATTTAGAAACTGCATTAGCTAATTGAACATTAATCTTGATAGTTTGTCCACTTTCACAAATAGCGGTGATTTTTTGCCCGGTAATTTGTAATGCAAACTCCTGTTGGCCTGAAAGCATCTCTACACTATACAGCGTGGAAGTGGGAACACTCCCAACACCTAAATAAACACTAATAGGATCTCCGTTTGTATCTGCTTTATTTTCAATGCTTAGATTCAAATATCGTGTTGTGTTTACTAAATCTTCAGGTACTAATTCAATCCCACCAACTGCGTTAGGTACAGTAACTGTAGTCGGTGCGCTAAACGTACCCGGAACTAAAGTTTTTTGAGGGATTTGAGTTTGAGTTTTAGAAAATGTCGTCCACATAGTTGTTACCTTTGATTACATATTAATTTAAAATTATAACATTAACA
>NBNH01000230.1 GCA_004379115.1 Actinomycetales bacterium mxb001
CACGCGCGCACGGCCTTAGGTGTCGGCTGTGTCGGCTCGAGCAGTTCGCGGTACGGCTGCGGGAAGTCCTCGTCGTCCTCGGGCGGGGCCGGGGGATTGTTGAACGTGCTCATGCTGCGTCCTTCCTTAGGTTGGTGGTGATGGCGTCAAAGGCGGCCCGCTCGTCGGGCGTGAGGGTGCCCAGGTGCTTACGCATATGGGCGATGTGCTCGGCCAGGTCCAGGTTGATTTCCTGGGCCGCCTCGTAGCGGCGAATGACAATCGTCATGTTCTGCTCGCCCCGGCTGCGCCCGGACCAGTAGCCGACAAAGCCGGATACGGCCGAGAAGGCGGCGATGGCCAGGAACACGCTCAATGCAGGGTCCATCTAGGTCTCCTTGCTGGGGTTCTGGGCGTCGGCCATGGCCTTCTGGAATCGGTCCCATTTCTCGCGCTCCGATAGGTCGTCGACGAGGCGCAGCCAAGCGACGAGTCCAAGAGCGGCGGCAAGGATGGCGACGCCGAATATCAGGATTTCCATGGAGCGCCTTGGTGGGTGTGGGGACGGGCGCCGGACGAGGCACCGATACGGCGCCCGTCCCCTTGGGCCGCCATAGGGGGGTACGGCTGGCCCAGCTCATTGACCCGGGGCGCATCCTGCGATTTGCCTAAGAAATGGACATTTGGTCTGTCCATAAACGGGCCCCCCGGGTTACGGTGAGGCCGGGAACCCTTGGCCCGTCAGGACTGCGCTTGTGACGAATGTTGCGATTCGCCGATAATGCACAGTATTGACGGTTTGAGAACCGGCCTCGGTTGTTATGTCTGGCAAGTCAAGACCGTAGACGGTTCTCTAAGGCAAGGTCAAGGATTCCCTCACCTGCGGCGTGTCGCCCGACTCGCCGAACCTGGGAGGGGGATAGGTGCGATACCCGAAAACGCATGTGCAGCAGGCACTTTTGGCTGCCCGGCAAGCAGGCATCGACGTGGCCGGATTGAAAGTCGGCGACGCTGAGACAGAATTGACTTTGGAGCGCGTAGGCCTTTTGCCCATCGACGCGAAGGCCGTCGAGGACAAGGTGTCCGACTGGTATCTGAGAAATGGCATAGCGGCCAGAGACAGGGTTCGCAAGGAAGCCTCAGAGACTACGGACGCCGCCTTGGAAGCCGCTGAAGCGGCGTTACAGGCTGCGGCAGCGGCTCTTAGGTTGGCCAAGCAACTTGGCGGGGAGGCTGCCTGAGCGCGCGCGCAGCCGTTGAGTTGTGGGCGTGCTTGGGGGGGCCTGGCACGCCAAAGGGCGGCCCCCTGTTCCTGCGGGAGCGGGGGGCCGTCCCCTAAACTAATTCCAAATACGGGGGAGTAATCATGACTAATCCAGAACCTCAATCACCCTACGTCCCTGGCACTGTTGCCAACGGTCACGTGTGGACCGGCACCGAATGGTTGCCAATTGCCCAGCCGCCCGCGCCTAAGACATCGTCACCTTGGCGCACGGTCGCAGGGGTCGTGTGCCTAGCCGTCGCACTTCTGGCCGGCATTCAGTCCCTGTCCTGGTTGGCGGGCTTTGTCAGCCTTGAGGAACAGGGCAATCAGTTTGCCGGTTTCTTGGCGCTGCTGGGCATGGGCGGTGGGGCCGTAGCCGTGGGCTTCGGCGTTGCCGGAATTGTGCTGCTGACCAAGAAGTCCTAGGAACGCAACAAAGCCCCCCGGCCGCCTCATACGGGGCCGGGGGGCTTTGTGTGTGGGCCGTAGCCCTATTCAGTTGTGTCCTCGTCGTCGTCGGTTTCGTCCTCGTCCTCGTCGGAGTCGACTTCGCCAATGACGCCGTGGTCTCGTAATTCCGCGATGGCTTCCGAGAATGCGCGGACCAGGTGCCGGGTCATGTCGTCGGCTACGTCTGGCGCGTATGACACGCCCTCGGCCGACAGGTTGACCTCGAGCTGGCCGAATCGGAGCATCATCCACATGTCCCGCGCCGGGGGTGTCTGCGCCATTAGTCGTCCTCTCGTGCGGCGTCCGCGGTCAGTAGGTAGCCGATGGCGTCTGCGTAGTTGTCGCGGCTGTGGGCGTTGACTTGCCGGGCGAGCTTGACAATGACCATGCACAGCCCGACCTGCTCAGGGGTGACGGGCTGGCCGAGAATCATCTCCCAGCCTTTTGCGATGCGCGCGAAATTGACGGCCGGGTGTGCGTAGGACTGCTGCCGTGGGCCGGTGACCAGGTTTATGGCCTCCTGTGCCAGCGTCGCGTCAATGTGTCTACGCGGCACGGGTCTGTCCGTTTCGCAGCACCCGGTTGAAGGTTCCGCAGTCGTCGCAGACGACTTTGGGCCAGGCGTGGGTTTTGCTGACGACGGTTCCAGCAGGCTCAAGGTTGGGAGAGTCGCAGGCGTAGCAGTTGGAGAGTTCGCCGGACCACAGGCCGATGTGGGGCAGCTGCAACCAGGCCCGCATTCGGTCGAACAGGGCTTCGGTGATGACCACGTCGGTTTCGTTGTATTCACGGAATAACCCCCAGGCGTCAGGATCGTTGGCCAGTACCCGTGTCCATAGGCTTTGGCCGCCGGTCTCCAATTTGGTGTCGAGCCCTAGCCGTTCGGTCACGTACCCCAATTTGTTCGATGCAAACTTGAACCGGCGTCGGTTGACTTGGTACAGGTCGACGTTCTGAAAGGGGCTGGGCGGTCCGTAGCCCGCGACGAGAAATTCCCGATTGAGGTGCAGCAGGTCGAACCGGACGTGGTTGTATCCCACGACGATGTCCGCTTCATTCAGCATGTCCCACGCTGCTGCCAGCATGGCGTCCCGCCCGTCGTGGTACTCACTACGGAATTGGACGGGCTCGCCTAGCCACTTGGCGGCAAAGCACAGCACGCGGCTGGGCTCAATGACCTGGGACGCGGCGATGTTCTGGTCATACAGCCCCCACGCATAAACCACGTTGGGGCTGGTCTCAATGTCAATGGTCAGGACGCGGGGGTCGCGGGGCTCAAGCGCTGCGAGGTCGTCGGCAAGGCTCACGACGCCGCATTAGGTAGGGGACAATTACAGCCGCCGCCCTTGACGCGCCGGCGGTGGTGCTGGACGTTGGCGCCCCTGGTGTGGTGACCGTTCTTGGTCAGGGTCTCGGCTATCTGCGTGCCAAACACCTGAGTTTCGTCAAGCAGGTGGTTGAGCGCCGCAGCGTCCTTTGCGTTCAGCTGCGCCAGAATCTCGGCTATTCGGCATTGCTTACCGCCGACGTTCTTTCGGGCCGATTCCAGCGCCACCAGATCGTCTTGGAGGCTCATACCCTCTCCAGGGTTGGGAGACTAGCGCCCGATTAGGCGCTTGACTCGGTTGGCAAGACGGCGGCGCCGTACTGCCTTACGCCAAAACTCAGTGGGCACGAGAGTGTCGTTTTTGCGCCCGCGCGTCGGCAGCCACGGGCCACCGAATTTGGGCCCGCCGTCGGTCCAGTCCGCATGTCGGCAAATGGACTTCTCGTCAATGTCCATGAGCTCGCACAGCGCGACGCACAGGCGGGTAAAGGATTCAACCTGCTCGGGGGTAATGCCGTCGGTGTCGGTGACCTTCGCAGTAGTGCTGGCCGACGTGCCTTTGGATTCCAGTTCGATGCCGTACAGGTAGCGGTTGCCGGTGTCCTTGGCGATGGTCCCGGACTTCATGGTGATGGGGCCACCGGCGCCGGCGTGATACGCGCCGCGCGCGGCCAGCACCGTGACCAGGCCGTCCCTGCCGATGTTGCAATGGGCTGCCCTAATGGGCCAGAAATCATTCCTGACCTGCCAGGGCACGCTGGGATTGTTCCCCCGTGCGCCCCCGTTAGCGGTGTGGTGGGCGATTATGCCCATGCTCGGACTGACGCCGAATGGGTCAATGGTGGTGGAGTCCCAGCCCTCGTAATAGGTGGCATTGACCGCGTGCTTCTTGAGCGCCTTCTTGAATTCGGCGGCCGTGTAGGACCGTGGCATTACTCATCCCCCCACACGTTGAAGGGGTCCTTCACGCCTGCGCCGCGGCCGAATGCCTGGTCGTCCGGGTTGAGCGCTCGCACGATGGCGGGCAGTCCTGCTCCATAGCCAGCCCCGATACCCGTCCCGCTGTCGAACGCCTCCACACCGACACCGTCCCCAACCTCGCCCTCGAACCCGGCCCGCACAATTGCTTCCAAACTCCTCTCCCTCCCGTCCAACTCCCATCAGCC
>NBNH01000231.1 GCA_004379115.1 Actinomycetales bacterium mxb001
GCCGGCGGAGGTGGTGGCGGGGGCTGCGGCAACATTGGGCAGGGTGGCCGGGCTGGCACGAGGGATCCCGCCGGCCTAAGCACTGTGTCTGGATCGATTTCCTTCACGATCGGAGCAGGGGGTGGTGGAAGCGCTGCCTGCGCTGTGTCCTCTGGCGATGCGGGCGGTGCAACCACTTTGGGCTCGCTAAATGGCGCAGGCGGCGCGGGCGGCATGCCAAACGTTGGCAGCGACCAAGGAGGCCAACCCGGCCCCAACGCCCTCAACGGTATCGGAGCTGGAACTGGCGGGACGGGGGGCGGAACCAATGCTCCCGGATCGACCGGCACGAGTGGGGCCGTCCTCGTCTTCCTCGATTTGGGCTCGTCGCCGTCAGCCCCCGGGTCCGTCACTGCTACCCCCAACTCGTCGACGGGGGCAGCGCAGGTCTCATTCTCGACGGTGAGCGCCTATCCATCAGTTTCCTCGTACTCGGCAACTTGCTCGAGTTCCGATGGAGGCGCAACGCGATCCGCCTCCGGCTTGAGCAGCCCGATTTCTGTGGCGAATCTGACTCGAGGCAAGAACTACGTCTGCAGCGTAGCCGCGACCAATGATTTGGGGTCCGCTTCGGCATCGAGTTCGTCATTCCTGATGCCAGGTGCCCCACAGAACACGACCCCGCCGTCCTTCACGGGAACCGCAGGCTTCCCGGCCTTCAAGTCGCCCCCGGAAGTCCTCACCGGCAATCCGGGTGTATGGAACACCTTCGGTCTACCCGATGACACCTACGCGTACCTCTGGCAGTCACAGGCGGGATGCGCGGGCGGCCGGACCCCCGCCTCCCGGTTACCGAATAACCAGTTGAACTTCACCATTACGGCAAACGACGTGAACAACTGCCTGCGTCTACAGGTAACGGGCTCGAACGCTTCGAATCCTTCCTGGGGATCGAACGTCGCCGTATCGGCGAGTTCCCTGCAGGTGACGACGCAACCTGCCTTCACGGCACAGTCGCCACCCGTGATCGCCGATGTGGGCTACTTCTCTGGCTACTCCTTTGCCGCCAGTGGCAATCGGATTACGTACTCCATTGATAACAGTGCCCCACTGACGGGTTTGCCACCTGGAATGTCCATCAACGGAACGACAGGCGCGTTGACCGGAACACCCAATCCAGGTACGGCTGGGCCTTGGACATACGCGGTCATCGCGACAAACGCCTCGGGAACCGTGTCGTCGACGCCAAAACTCTTGACCGTGTCCGATTCCGTGGTGGATCGACTGGTGATCACAGAGCAGCCAGTGGGCGGTCGCAGCCGACTGGCTGCTCTGTGATCACCAGTCGATCCACCAC
>NBNH01000232.1 GCA_004379115.1 Actinomycetales bacterium mxb001
CGAAATGGCCCCTACTGCGCCATATCGACGAAGCGCGAGTAGTGGCCCTGGAACGCCACCGTGATGGTCGACGTGGGGCCATTGCGGTGCTTGGCGACGATGAAGTCGGCCTCGCCCGCACGGGGTGATTCGCGCTCGTAGGCATCTTCGCGGTGCAGCAGGATGACCATGTCGGCATCCTGTTCGAGCGAGCCCGACTCGCGTAGATCAGCGAGCAGTGGTCGCTTATCCGTGCGCTGCTCCGGACCACGGTTGAGCTGGCTGACAGCAATGACAGGCACGTCGAGTTCTTTGGCCAGCAACTTGAGTGACCGGGAGAACTCCGACACCTCCTGCTGGCGGCTCTCGACGCGCTTGCCGCTGGTCATGAGCTGCAGGTAGTCGACGACAACGAGTCGCAAATCGTGACGCTGCTTGAGTCGCCGGCACTTTGCCCGGATCTCCATCATGGTCAGGTTGGGCGAATCATCGATGAAGAGTGGCGCCTCGCTGACCGTGCCCATCTTGCCCGCGAGCTTGGTCCAGTCGTTGTCGCTCATGTTGCCGCTGCGCATGTGGTGCAGGGCGACCTGTGCCTCAGCGGACAGCAGGCGCATGAGGATCTCGTTGCGCCCCATCTCGAGGGAGAAGATGACGCTGGTCAACCCATGTCGAATGCTCGCCGATCGCGCCACATCCAGAGCAAGGGTCGACTTGCCCAAGGCCGGCCTCGCCGCGAGGATCACGAGCTGTCCGGGGTGCAATCCGTTGGTGAGCGCATCGAGATCGGTGAACCCCGTGGGCACGCCGACCATCTCGCCGCCGCGGTTGGCGATCGCTTCGATCTCGGTGAGAGCGCCGTCCATCAGCTCGCGCAGCGGCAGGTAGTCCTCTGCGGTGCGACGTTCGGTGACCTCGTAGACCTCCGCCTGTGCGCGGTCGACGACGTCATCGACATCGCCCTCGCCGGTGTAGCCCAACTGCACGATGCGCGTGCCCGCCTCGACGAGGCGCCGCAGGATCGCGCGCTCCTTGACGATGCGCGCGTAGTAGCCCGCGTTAGCTGCGGTGGGCACGAGTGAAACGAGCGTGTGGAGGTACGACGCCCCGCCGATGCGCGCCAACTCGCCGGTGCGCGTGAGCTCGGCAGCGACGGTGACCGCGTCGGCTGGCTCCCCGCGGCCGTAGATCTCGATGATCGCGTCGTAGATGGTGGCGTGCGCGGGACGGTAGAAGTCGGCGATGCGCAGGTCTTCGACGACGTCGGCGATGGCGTCCTTGCTCAGCATCATCGCGCCCAGGACGGACTGCTCTGCCGCAACGTCCTGCGGTGGCATCCGATCGCTGGGCGGACCCTCGTCGTAGGGGACGGGGAGCTCGGCGACGCTCACGCGACCTCCTGTCTTGGGCTCACCCGACGTGGATACCAGGGGGGTCCGACAGAGCCTGGATCCTGACTCTGCCGCGACCTCCGCCGAGGAACCTAGGGGCCTCGAGGACCGCTGTCGACGACCCCTGTGGACAGCCCTGTGGATGGGCGGGGGGAAACGCCGACAGGGTCGTTCACAGCCTGGGGACAGACTGGGGAGGGACCAAGTTTCTTTCCGCACAAACCCCCGCTGACGTGGGTCAACGCTGTCCCAGGCCTGTGGATGAAAAGTTCTTGGGCCTAGTGGGCCTTGCCCCGCAGGTCGGCGACGAGGGTCTGCCCGAGGGTGTTC
>NBNH01000233.1 GCA_004379115.1 Actinomycetales bacterium mxb001
GGGCGAGGCCGACTTCATCGTCGCCAAGCACCGCAATGGCCCCACGTCGACCATCACGGTGGCGTTCCAGGGCCACTACTCGCGCTTCGTCGATATGGCGCAGTAGGGGCCATTTCGGTCAGCCGGGGACGCCGGGCAGTCATTGCTCTAGCCTCCCCCCATGGTGAATCGGCGTGCCCTGGGTGCTCTTGTGGCGTCCGCAGCGCTCCTGGCTTCACTGGTCGGCGCCGTCAGCCCAGCGTCCGCTGCTGATCGGCCGATGAGTGACGTCAGCGAATCCAAGTGGAAGAAGATCTGGGCGGAGGTGGGTCACCCCGGTACCGCTAACAGCTGGCAGTGCTACGGCAGACCGCAACAGGTGGATCGAGATCCGTCCTGGGCAGTCGTGCCCTATCGCGCCCTTCAGACCGACGAGTGTTTGGGCTTGCCGAGTGATCCGTATCCCGGACTGGTGCGCAAGGTATCCGGTAAGTGGCAGTTCCTGTTTCTCGTGGGGCCGATCGACTGCGAGTACTTGAGCGAAGAAGTACTGGCCGCTGGAGGTTCATGGGGGATTGTGCGCGATCTCATGGCGAGTTACGACTGCTGGAGTACCGGCCCCATGTGGCCTGCCTACATGGAGCGCTTCCTCAATACACGCTCGTGCGTGAAGCCATCGGCACCACAGGTCAACAAGTCCGTCGTCGGATACATCGGTCGTATCGAGCAATCCATGAAAGTGATCGACGGTGCTGTGACATGGACGTGTGCGCGCGGATCTGGCGGAGCTCAGGAGCAGTTCCTGTCGGTTTTCCTCGCTGGGCCGGTCCCGGTTCAACTCATTACTGCGCTCGACATGGACCAATTCGAGTCCCTCAAGATCCGAGGAAGCCGCATCCATGTCACCGGTGGGGCGTATTCGGGTGACGGGCCAAAGTGCTGCCCCGATCTGAGGGTGACCGTCCAATACAAGATGCGCGACGGAGAGTTGGTGGAGGTCGACAAGACCGTCACGCCTATCGCGTAAAGCGCGACTCAGTACTTCGTCGAGTCCTGCACGTAGGTCTCTGAGCCCGCGGTCCACTGGTCCCACGGCACGCTCCACACGCCACCGAGCCCATCGCCGAAGGTCGCCGATCCGGCTGCGCCGCCGGTGAAGTCCACGACGTCGCCCCATCGGGTGTGGTTGTACATCCACACAGCGTCGTCATAGAACATGTTGGTGCAACCGTGG
>NBNH01000234.1 GCA_004379115.1 Actinomycetales bacterium mxb001
ATAATATCTTCTTTTGTCTACTCAAGCTGTGGCATTGTCGTTCTTAACATTTTTATTGTTGTTTGATTACTATTACTGTTTGTTATTGTTAGTAATAACCTATTAGCTGATATCTCAAACCCAAAAGTAGGGTTAAAGCTTTCTGTTAAAAAACAGGCCGTCTGTTTACTAGAAACGTTAACATTATTATGCACTACTAACAACTCACATAACAGTATCTGAGAACCTTGATTGCATTCTAGTAGATATTTAGCTGACTTGTGCGCAACTAACGGAAAGGAATCAATAATAGTTTTTGTTGAGGTAGACAACGTTACTATCTTTGTCTCCGCTGTAACTACTTCAATAACTACATTAGCTTCATAGCTTTTATTAAGAAATAACCTCCCGTTACTGTTGTTTAACGCTATCTCACCATTCGCTAAACTTGTTGGCGTCCTATTTAATATATTCGTCCTCTTTAATGTTACTGTGGATGCCATAAAGTCCTCTAAAATGTGCCACAATCAATAGCAAACGTAGCTGTAGTTGGTACAGTTAAAGTTCCGCTTACACTTAAATTTACTGCACTTGCATTTCCTGTTAGGCTAGGAGAATTAGCTAATACAACATTCCCAGTTCCAGTTGATCCTACTGTGCTATAAGTTGTTTCAGCTGTTTTAGTAATAAATCCACTGGTAGCACTTGGTAAACCTCCTGCAAGAGCTATTTGAGTGCTAGTCCAATCTCTAATAGTGTTTAGATTAGATGTACTTGTAGAATATAAAGTTCCTGATGTAGGAAACGTTATTGACGTTGTTCCAGTAAACGCTAGTGTTGAGGCAAATTCTCCTGTAGTAGTGACCGCTCCCGCTGTTTGTATATTGCCTCCCAGCGTTATTGTCTTCCCACTATTATTTACCCCTGTACCCCCATTAGCCCCTGCTATAACTCCTGTTACATTAGCTGCATTTCCTGTTATAGAACTATCTGTAAACGCTACAGTTTTTGTTACAGTTCCATTGTGATATTTTATAGCCCCGGCATTAACCCAAAAGTCTCCTGATATTAACGTTAGCGGATCCGCTGTCCCCGCCCCTACATTTAAACTAACTACACTCTGTGTCGCATTCGTTAAACTAACTTTACCTGTTAATGTCCCTCCGCTCTTTGGTAACGCTGCATCCGCTAAACTCCACGCCGCCCTTACCGCATTCGCAGTCGCTGCTTCTGTTGTTAATGTACTGCTTGTACTATCATTTAACTGTACTATCCCCGTCTGACTAGTACTAGCAGCTCTTATATTCGCTACTACTCTCCCACTTATTCTTCCATAACTATCCTTTGTAATACTTTGAACAAAGTTTATTCCAGCAGTCCCATTAGTGTCACTTTGACTTACAGTAGCTAAATCTATGTTGTCTGCATTAACTACAATCCTTTCTGTGCTAGCACTAACAACATCTAATATGTTACCACTCTTAGTCATACCAGCTCCCGCTGTTATCTGACCTGCACCACTAAACTGAGTAAAGCTTAATGCTGTTGTGTTTAACGTTATAGGATTGTTAGTAGTTAATACCCAAGCTGAATCAGCATTTATAACCCCTTCTTCTACAAATGTAAATAACCCAGATGTAACTTCAGCCCCGGCTATATTATTCCCATCCGCATCTAATGACCTACTCCAGGCCCCAGCACTTACTACATAAATACCATTTAACTTCCCATCCCCTTGGTTCTTTACTAATACTCGGTCCCCAGCTACAACCGCTACACCGTCTATTGTCCGCAATCCACTAAGAGTTATCTCTTCTGTAGTTCCTACTCTTACTGATTCTTTGACATCTAACCCCGCTCTGGCAGCGTCTACATACGCCTTTGTCGCAGCATCTTGATCATTAACTGGATTAGCTAATCCTGTTATATTCTGATTGTTAAACCCTACCGCAGCCGTTGGCGCTGCCATCTCGTTTAACTTACTTGTTCTTACCTGTGTGTCAAAGTTTGTTATCTTACTAGCTAGTAGACTTGGTATATCATTTGCTATAAGCGATCTAAATGTAGGCGCGGCAGTTCCTGTTACAGGCCCCGCAAATATCACATTTGCACTCTGTACCGCTAATTCCGCTGTTAATGTCCCACTTACTGTCCCTGTACTCGCTCCTATTGGACTCCCAGTAACATTAAATATCCCTGGTAAACTTAATCCAACTGATGTTACTGTCCCTATGTTTGAATTCGCCCAGTTAGTCCCATTAAACACTAACCCTTGCCCTAAGGTCGTTGACGCGGTGCTAACATTACTCGCCCCATCTAACGGTAATGCTTTATGCCCCGCTATCTTTACTATGCTTACCGCATTACCATTACTGTTCCCATATCCCCCATATATAATCCCATTCCCAGGATCCGCCATGTTCCATGCTAGTTCCCCTGACAGTAATCCCGTAGGCGCTCCTGTCGCACCCGCTAATCTTCTCTTTAATTGAATAGTTAAAGCCATATAATACCTATAAGTTTAATTAAAAATTTGTTCCCTTTTTATCGTCGGCTCTAACATCTGCACGACGCTAAATGGTTAGTTTCTTATTACTACCAACGATGTTTTAATTTAAACTAAACAAAATCACCTTTAAAAAAGGAAAAATTTGTTCCCTTTTTATCGTCGGCTCTAACATCTGCACGACGCTAAATGGTTAGTTTCTTATTACTACCAACGATGTTTTAATTTAAACTAAACAAAATCA
>NBNH01000235.1 GCA_004379115.1 Actinomycetales bacterium mxb001
CGGCCTGGGCACCTACGTCGTCGAACTAGGCCGCTCGGTGGGGGAGGAGATGCTCGAGCCGACGCGCATCTACGCCCAGGATTGCCTCGACCTCGTCGACAACGTCGACGTGCACGCGTTCAGCCACATCACCGGCGGCGGCATCGCGGCCAATATCGCTCGGGTGCTGCCCGCGCACTTGGCGATCGAGATCGATCGCTCCACCTGGAGCCCGCAGCCGATCTTCGGTCTCATCGCCTCCGGTGGCGTGCAGCGCGAAGACATGGAGCGCACCTTCAACATGGGCATGGGCATGGTTGCCCTCGTCGATCCGACCGCCGCGTCCGACGCGATGGCACGACTGCGCGATCGCGGGGTCGACGCGTGGCCCTGCGGAGTCGTGCGTGATCGACGCGACGGTGAGGTCGGCGACGCCGAGGCCAAGGGCGGTGCAGGCGGAGCGGCGTTCGTCGTGGGTGAGCACCCCGCCTAGGGGCGACCCCGCACGCACTTCTGGGCCGTCCAGTCACCCTGCGCGCCAGCACCGTCGACGGCGGCCACCCGGTAGCAGAACGTCTTGTTGAGCTTGACCCTGTAGACCTTGCGCAGCACATTGCCGACGTTGCGATCGCGCCAGGCGCCACCGTTCTTGCTGATGCCGACGACGTAGCTGGCCACGTCGGGCGACGTCGAGGCTGTCCACTTCACGACGATCTTTCGACCGGGCTTGGCCTTGACGGTGAGCGTGGCTGGCGGAAGCGGTCCCGTCGCTGGAGCGGCCGTCGGTGTGATGGCGGCACTTGGCGCCGATGCCGGACCCTCGCCAATGGGGTTTCGCGCGACCACGGTGAACGTGTACGCCGTGCCATTCGTCAGACCAGCGACGATGCACTCACGCTGGTCGGTCGTGCACGTGGCCCCGCCCGGATTTGCCGTCACGGTGTAGCCGGAAACCGGTGCCGTTCCCGCATCCGCCGGGGGATCCCACAGCACGAGCGCGTGACCGTCACCGGGGCGCGCCACGACGTTCAGTGGCGCACTCGGCGCTCTCCCGATCGGGATCTGCTTGCTGGCCATGAACGAGAACGGATCAGCCGCACCCATCGCCCACACCACGCGCGGGTAGAGGCTGGTGTCTCCGGAGACGAGCAGACCGGTGCCGCGGATGAGGGTTCCGGGCACGGCGCCGCTGACCGTCGTCACCATCCAACGCATCTCGCTCGGTGCGGCTGAGGCTGCCTCGAAGACGCGGACAGCCGCGGTGGGGGCCGGCCCCGCGGTGGTGAGGGTCACCCACGTGCGGCCACCTTCGTTCATGGCGACGTTCACGACGGGTGAGCCGGACGACTGTCCGGTGAAGAGTGTCGATTGGGCGTCCGCCAACGGCTGGGCGTAGGTCGTGACATAGGACACCAAGCGCACGCCCTGGACGGCGGCCGGAGCGGTGGCGTCCTGCTCGGTCCACGCGACGATGACGTTGTCATTGGAGCGGCCGGCCACGGCGACCGACGAGACATACGTCGCGCCTGCACCCAGTCGGATGAGATCCTGGGGGAAGCCGACGTTGTTGCCCAGCAGCATTCGCGTGTAGCGGACCCCGGGCGGGTTGGAAATGGCCCAGGCAACGGGCACGTAGGTCTGGCCCTCGGGGATGTCGTCCAGGTCCCAGACGCCCGTCGTCTTCGAGATGGGCTCGTTGATCACGCGTGCGGCGTCACCCCACTCGCGATTCACCAATCGTGATACGACGGTGAGCGAGCGCTCATTGGCCACGCGGTCGATATAGCCCACGATGGCGGAGCGGTCGGCTGCATAGGAGGCCTTGAGGTCGCTGATGGCCGAGGTATCGCCGTACGTCGCCACGGTCGTGGCGGCACTCCACTCACGTC
>NBNH01000236.1 GCA_004379115.1 Actinomycetales bacterium mxb001
GACCCCGTCGCAGCCCCAACGCGACACCGGGCGCCCGTCGATCTCGACGAGGATCTCCACCATGTGCTCGCGGGCGGCCTTCTCGATGCTGACGTCGTTGAGGGCCCAGGTGCGAAAGACCTCCGCTCCCGCCACGTGGAGGCTGACGTCGAGCGTGGTGCGCTCCTCCATCTGCCAGTCACGGTCGACGATCGCGCGAACCACCACATCGACGTCTTCGCGCTCAGCCTCGGCCAGGAAGCCGACGCGACCGAGATTGATGCCGAGTAGCGGCACGCTCGCGCTGCGCGCGCGCTCGGCGCCGCGCAGGATGGCTCCGTCGCCACCCAGGACGATCACGAGCTCGCATCCGTCGGCGCCGTGCTCATCGGGGTCGATGGGAATCCACGACGGCGTCGGATCACCGCCTCGATCGTGGAATTCCTCGATCTCGTCTCGGCTCATCCGCACGTGGATCCCGGCACTCTGCAGCGCCTGCGTCACCGCAACGGCGAAATCGCGCACGTCGTCACGACGTGAGTTGGTGACCAGCAGCACTGCGCGCGGTGAACTGGTCACGGTCCGGCCTCCACGATCTCGGCGATGCGCCCGTCATCGGGTGGCGGGGCCCCACGGCGCAGCCACAGGAAGAACTCCACGTTGCCGCTCGGGCCCGGTAGGGGGCTCGCCGCGACCGCCTGGGTTCCCCACCCCATGCCGTACGCCGTGGCTGCGATCCTACGGACCGCCTCGATGCGGGGCGCGATCTCACGCACAACCCCGCCTGCCCCCACCGCCTCACGCCCCACCTCGAACTGCGGCTTGACCATGGGGACAAGGTCAGCCCCCTCGTCGGCGCAGGCCATGAGGGCGGGCAGGACGAGTTCGAGGGAGATGAAGGACAGGTCGGCCACGATGAGCTCCGGCGAATAGGGCAGATCGGCCGGCTGGAGGAGCCGCACATTGGTCCGGTCCAGCACGGTCACGCGCGCATCGGTGCGCAATCGCCAATCGAGCAGGCCGTAGCCGACATCGGCGCACACCACGTGCTCCGCACCAGCGCGCAGCAGGACATCGGTGAATCCACCGGTTGACGCTCCCGCATCCAGGCAGCGACGTCCGGCCACGCGTGGCCCACCCATCCGCTCCAGGGCGCCAGCGAGTTTCCAGGCGCCTCGCGAGGCATAGCCGGGGTCATCGACGTCGGCGTCGACGGTGAGTGGGGCGGCCTCGTCCACCATCGTTGCGGGCTTGGTGGCGGTGGCACCCTGCACTCGCACCCGGCCGGCTTCGACCAGGTCGCGCGCCTGCTCACGCGAGCGCGCGAGTCCGCGACGCACAAGCTCCGCGTCGAGCCGACGCCGAGTCACCGCAGGGCGTCGTTCACGCCGCCCTGGGACGCCTCATCGGGCTCGGTATCGCCGCCGAAGTCAGCAAGCGCACCGGTCAGTCGGCCGTGGATAT
>NBNH01000237.1 GCA_004379115.1 Actinomycetales bacterium mxb001
TTTCGCACCTGGGCCCTCAACGACGTCAGCATCGAGAAGGCCGCCCGCGAGCACATGGTGGAGATCCTCGTCGAGATCGACGGGCGCCCGGTGTCGCGTTGGGGCTGCGACGGGGTCGTGTGCGCCACTCCCACCGGCTCGACCGCCTACGCCTTCTCGGCGGGAGGCCCGGTCGTCTGGCCCGAGGTCGAGGCGCTGCTCGTGGTCCCCATCAGCGCGCACGCACTCTTCGCTCGACCCCTCGTCGTATCGCCTGCCAGCATCATCGCTCTCGAACTCCCCGACGACGGCACGCAGGCCGTCCTGTGGGCGGATGGGCGCCGGTCCATCGACGTGCCCGCCCATGCGCGCATCGAAGTGCGCCGCCACGCCGAGCCCGTCCGGCTCGCACGCCTGCACCGTGGCCCATTCGCCGATCGCCTCGTGGCGAAGTTCGACCTGCCTGTCGAGGGGTGGCGGGGGCGCCGGTGATCATCGGGCTGGCCATCCGAGGTCTTGGCGTGATCGACGATGCCGAGATCGAACTCGGGTCGGGCCTGACCGTCATCACCGGAGAGACAGGAGCCGGCAAGACGATGGTGCTCACGGGGCTGGCCCTGCTCCTAGGCGAACGCACCGACGCGGGCGTCATCGGCCCTGCCCATGATTCCGCCGTCGCCGAAGGCCGCTTCCGCGTCGACGATGCGCGCCAGGCGTCGATCGGGTCGATCCTCGACGACAGCGGGGGACGCTGGGACGACGATGGGACCCTTCTGGTCACGCGGACGGTCTCTCGCGAGGGCCGCAGCCGCTCGCACCTGGGCGGCCGGAGCGTGCCTGCGGCCACCCTGGCGGACGTGGGCAAGGTCCTGGTGGCGGTCCACGGCCAGGACGACCAGCACCGGCTCCTGCAGACCGCCGCCCAGCGACGAGCGCTCGACCGGTTCGCGGGCGACGAGTTCGCGCGCGACCTGGCCGACTACCGCGATGCCTACGCCGACCTGGTGAGCATCGACGAGCAGATACGCGACGTCACCGTGCATTCGCGCGAGCGTGCGCGCGAGGCAGAGGACCTTCGCGAGACGCTGGCGCTGATCGAATCAGTAGCTCCGCAGCCGGGTGAGGAGGAGTCGCTTCGCCGGGAGAGTGAGCGGCTGGTGCACCTCGACGATCTCGTGCAGGCGGTGAGCGCCGCGCGCTCGGCGCTGACCGAGGCAGCCGAGGTCGGGGCGGCCGGTTTGGTCGCCCACGCCGAAGCCGCGCTTGCTCGCGTCACCGAGCGCGATCCGTCCCTGGCTGACGTGCGCGATCGCCTCGTCCGCTGCGCCACCGAGTTGGACGACGTCGCCCTCGAACTCTCGCGCTACCTCACCGACCTGGAGGCTGACCCGGCCCGCGCCGCCTTCGTCGAGGAACGTCGAGCCGCGCTCGCCGCCCTGCGACGCCGACTGGAGCGCATCGTGCCGCCGGGCGAGGACCTGGGGGACTGGCGGGAGCGCGCTGAGGCCCGACTGGCCGATCTGTCCGATGACGAGCAGTTGCTGGCCTCCCTGCACTCCCGGCGGGTCGAGACGGCGACCAGGGCCGGTGCAGGGGCCCTCGCCCTGAGTCGACGACGCCAGGCGGCCGCCGAGGACCTCGCGGCCCGCGTGACGGCCGAGCTCGATGCCCTGGCCATGCCCTCGGCCCGCCTCGTCGTGGACGTGCGGCGGCGCACGCGGGGCGACGTTCAGGTCACCGTCGAAGGCGAACAGCATGCAGCCGATCGATACGGCGTCGATGAGGTGGAGTTCCTCCTCGTCCCGCGCGACGGAGTGGCCCCGCGGTCACTGGCGAAATCTGCGTCGGGAGGGGAGCGGTCGCGCATCATGCTCGCCCTCGAAGTGGTGTTCGGAGCATCCGACCCGGTGCCGACGTTCGTCTTCGACGAGGTCGACGCCGGAGTCGGGGGCAAGGCGGCCGTCGAGGTGGGGCGCCGACTGGCCCGCCTGGCGCGTTCCTCGCAGGTCCTCGTGGTCACGCACCTGCCTCAGGTGGCGGCCTTCGCCGATCGCCACCTCGTCGTGCGACCGGGTCAGGCGGTGACGTCATCCAGCCTCGTCGAGGTCACGGGCGACGAGCGCGACCGCGAACTCGCCCGGATGCTGGCCGGCCTGGAGGACTCCGAGACCGCCATGGCCCATGCCCGAGAACTGCGAGCCCTCGCTGTCGACGAGGCGGCCGATTCCCCCGCGGGTCGCGGCGCGGCTCGGGGCCGTCGGCGCTGATAGCCTGGACCCCCGTGGAGCAGCGGCCAACAACCCGGCATCTTTTCGTCACCGGCGGTGTCGCCTCCTCTCTCGGCAAGGGCCTGACGGCGTCCTCCCTGGGCAACCTCCTCAAGGCGCGCGGTTTGCGCGTGACCATGCAAAAGCTCGACCCCTATCTCAACGTCGATCCCGGCACGATGAATCCGTTCCAGCACGGCGAAGTCTTCGTCACTGATGACGGTGCCGAGACCGATCTTGACGTCGGCCACTACGAGAGATTCCTCGACACCGACTTGCACGGTTCGGCCAATGTCACGACCGGCCAGGTCTACTCCACGGTGATCGCCAAGGAGCGTCGCGGGGAATACCTCGGCGACACCGTGCAGGTCATCCCGCACATCACCAACGAGATCAAGTCGCGCATTCGCCGCATGGCCGGCCCCGACATCGATGTCGTCATCACCGAGGTGGGCGGCACCGTCGGCGACATCGAGTCGCTGCCCTTCCTCGAAGCCGTGCGCCAGATTCGCCATGAAGTCGGCCGCGACAACGTCTTCTTCCTGCACGTCTCACTGCTGCCCTACATCGGCCCGTCCGGGGAGCTCAAGACCAAGCCCACCCAGCACTCGGTGGCACAACTGCGCAGCATCGGTATCCAGCCCGATGCCATCGTGCTTCGCGCTGACCGACCGGTGCCTGCCGGAATCAAGCGAAAGATCTCACTCATGTGCGACGTCGACGAAGAGGCCGTTGTGGCCGCGGTCGACGCGCCGAGCATCTACGACATCCCCAAGGTCTTGCACGGCGAGGGGCTCGATGCCTACGTCGTGCGTCGACTCGGACTTCCCTTCCGTGATGTCGACTGGACCAGTTGGGGAGACCTGCTCAAGCGCGTGCACCATCCGGCCCACGAGGTCGAGGTCGCGCTGGTCGGCAAGTACGTCGACCTGCCTGATGCCTACCTCTCGGTCACCGAGGCGCTGCGCGCGGGGGGCTTCGACCAGGACTGCCGGGTGCGTATCCGCTGGGTGACCAGCGATGACTGCTCGACCGACGAGGGCGCGGCTCAACAACTCGGCGATGTCGACGCGATCTGCGTGCCGGGCGGCTTCGGCGTTCGGGGCATCGAGGGCAAGCTCGGTGCTCTTCGCTACGCCCGGGAGCATCGGATTCCCACCCTGGGCCTGTGCCTGGGCCTGCAGTGCATGGTCATCGAATACGCCCGCGACGTCGCCGGACTCGAGGGGGCCAACTCCCTGGAGTTCGATGAGTCCACCCCGCATCCCGTGGTGAGCACCATGGCCGATCAGCGCGACGTCGTCGCCGGCGACCGCGACATGGGCGGCACGATGCGCCTAGGTCTGTACCCGGCCAAACTCCTCGAAGGTTCCGTCGTCGCCCAGGCCTACGGGGCGCCCTACGTCGACGAGCGTCACCGCCATCGCTACGAGGTCAACAACGCCTATCGACCGGCACTCGAAGAGGCGGGCCTCGTTGTCTCTGGCACGTCTCCTGACGGTCGCCTGGTGGAGTTCGTCGAGTTGCCCGCGGACGTGCACCCCTACTACGTGGCCACGCAGGCGCATCCGGAGTTCAGGTCCCGCCCGACGCGGGCGCACCCCCTCTTCGCCGGCCTGGTTCGGGCCGCCTTGGCCCGACGCGACCATGGTGCCGTCGATGCCCAGGCGGGCGCGGACGCTGCCGGCTCCTAGTGGCGGCCGACGAGATCTGGCGCGGCACGGTTCGCGATGTCCGCGATCCGAGTGAGTTGCTCGAACGCGCGGTGCGTTACGACGGACGAGTCTGGAGCATTGTCACCGATACGGTGCGACTGCCCGATGGCACGGTCGTGGAACGCGACATCGTCGATCATCCCGGCGCCGTGGGCATTGTCGCGCTCGACGAGCAGGATCGCGTCCTGCTCATCCGCCAGTACCGCCAGCCGGTGGGCGGATACCTGTTCGAGCTGCCCGCAGGGCTGCGCGATGTTGCGGGGGAGCATCCCTGGGCCACCGCGCAGCGCGAGTTGCTCGAGGAATCCGGCTACATGGCCCGTGAGTGGCACGTGCTTGTCGACTTCTTCAACTCGCCAGGAGGCTCGACCGAGGCCTTTCGCTGCTACCTGGCTCGTGGACTGTCCGAGGTCGATGGTGGGCGGCCGGCCACGGGCGAGGCCGAGGAGGCGCATCTGCCGCGCACCTGGCTGGCTCTCGAGGACGCCGTTGACCTCGCGCTGAGCGGCGACCTGCACAACCCGACGACGGTGACGGGCGTACTCGCAGCGGCAGCGGCACGTGACCGCGATTGGGTCACCCTTCGGCCCGCGGGCGATGACATGTGGACGCTGCCATCCCCCTAGAGTGGCGTCAGATCCGCGACAGAGGCGACGCGCGATCCTGGAGGCGAGAATCATGAAGGTCGGTATCCCCACCGAGGTCAAGAACCACGAATACCGCGTGGCCATCACCCCCGCCGGTGTCTTCGAACTCGTGCGCTTCGGTCACGAGGTGTTCGTGCAGCAGGGCGCTGGTCTCGGTTCGTCGATCACCGATGACGAATACGTCGCCGCCGGAGCGAGGATGCTTCCGACCGCTGACGACGTCTGGGGTACCGCCGACCTGATCTTGAAGGTGAAGGAACCTGTCGCGGAGGAGTACCACCGCATGCGTCAGGGCCAGATCCTGTTCACCTATCTGCACCTGGCCGCCTCTCGCGAATGCACCGATGCCCTGCTCGGAGCCGGGGTGACCGCCATCGCGTATGAGACTGTCGAGCTCGCCGATGGCTCGCTGCCTTTGCTGGCGCCCATGTCCGAGGTGGCGGGCCGCATGGCTCCGCAGGTGGGAGCCCAGGCGCTCCAACGGGTCAACGGGGGCCGCGGCGTTCTCATGGGGGGTGTCTCGGGCGTGCGTGCGGCCAAGGTCGTGGTGATCGGTGCCGGTGTCTCGGGCAATGGAGCGGCGGCTATCGCGATGGGTATGCATGCCGACGTCCATTTGCTCGACAAGAACATCGCCCGCCTGCGCTACATGGACGACATTTACCAGGGCCACCTGCAGACCGTTGCGTCCAATGCCTTCGAACTCGAGCGCGCGGTGCTCGACGCCGATCTCGTCATCGGCGCGGTCCTCGTGCCCGGTGCCAAGGCCCCCACGCTCGTCAGCAATGACCTCGTCTCGCGCATGAAGCCGGGCAGTGTGCTCGTCGACATCGCCATCGATCAAGGTGGCTGCTTCGAGGACTCTCGACCCACGACCCATGCCGATCCGACGTTCCCGGTGCACAACTCCTTGTTCTACTGCGTGGCCAACATGCCCGGCGCCGTGCCGCACACCTCGACCTATGCCCTCACCAACGTGACGCTTCCCTACGCCGTACGCCTGGCCAACAGTGGCTGGCAGGGGGCCCTGCGTAGCGATCCGGCCCTGCGTCTGGGGCTCAATACCCACGCGGGTGCCATCACCTACGCGGCGGTCGCCGAGGCGTTCGGTCTGCCCTGCGTCGATGTCTCGGACGTGCTGGCCTGACTCGTACGTCAGTCGCCCGCGCGGTCGAGGATTACCTCGACCATCTTGCCGTGGAGCGAGGCCTGTCGCGCAACACCCTGTCGTCGTACGGTCGTGACCTTCGACGCTACGCGCAGTGGTGCGCGGATCGGGGGATCGATGCGGTCGCCGATGTGCGCGCCCCCGACCTGGAGGACTACGCAGCCGGCCTGCGCCGGGGAACGGGCGGCCACAGTGCCCTGTCGGCATCGTCCGCGGCGCGAGCCGTGGTCGCTGTGCGGGGATTCCATCGCTTCTGCGCAGACGAGGGGCTCGCCGCCGACGACCCGGCCCGCTCCTGGCGCCCGCCGAGTGTGCCTCAGCGACTACCCAAGGCCATGTCGTACGACCGCGTCCTCGCTCTCATCGCCGCCGCGGGTGCCCAGGACCCCCCACTGGGCCCACGCGACGCCGCTCTCCTGGAGTTCCTCTATGGCACGGGCGCCCGGATCTCCGAGGCCTGCGGCCTGGACATCGACGACATCGACCTGACGGAACGCACCGTGCTGTTGCGTGGCAAGGGCGGCAAGGAACGGCGGCTGCCCCTGGGCAGTCACGCTGCGGACGCCGTCGAGGCCTACCTCGTGCGCGGCCGTCCCGGACTCGCATCCCGCGGCACCCCCGCGCTGTTCCTCAATACGCGGGGCAACCGGCTCAGTCGTCAGAGCGCCTGGGCGGTGCTGTCGGCGGCTGCCGACCGGGCCGACGTACCCGCCGTCTCGCCCCACGCGCTCCGGCATAGTTTCGCCACCCACCTGCTCGAGGGCGGGGCCGATGTGCGAGTGGTCCAGGAACTCCTCGGCCACGCGTCCGTGACGACGACGCAGGTGTACACGAAGGTCACCGTGGACACCCTGCGGGAGGTCTACGCCGCGAGCCACCCACGGGCCCGCTGACCGGGAGCGTCCGGGTCATGTCCCGTCGCCGCGTCTGAGAGGATGCCGGGGGTCCGGACATCCGGGCTTGCACGGAAGGGGACGCCATGGCCGACGAGTCGCTCGTCGAGGCTGGCCGCATGGGGCCGACCGGCCGCCCCATGCCGGAGTTCCCCGTGCCCACACCTCTCGACCAGCATGGCCCCGCACGCGTCCTCGCGATGGTCAACCAGAAGGGTGGCGTCGGCAAGACCACGTCGACGGTCAATCTCGGCGCGGCCCTGGCCGAATACGGTCGCCGCGTCCTGCTCATCGACTTCGACCCGCAGGGCGCCCTCTCGGTCGCCCTCGGCGTCCCTGCCCACCAGCTCGACCGCACGGTCTACAACCTGCTCATGGACGAGGGCTGCACGGTGGATGACGTCATCGTCCCCACCAAGGTCCCCGGTCTCGACCTCGTGCCGAGCAACATCGACCTGTCAGCGGCTGAGGTCGCCCTGGTCAACGAGGTGGCTCGCGAGCATGCGCTGGCTCGGGCTCTGGCACCTGTGCTCGATCGCTACGACTACATCATCGTCGACTGCCAGCCGTCGCTGGGCCTGCTCACGATCAACGCCCTGACGGCCGCCAATGGCGTTGTCATTCCCCTGGAGTGCGAGTACTTCGCCCTACGCGGCGTGAAGCTGCTCACCGACACCGTCACCAAGGTCCAGGGTCGTCTCAACCCGCGCCTGCAGGTCACCGGAGTCATCGCGACCATGTACGACCCCCGCACGCTTCACACGCGAGAGGTGCTCGCGCGAGTGGTTGACGCCTTCGGCGATCAGGTGTTCCACACGGTCATCAGTCGCACGATCAAGTTCCCCGATGCCACGGTTGCCGGCGAACCGATCACCGTCTTCGCCCCCAGCAGCCCGGCGGCCGAGGCCTACCGGCAGCTGGCCCGAGAGCTCATCGCCAAGTGACCGAGGTCATCGACGCACTGCCCCCGACCGAGACGCCCGATCGAGGGTTCTCGGTCAGTGTGGGTGGGTTCGAAGGCCCCTTCGACCTCCTGCTCCAACTCATCTCCAAGCACAAGCTCGAGGTCACCGAACTCGCGCTGCACGTGGTCACCGACGAGTTCATCGCCTACATCCGGCAGCAAGGACCTGCGTGGGACCTCGACGAGGCCACCGAGTTCCTCGTCGTTGCGGCGACGCTCCTCGACCTCAAGGCGGCTCGGCTCCTGCCCAGCGGCGAGGTCGAAGACGAGGAAGACCTCGCCCTGCTCGAGGCGCGAGACCTGCTGTTCGCGCGGTTGCTGCAGTACCGCGCCTATAAGGAGGTCGCCGCGCTGCTGCAGGAGCAGATGCTCACGGCAGCGCGCATGATGCCCCGCACCGTCGGGCTCGAGCCGCACTTCGCCGAATTGCTTCCCGAGGTCGTGTTCGGCATCGGTCCCGAGGGCTTCGCAGCGCTCGCGGCTCGGGCACTCATGCCCAAGCCCGAGCCCGAGGTCGGCGTCGCGCACCTTCACGTCCCGCTTGTGAGCGTGCGCGAGCAGGCGGCGATCCTCGTGGGTCGGCTGCGTCGCCTGCGCGCCGCCACGTTCCGCGCGCTCATTTCCGATTGCGACACGACGATGCTCGTCGTGGGACGTTTCCTCGCGTTGCTCGAGCTCTACCGCGACGGCGTCGTCTCCTTCGAGCAGGTCTCGCCACTCGGCGACCTGACGGTGCGCTGGACAGGGCCCGACACCGGTGAGGTCGACATCCAGGATGAATACGACGATGGCGGGCCGTCGGCACCCGAGGCGCCAGCATCTGACGACATCGCCCGTGAGGAGGCCACCGATGAGTGAGACGACCGACGAGGTCACCACTGTCGATGACAGCGACGACGAGTTGGGTGCACCGAGCATGGGTGCTGCCCTCGAGGCCCTGCTCATCGTCGCGGTCGAACCGATGCCGACGGTGACACTCGCGCAGGCCACGCGGCGTCCGGTCGATGAGGTCGAGGCGGCGTTGCATGAGCTGGCTGCCGACTATGAGCGCGCAGAGCGAGGCTTCGCCCTGCGCGAGGTCGCCGGAGGCTGGCGCTACTACACGCGCGATACCTGCTCGGGTGTCGTGGAGCGCTGGGTGCTCGACGGGCAGCAGGCAAGACTGACGCAGGCCTCCCTCGAGACCCTCGCTGTCATTGCCTATCGCCAGCCGGTCTCGCGTGCGCGCATTAGCGCGGTCCGCGGGGTCAACGTCGACGGTGTCCTGCGCACGCTGCAGTCGCGCGGACTCATCGAGGAGGCGGGCATCGATCAGTCGTCGCAGGCAATCCTTTACCGGACCACCGCCTACTTCCTCGAGCGCCTGGGCATCGCGTCGCTCGATGACCTTCCGGACCTGGCCGAATACCTGCCCGACCTCGCCGAGCTCGACGCCGTCCTGGATTCCGTGGCGGCGGGGGAGTAGTGGCCGAAACCGAGGATGCGGACGGTCTGATCCGGCTGCAGAAGGTACTCGCGCAGGCCGGCCTCGGCAGTCGGCGCGCATGCGAGGAGCTCATCGAGCAGGGGCGCGTGGAGGTGGACGGCAAGCGTGTCCGCGAGCAGGGGCTCCGGGTTGACCCGCGCACCAGCGTGATCCGCGTCGATGGCGAGCGTGTTCCGACGGCGCCGGATCTCCTCGTGCTGGCCCTCAACAAGCCGCGCGGCGTTCTCTCCACCATGTCTGATGAACGCGGACGCCCCTGCGTGGGCGACATCGTGGCGGACCGGCCCGAACGTCTCTTCCACGTGGGGCGACTCGACGCCGACACCGAGGGGTTGCTTCTCCTGACGAACGACGGTGACCTCGCGCAGCGCCTGTCGCACCCCAGTCACGGAGTCCTGAAGACCTACGTCGCGACGGTTCCCGGCCCGGTCGCGC
Source organism: Actinomycetales bacterium mxb001 (assembly GCA_004379115.1). GTDB lineage: Bacteria > Actinomycetota > Actinomycetes > S36-B12 > S36-B12 > Mxb001. The sequence goes on from NBNH01000237.1 coordinate 9,555, forward strand.
GCGATGTCGGCCGGAGGTTGCGCGACGGTGTGGAGCTCGATGACGGAGTGGTTCGCGTCGATTCGTTCTCCGTCGTTCAGGCCCTGCCCGGACGTGCCCTGGTCGAACTGTCACTGCACGAGGGTCGCAAGCACGTCGTACGGCGTCTCCTGGAGGCCGTGGGGCATCCGGTGGAATCGCTGGTGCGCACGCAGGTGGGCCCGATTCGCCTCGGGCAACAGCGTCCGGGGCGCCTGCGTGCGATCACCGGGCCCGAACTCCGTGCCCTCTACACGGCGGTAGGGCTCTAGGCCTCTAGGGCTCGCTAGGGTTCACCCATGCCGTTGCGTGGGATCCGGGGAGCGACACTGCTGTCGGCCGACGATGCCGCCGAGATGAACGAGGCCGTGGGCGAGCTCCTGCGCGAGATGCTCAGCCGCAATGACGTGCAGCAGGACCAGGTCGTCAGCATCATCCTCACCGGCACGCCCGACATCCACTCGGCATTCCCGGCTGCTGCCGCTCGGGCCCTGGGCCTGACTGACGTCCCGCTGCTGTGCGCCCAGGAACTCGACATCACCGGCGCGGTGCAGTTGGCTGTCCGCGTCCTCGTGCATGCCGACCTACCCCTGGCTCGCGCCGACATCCAGCATGTCTACCTGCGCGGGGCCGAGGTCCTTCGACAGGACCTGCGGCAGTGAGCGTGCCCGTTGCCGGGCCGGTCCTTGTCGTGGGCAGCGGACTCCTCGGTGCGTCCGTGGGCTTGGCCCTGCGTCGAGCAGGAGTCGAGGTCCAGCTCGAAGACGCGGATCCCTCCGTTGTCTCGGCGGCGGTAGAGAGCGGGGCGGGCACGCCTCGCTCCGATTCCTCACCCGACCCTCATCTCGTCGTGGTAGCGGTTCCACCCGGTGCCGCGGGGTCGGTGATGGCGCAGGCGTGCCGCTTCCCGGAGGCCACCATCACCGATGTCACCTCCGTCAAGGTGCTGCCGTTGGCCGACGCCGTGCGCGAAGGAGGCGATCCGCGTCGACTCGTGGGTGGTCACCCTCTCGCAGGCCGGGAACTTTCCGGGCCCGAAGCCGCTCGCCTCGACCTCTTCGACGATCGCGCCTGGGTGGTCTGTCCCAGCGACGAGGCCGATCCCGATCGCGTGCAGGAGGTCATCGACCTTGTCACGACTTGCGGCGGGGTGCCGCTGCGCATGGATCCGCGCGAGCACGACCGCGCGGTGGCGCTGACCTCGCATGCGCCGCAGGTGCTGTCCTCCCTCATCGCGGCACGCCTTCTCGATGCCGATCCGGACGCGGTCACCGTGTCCGGTCAGGCCCTCAAGGACATGACGCGCGTGGCCCAGTCCGACCCCGCTTTGTGGCAGGCGATCCTGCGCGCCAACGCCGAGTCGGTGGCTGAGGTGCTGGGCGCGCTATCAGCCGACCTGGCTGCCGTCGTCGCCGACCTGCGCACCGGTGACGCCGGCCCAGCGACGCTCGACGCGCTCAGCCGCGGTGTCGCCGGGCGGCAGCGCGTGCCGGGCAAGCACGGCACGGCCGCAGCCGCGTACGACGTCGTGACGGTCCAGGTGGCCGACAAGCCGGGTGAGCTGGCCAGCCTCTTCGTCGCTGCGGGCGACCTGGGCGTCAACCTCGAAGACGTGCGCATCGACCACGTGCTGGGCAAGCCCTCGGGCCTCATCGAGTTGTCCGTGCGCCCCGACGTCTCGACGACTCTGTCCGAGGGGCTTCGCGAGCGCGGCTTCGACGTCCGCGCGTGACGCGTAGGCTGATTCCGTGTCGGTGATCATCGCCATCGACGGCCCTTCCGGGTCGGGCAAGTCCAGTACCTCGCGGCTCGTCGCCCGCCGCCTTGGTGCTCGATACGTCGACACCGGGGCGATGTATCGAGCGATCACCTGGTGGATGCTGCGCGAAGGGATCGATCCTGACGACACGGCGGCCGTCGCTGCCCGTTGCGCCGAGCCGATCATCGATCTGCGCGACGACCCCGCGGATCCGCACATCAGCGTCGATGGGCACGACGTCTCCGTCGACATCCGCGGTCCGGGCGTGGGGGCGGCTGTCAGTCGCATCAGCGCGGTGCCGCAGGTCCGCTCCCGCCTGGTCGCGATCCAACGCGATCTCGTGGAGGCGGCCAGGCAGCGTGGCGATGGGGTTGTCATGGAGGGGCGGGACATTGGCACGGTGGTGTTGCCCGATGCCGATCTGAAGGTCTTCTTGACCGCCGACGCCGGGGCACGGGCCGAGCGACGGGCCCGCGAGCAGGTCGGCGATGACCACGTCGATCGCGACATGATCCGTGCCACCGAGGAGCACCTGCTGTCGCGCGATGCTATTGACTCGACTCGTGCGGTGTCGCCGCTGCAAGCAGCGGATGATGCGATCAGGATCGACGGAACGCATCTCACTCTCGACGAGGTGGCCGACGCGATCCTGGCAGCGGTCCCGGATCAGCGCGCATGAGCTTCTCGGGTGTCGCGACAACACGCAATCTGCTGGGTCCGCTCGTTCGCGCCGCCTTTCGCGTCCACGTCACGGGAGCGCACTACCTTCCGTCCCACGGTGGGGTGCTTCTCATCGCGAACCATCCGGGAATCGCCGATGCGACGATTTTGACGGCCGCGGCACCCCGTCCCGTGCGCGTGGTGTCCGAGGCGGGTGCGCTGGCAGGAGCGTGGACGGCCCTGTCGGCAGCGACCGGGCGCATCGTCGTCGGTGAGGAAGACGACGCGTTCGACGCACTGCGCACGGCTGTCGAGGCTGTCGCCGCCGGCGATGCGGTGGGGATGTTCCCTGAAGGTCGACTGCCTTCGGTTGATGAGCCACACCGAGTAGCGGCGATGGGTGCCGCCTACGTGCAGGTGCGAACGGGTGTGCCCGTCGTCCCGGTGGCGCTGCTCGGAACGCACGGCCGGCGTCCCACGGACCCCCCGGCGCCACGAGCCCTGATCGATGTCGTGTTCGGCCAGGCATTCCGACTTCCGGCACCGGCGGATCCGCTCGCGCGCGGATCCATCGTCGACGTGGCTGAACTCCTGCGCCAGCACCTGGCTGATCACGTCGCGACCGCCCGTGCCCGCAGCGGACGGGTCGGCCTCGAGGAGTTGTCGACGACACGCAAGGATGGTGGGTCGTGACCACTCATGACGGCTTCGACGAGGATCCCTTCGACGGTATCGAGGTCGACAACGCGGCTGATTCTGCCTGGGTGGACGACTCCGACACCGATGACGAGGCTGCCCTCGCGGCGGCGGCTCGCGCGGCGGCCATTGCGGAGTTCGGTGAGCTGGAGGAGTTCGACGAATCGGGTGCACCGGAGATCCTCCTGCCGGTGGTGGCCGTGGTCGGGCGTCCCAACGTCGGAAAGTCCACGCTGGTCAACCGCATCCTCGGCCGCCGCGAGGCGGTGGTCGAGGATATTCCGGGCGTGACCCGCGACCGCGTCACCTATGAGGCGGAGTGGAACGGCCGCGACTTCCTGGTCATGGACACCGGGGGATGGCAGAAGGATGCCCGCGGCATGGCTGGCTTGATCGCCGCCCAGGCGGAGCGGGCCATCAACGAGTCGGACGTCGTGATGTTCGTGGTCGATGCCACCGTGGGCGCACTCGATGAGGACGAGGCCGTCGTTCGCGTGCTGCGCAAGTCGGGGGTCCCGGTGGTGCTCGTCGCCAACAAGGTCGACGACTCTCGGACCGAGGCCGATGCTGCCGCGCTGTGGTCGATGGGCCTGGGCGAGCCGCAGAACGTGTCGGCACTGCACGGGCGGGGGAGCGGTGACCTACTGGACCGCGTCGTCGAGCTCCTGCCGGAGGAGGGCCAGGCGCGCACGCGCGGAGGTGGCCCGCGGCGAGTCGCCCTGCTGGGCAAGCCCAATGTGGGCAAGTCTTCACTGCTCAACAAATTGGCCGGTGAGGCCCGCGTCGTCGTGGACTCCGTGGCCGGTACGACCGTCGATCCGGTGGATGAGCTCATCGTCCTCGGTGACCGCGAGTGGTGGTTCGTCGATACCGCCGGAATTCGTAGAAGGGTCAAGGAGGCCAGCGGTCACGAGTACTACGCGAGCCTGCGCACGCACGCCGCCCTGGAGAAGTCCGAGGTCGCTCTCGTTCTCATCGATGCCTCCGAGCCGCTGAGCGAGCAGGACCTTCGGCTGCTCTCGCTCGTCGTCGAGACAGGTCGCGCACTCGTGATCGCGTACAACAAGTGGGATCTCGTGGACGAGGATCGCCAGCGCTACCTCGAGAAGGAGATCGACCGCGAACTCGTGCAGGTGCGCTGGGCGCCAAGGGTCAACGTCTCGGCTCTCACCGGTCGTCACCTCCAAAAGTTGGTGCCCGCCCTCGACGAGGCGCTCGATGGCTGGGAGACGCGGATCCCGACGTCGCGACTCAACTCCTTCCTGTCCGAACTCGTGGCCGCACACCCGCACCCGGTGCGGGGAGGCAAGCAGCCGCGCATTCTCTTCGGCACGCAGGCGACGACCCGGCCTCCGACATTCATCCTCTTCACCACGGGCTTCCTCGAGGCGGGCTACCGGCGCTTCGTCGAGCGTCGACTGCGCGAGGAGTTCGGCTTTGTCGGTACGCCGATCCGCATCAACCTGCGCATCCGCGAGAAGCGCCGCCGCGGCTGACCTGACCCCCGTGTTGAGCGGCGGGTTGTGCTGCCCTCGCACGGCGTGTCGCACCGCACAACCCGCCGCTCAACGCCATGGGCCGGGTGACGTCAGGGTGCGACTGGTCGGTAGGCTTTCGTGGTTCCCGTAAGCCAGGTCCCCTGGGACTGCGGGGCGGCGGGCTGTAGCGCAGCTTGGTAGCGCACTTGACTGGGGGTCAAGGGGTCGCAGGTTCAAATCCTGTCAGCCCGACATCATTTCGACACGTCAGAGGCCGGTCTAGAGCGCATCGAGACCGGCCTCTGACCTTGTGGAGGTTAAGTTGGGGACCCTTTTGGGGACCATTCGCCTCAAACACCTGAGCTTAATGTCGGGAGGGTCAGTAGGTCCTTTGGTGGAAGTGATTCTCCGGCGGCTTAGGGTGCCGAACCCGACTTCTCGTCGCGACCCGCGAAAGCGATCTGGGAGATGAACAGGCCTGCCGCTCCGACCCAGAAGCCCAGGGTCAAGATGTCCGTGGAGGTGAAGGCGCCCCAATCCTCGGCCAGGACACCCAGCGCGAGAACGGTCACTGCCCCTAGGCCGACGATGGCGAAGTTGCGCTCCGCGCGGGGACTCAACCGACTCTCGTATTGGGTGGTGGGATTACCCGGTTGCATGGTGAGGAATCCAAACGAGATGTCCACTCCCCAGATGCCCATCACAAGACCATCGA
>NBNH01000238.1 GCA_004379115.1 Actinomycetales bacterium mxb001
GGCTCTGTTAGGGGTTCAGCTTGTGGCTCTGTTAGGGGTTCAGCTTGTGGCTCTGTTAGGGGTTCAGCTTGTGGCTCTGTTAGGGGTTCAGCTTGTGGCTCTGTTAGGGGTTCAGCTAGTGGCTTTTGTAAAGACAATAAAGGGGCTTGGGGTTGTATCTCAATAGCTTTTACGCTAACTTCCTTCTTTTCTGTCCACAGTACTGGAACCAATAACATGTCATTCTGTTGTATTGGTTTTAGCTCGTATAAGATTTTCATAAGTTTAATTAAGTATTAAGCAGTAAATTTATAATAACCATTAAGGTAGTTAGGAGAAGAAACAGTAGTTTTATCTCTAATACCCCACCCTTTATTAATTAAAGCGGTTCTGGTCTCTTGACCTGTACCTGGATTAGAGTTTACTATTCCTGCGCTGAATTGTACAGCTTTTGGATTGGTAGAAGTATAAGTTAATTGAGTAGGCCATTCTTCTAATATTTTCCTATAATTAGTTTGAGTTAAAGCTGAGCCGTCAAACATTTGTACTGCAGATAATAACTTATCTAAAGACCACTTATCTACTCCATTACCCAGAAAAGCTTTTGAGCCAAGAAACATACCGTTTAGGTTAGTGACTTTATCAATAGCCCATACACTAGTAGTATAATTACGGGTCATACTAGAGTTAAAAAGTTCAGCCCCAGCAAACATATAAGAAAGGTCCAAAGCATTAACTGGTTTCCAAGAAGATAAACTTTGTGAAAAGTTACTAGCAGTAAACATAAAGGAAAAGTTTTCTACTTTACTAACATCCCAAAGGTCTAAGTTTTGATTAAAGTTGCTAGTGGAGTAAACCTGTATAGTAGCTAGTAAAGGTTGATTAGGTATATTAACTACAGGATTAGGGCTAAAAGTAATAGTAAACCTACCAGCAAACATATAAGACATATCTAAAACATTAGATACATTCCAGTTCTGAATAGATTGGTTAAATGAGCTAGCTTCTCTAAACATAGCTGACATGTTAGCTACTTTAGCTACGTTCCAACTGCTTAAAGACTGATTAAATATAGTCGCGCCTTTAAACATTGATCCCATATTTACTACATTACTAACATCCCAGTTACTAATGTTTTCATTAAACAAAGAACAACCCTCAAACATAGAAGCTGTATTAATTGCTCTTGCAGTTGAAGTTGATGCTGTGGGGACGCTAGATAGTTTAAGGCAGTTAGTAAAGAAATAAGAGAAGTTAATATTATTTGATGTGCCAGTAAATAGATTAGATAAAGATGTAGAGGGTATTTGTGTTAAATTCAAACAACCATAGAAATAACCCCCAGCCCCAGGGCTACCATTAACATTAAGTTTTAGATTACCCCAGCTATCAATTTTAGTTAATAACCTAGCAGATACAGAATTATTAAAAGCAAAGCCTTCTATATTTCCTACTATACGGACAACATAATTACCTTTAAGCTTATAGTTATGTTTAAAGAGTAAAGGGTCTAAAGAGTTAGGCACAAAAGTCCTTGTACCATCGCCCCAATCAACAGCAAAATAGCAAATAGAGGAGCTAGTTAAGGGGAGTTCAAATACTTGATTTTCAGCCGTAATAGTTATATTAAAGGTAAAACGTGGGGCTGCTGTAGTATCGTAATTAAATAGAGGCCAATGATTACTTAATACACTTTCTGCTAATGTAGGGTTTACAGCAGCTACCCTATAATTAACAAAAGGTGCTTGAGATGTTATTGAGGTTATGCTACCAAAAGCAGGACTAACAGCAGGCCCCGTCAAGTTACTTTTTATAGTAAAAGTTGTAGGGTTTGTTACCTGTTCTACAAAATAGTCTCCTGAGTTTGTTGTAGCTATTATCTTTATTTTTTCATTTACACTAAACCCATGCCCCTTAACTTCTATATTATCTTTACTACTTGCTTGTACAGTTACTTCTCCTGTTAGTACGTTATAAGATACCGAAGCTGAGGTTTTAGCATCAAAATATCCTTCGTTTATACTAACAACGTTCTTTGTAGTTGTGTTCCCTGTTACTCTCATGTAAGCTGAAGAGCTAGGCACGTTATCTGGTATTAAGCCAGTGGATGCATATATTAAATGCTCAGACTCATTTGAGTTGTTATCTAACCAAGAAAAATTACTCATAATTAATTTAATAGTTTTGTTGATTGGCTTATATTACTTCTTCTTATAGCTAGTTTATTTATAATAGCGTCTAGGGTTAAAGCACTATTCACACGAGCAAGCTTTAAAACAATGATAGAGTTAACAAAGTAAGCGGATACTGATACTAATTTAGAAGTAGTGGATATAGACCCATATTCCATAGTATTAACAATATTACCATCGTGAGTTAAAAGAAGTTCAGTTGCTTGAAAGCCATTAGTAGTGCTAGAAACCTGTATTAGATACTTAGCAGTCCTAAACTCACTACTATCTAATTCATCTACAATCTCTGTATTAGAATTAGTGATAGTAGTTTGTATAGTTACACAAGAAAACAAACTATTAGAATCAGACCACAGTATCATACATACTCCTGTTGTACTAAGTTAAATTTACTTTCTAAGCTAAATAGTATCTTCAGTAATAGTAAATAAAATAGTTGAGTTAGGTATAGGTACATATTCCAACAAGACTGTATTTTCAGAAACAGAAGTTATTGTACTGCTAGCGCCCATATCCCCACTACTAGTTATTTGCAGCTCAGTGCTAGATAAGTTAGTAGGGCTAATAAGAGTAGTTTTAAGAATAGTTCTGGTAAAAGCTACATTGCAGCTACTGGAGGGGGTTAGACGCTTTAATTTAACTTTTAAATGACCAGCTTCTAAAGAAACGTGGGGTGTAACTAACTTAAAGTTGGAAGAGATATTACCATACTCAATATAGTAAGCAGCAGTATTATCGTGCATAACCAACATATCAAAAGTCTGATGGTTATTATCTTGTGATACCTGTACTTGATATCTAGCAGACCTAAACATAGTAATGCTAAATGAATCCATAACCTCATTAAGATCAGTTATATATATCTGATAACTGCTAAATCCTCCTACTGCGTTCTCTAACCTAAACCCTCCGTTAACGACCAAGTCTCCTATAATAGTAGCTTTACCTCTAATATAAGCATCGCCTGCTGCATTTGTTGATTCAGCTGTGTTGCCTGTTGTTATATGAGAAAACACAGCCGCCGCTGGTTGAGTATGACCTATTCTTACGTTATCTATTGTTCCCTGCACTTCCTGTGGATGTATCTCCACATTCCCTGGTTTAATCTCTAAGTATCTTTGAGGGTTTATTTTTACTACACCACTGTTTGGTGTATCACTAACATCTTTTTTAGGTGATAAGTCTATATTAGACCCTTGACTGTCAGCTTTAAAGTTACCTGTAAGGGTTATATTATTATAAGTATCAGAGCCAAGTTCAATCCATTTAAGAACACCGGCATCGTTAATTAACTTATAAGCAAAAGGAAAGTTATTAGTGGGGCTGGAGTTAAGAGCTAAAGTACCAACAGGAACAGTAGTGCTGGTAGGAGGGCTAGTAACAATATAGAAAGGAGAAGACCCAAAGGTAATATTAGAGTTGTTATCTAGTTTAATTCCGGCATCCGTTATAACTACGTTTCCATTAGTTGTAGCTATACGTTCTACAGATACGTTAGAAAAGCTAGCCGGCACTGTAATATCAAAAACTGTTTCATTTACTGCTAATGATATTGACTCTCCCGTTGCTATATTAACTGCTACATCCCCCGCCCAACTTAACCCTTCATGATCTAATCCTGAGTAAAAACATTTACCTCCGTTTATATTCTTTCTGTTCTTTGTTAGTCTAGCTTCAACAGGTACTGTTACAGATTGAAAGTTGATTAACCCTTGAGAGTAATTAAGAAACCCTACATAATCAAAAGTATGTCCAGAAGATCTTATTACAGAGGGTCTTAAAAACTCAATAGTAGGAACTGCTGTAAAACCTTGTAAGTTAATTTCTGTATCTGACGGGTTTAGTAAACCATTCTCAATACTGCTTAGTGAGCTAATAGATTTTACAAGCTCTAATACCGCCCTGTACGTCGGGGAATCCGGAGAGTTATATGAGGGAAACGATATTTTGCCTTGGTTATTTACTACTGGCTCATAATCTAAATCTTCTATTTTATACGGAGTAACTATATTATCCACCGGACTTCCATCAGGCTTAAAACTTAATAGCGTAACCTTATAAACAATACTCCCTAATACATCTACTTCTTCTGACTTACTAACCCATAATTTTGCTTGAGTCCCATTAGACGTATTTAACATAAAACCATAACCAGGTATTCTTTTGTTAGCCCCGGTTAACTTTAACCTATATGTTTTATCCTCTACCTTTCTATTGTCTACAAGCCTTTTTATATATAACTTATTAGCTCCAACTAGAGATTTGAAGGTGTTTATTTTATCCTGTAACGAAGACCCGGATAGATAGAAAATCTGCTGTACAGTTGTCCCATCTAAATAAGTAAATATATTGTTAGTATTGCTTTGTACATTAAAGTAATAAAGTGTTTGCCCATTAACAGTTTCACTATTAAAAGTTAGCCCGTTTACAGTAGTTAATGTAGCTGATACTATTCTAGTGCCAATTGTTAAGTAGATATTACTACCAGCTTTAAAGGTAAAGGGGAATATAACTGAATTTGTTATAGGTTGAGTTACATATACCCTGTTTAATGCGGAGTTATTACTAGAATAATAACTATAAGAGAAATCAATACTTGGAGTAAACGTATTAAAGTTAACTATATCGCCGGAAGATAAAGTACTAGGAGGGATAATAGAAACCCAGGTAAAATCCTTATCAGGGTTAGATGCCGTAGTGCGTTTACCATAAGCTGCTAGAGATGTTTCACCAAAGTTTGAGGTAGCATTAGAAATAGACATATCCCCTCCAGACTTAACAACAAAGCCTTCGGATACGCCAATACAAAAACATGTTACCAACTGGCTAAAAGCATTATTACTAGCTAGAAACCCAAAGTTTCTCCAATCAGTACCCACACTACCGCCAATCAACCTACTACGCTTATATCTTATGGCATTACTACTAGGTTTCTGTTCTATACTACTTATGCCGTGTATATATTCTGAGTATAAAGCGGGTGTTAAGTCGTAGTAGTTCTCGTTAGCTCCTAACTGTTCCCATCTAGTTAATTGGTCATTCCATTTTTCGTAAGCTTCTTTATGTTTTTGGACTACCGTTAGAGTAATTTGAGCACCTACTATAGATTTGAAACCTTTAACTCTAGCCCCGTCCATCCACATACCATTCATACCCCACTCTGAGCGTACAGAGCAATTATATATGTAAGGTGAGCTTCCATATACAGTATCAATATTTGGTCTGTCAGCTACACTACTCGCCGGGCCTACAATTTCAATCTCTGCTGGCGTAATAGAATAATAATTCTCGTTATTATAAAAGGCTTTGCCTACTTTCTTGTAATAACTACTATTGCTGCTAAAATCAAACTCCCAGTCATCATTAGCAAACATTATACATACTACTTTATGATGCGTACACTGCGCCCCAGGATGATCTTTAAAGGTCATACCATACGCATAGGTCCCACCTGTAACTTTAAATATCGGCGCGTATGTTGTATAGTTGGGATCATCCTCTCCTATATATATTGGCCTTATTTCTGTCTTTCTTAAATCTGTAGATACAAAAGATACCCCTTTCGGTACTACTACCCCTCCAGCTAATATTGTTACTCCCTCATCCTCTATTACTGTATGGGGATTCACAAACGTATTATCCCCCTTTAAAGTCTTAACTATAATATCAACTAAATTACTATAGTAA
>NBNH01000239.1 GCA_004379115.1 Actinomycetales bacterium mxb001
ATATCGCTTCGCTGAATAGTAGAAAGATATGACTGTTGTTGCTTCAAGCAGTTTTTTTTTTACAAGAAGAAGACGACATACGAGATAGGGGCCCGTTGCGTGGGCGCGGAGATGTTTAAAAGAGACAGTTTGCGTGCTGTCTGGGCGCCCTTGTCGCGTTGAGTGGCGGGTTGTGTCGCGCGACACGCCGGTGGATGGCCGCACAACCCGCCACTCAACGGTGGGAGGACAGCTCGTGGCTAGGCATACAGCGCGGGGCGCGCGGGCACGTCGATGGCCTGCGGACCTTCCGTGATCGATCGCACGGCCGCATTGGCCGTGATCGTGGCGACCAGTCCGTCCCAGGCCGTGGCGCCCGATGTCTTGCCACGGTGCGTGGCATCAACCCAGGCCTGCAGCTCGCGCCGGTAGGCCTCGCCGAAGCGGCCGAGCCAGAGTTCGGGCACGTCGTGCCCGACCGCTCGATCCGCCCGCCGCGTGATGAACGAACCGTCGCCCATGTCGAGCGTGCCACCGCTGGCGACGACCTCGCAGCGCACCTCGTAGCCGTATTGCGCGTTGACGAAGGCCTCGATCTCGACGAGCGTGCCTCGCTCGGTGGTGAGGATGACGAGCATCGGGTCGAACTCGCCCTCGGGCGTGTCCGGTCCTGGACGTCCGACGATCACCTGAACGCTCGCGTACTCATCGTCGAGCAGCCACCGGTTGATGTCGAGTTCGTGGATGGCCGAGTTGGTCAGCGTGCCCGCGCTGGTGAGGCCGTAGGGAGCGAACGTATTGCGATGAACGTTGTGCACGATGAGCGGCGTACCCACCGACGGAATGGCCGCCTTGAGGTCGACGTAGCCCGGATCGAAGCGGCGCATGAAGCCCAGCGAGAGCAGCCGTCGACCCAGGTCAAGCTCGGCATCCACCACGCGCTGAGCCTCGCCGACGGTGGGGGCGAGGGGCTTCTCGCACAGGGTGGGCCGCTGCGCATCGAGGCACAGGATCGCCTGCTCGGCGTGCATGGCGTCGGGGGAGGCGATGACGACGGCGTCACTGGACGCGATCAACTGCTCCGCGGACGGCGCCACGTGTGCCCCGAGTTCATCGGCCAGCGCACTGGCGCGCGCGGAGTCGGCATCGAAGACCCAACTGACCTCGGCACCCGAGATCTCCCGGGCCAGTGAGCGCGCATGCGCGGTACCGATGTTGCCGGTTCCGATCACGCCCACGCTCAATCTGGTCACCCGGTGATTCAAGCAGAGCCCCGCGAATCTCTCTGATCAAAGGGCCCCGTGACTGTTGAGGGTCGGGTTGAATGTCGGCATGGCTGAGCCCCTCTCCGCGGACGTCGTCATCATCGGCAGCGGCATGGGTGGATCCACCCTCGCCTACGGCCTGGCGCAGCGTGGCATCGATGTGCTGGTGCTCGAGCGCGGCCATCACCTGCCCAAGGAACCTCAGAACACCTCACCCGAGGCCGTGTTCGTCGAGCGGCGCTACAAGCCCAAGGACACCTGGTACGCCGATGACGGCACACCGTTCGCCCCGGGCGTGCACTACATCGTCGGCGGCAATACCAAGGTCTACGGCTCCTCACTGCCGCGACTGCGCGAGCGGGACTTCGAGGAGACGGTCTACCCCAACGGTGTCTCGCCGAAATGGCCCTTCTCGTACGCCGACCTGGAGCCCTACTACTGCCAGGTCGAGGCGCTCTACAACGTTCACGGCACTCCCGGCCCCGACGACTCCGTGACGCCGCCCTTCGAGCCGTGGCGCAGTCAGCCCTATCCGTATCGCGCGCTCGCGCACGAGCCCTACGTGGCTGAGACGCTCGATCGACTGAGTGCGCAGGGATTGCATCCCTCGACCACGGCGATGGGAGTCGACCTGCGTCCGGGTGGCCGCTGCATTCGCTGCGGCACGTGCGATGGATTCCCGTGTCGCTGGGACGCGAAGTCCGACGCGGAGGTGTGCGCGCTCGAGCCTGCGCTCGCGACCGGTCGGGTCCGACTGGTCACGGGTGCCTACGTCGATCGTCTTGAGACCGACTCATCGGGGCGCATCGCGCGAGCGGTCGGCACCCTCGAGGGCGAGCCGCTCGAGGTGCGGGGCCGAGTCTTCGCCTCGTCCGGCGGCGCTGCCAACTCAGCGGCACTGCTGTTGCGCAGCGGCGTCGCCAACTCCACCGGCCTCATCGGCACCCGCTACATGGTGCACAACAACACGCACATCGCAGCGATCGATCCGCGGCGTCCCAACGACGTCGTGTTCCAGAAGACAGCGTGCGTCAACGATTTCTACGACGACATGGGCGACGGATACCCCGGTGGCACGCTGCAGCTCATCGGCAAGGTGCAGGCGTCGATGATGAAGACGCACGCGACCAAGGCTCCGCTGTCAGTGCTCAAGCCGATGGCGGCGCGCAGCATGGAGTGGCTGGTCATGACTGAAGACACACCCGATCCGCGCAACCGCATCTACCTCGACTCGGCCGGTCGGCTCACCGTGTCGTGGACCCGCACCAACTACGACCGCCATGAGCTCATGCTGGCCAAGGCACGCTCGGTGCTGAAGAAGGCCGGCTACGTCGCGATCTTCGAGCAGCGCTTCGACATCTCGATGAACAGTCACATGTGCGGGACCGCCGTGGCGGGGGAGGACCCACGGGCCAGCGTCCTCGATCCGTGGTGTCGCAGCCACGACGTCGACAACCTGTACGTCGTCGATTCGGCGTTCTTCCCCTCGTCGGGGGCCCAGAACCCGGCGCTGACGATCGCTGCCAACGCGCTGCGCGTGGCCGAGGTCATCCCCGCCTGACGGCGGGCCGACGTACCAGTAACCTCGCCCTATGTCCGGGGGTCCCCTCTACCTAGTCGCGGTCATCAAGCCGCGCATGGACGTCGCCGATGCGGTGGCCGAGCGGCTGCGCATCATGCGTGATGCCACCCGCGAGGAGCCCGGGAACGTCTACATGGAACTCGTCGAGGGCGACGAGCCTGACACGTGGTTCATGTTCGAGAAGTTCACCTCGCGCGAGGCGTGGAACGAGCACATGACCCTGCCGCATGTCATCGATGGCAATGCGTTCCTCGCCGACAAGTTGCGCGAGCCCACCGAACTGCGCTTCTACACCGAGAAGTAGTCCGCGTCCGCCGCTCAGCGGATCGGCGCGCGGCTGAGGTCGTCGATGGCCTCAATAATGGCGTCGGGCGATTCCCAGTTGAGCATGTGACCGGCGCGGGGTACCCACCAGGCTTGCGCTCCCGGGATCGACTCCGCCAGTCGCTGTGACTGCCAGGGCGGGGTCGTCGTGTCCTTGTCGCCGCACAGCACGATGGTGGGAACGGCGATCTCGCTCAGCCGGTCGCCGCGGTCCTCGATGGTGAAGGCCTCCAGGATCGGCAGCAGCGATCGATGGTCGGCGGCACGGAAGGTGTCGAGGAACACCTGCACCATGGCGGGGGAGGGGTTGTCTCCGCAGAGTCCGGCGCCGAAGAGGGTGCCGACGGTGTCGTTCGCGGCGATTTTCTGCATGATGCCGTACTTGATGAGCGGGATCTGCGCCTTGTTCTGCGGAGCGCCGCGCAGCACATCGCCGGAGAACGTGGACATGAGAATGAGCCCACGCAGTCGCTCGGCAACGCCCGGCACGTCGAGGACAGCGGCGATGGCGAGGAAGCCGCCCATGGAATGTGCCAGCAGCACCGCATCGTGGGCGTCCACGTGCTCGAGAACGGCAAGGTAGTCGCCCGCCATCGACGAGGTGCTGATCCCGTCAGATCCGATGGTCGATTGGCCGTGGCCACGCTGGTCGAAGGCCACCACTCGGTAGCCGCGCGCCACGAGCGTGTCCCACACGACGTTCCATTCGATGACCGTCATGTAGATGCCGTGGGCGAACACCACGGTCGGGCCCGAGCCGGCGCTGACGACGCGAATCCGGGTGCCATCGGGGCGCTCGACGTAGGACGTCTCGCCCTGCGGCTCCTGCGAGAGCTGCTCCAGGGGGTAGGGATCGGCCGACTTGCGGATGTGGTCGACCTTGCGTCGGGTGGCAACCGTGGCCGCCCCTGCTGCGGCGGCTGCGACCGCTCCCGCGGCGAGCATGCGCTTCATCTCGTCCTCCTTGACCTGGTGCCGCGAGGCTAGACCTCCGAAGCCCGGCTGTTGGCCGTTTCCGCGAGGCCGGATGAGGTTGGATAGGCCCGTGATGCGCGCTGCCGACTGCCGGGTCGAGGACCTTGCGGCCATCGTGGCTGAGCAGACGAGCCTTTCCGACTATCCGCTGGCCGATCGCGTCGAGAGCAATGTCCTGGTGTACGCCGCCCCGACCCTTCTCGCGGCCGACCGCGACGCGGCCCTCGCCGAGCTCGCTCGTGCGCTCTCCGACGGCCCCGGTGTCCTCATCGTCGAAGGTGCCGTAGATCCGGCCGTCGTGGATCGCGCGACGCAAGTCTTCTTCGACGTGATCGATCAGCAGCGCTCATCGGGCACCTCGGTGGGCGATCACTTCGCCAAGCCGGGCGCCAACGATCGCGTCTGGAACTCACTGGAGAAACTGGCGGTTGCCGACCCCGCGACCTTCGTCGACTACCACGGCAATGCCGTGATCGATCTCGTGTCGAGTGCGTGGCTAGGGCCTGCGTACCAGATGACCGCGCAGGTCAATGTGGTCAACCCGGGCGGGGCTGCGCAGGTTCCGCATCGTGACTACCACCTGGGCTTCATGTCGGCGGGGCAGATCGAGTCCTACCCCGACCACGTGCACTCGCTCTCGCCGGTGCTCACCCTTCAAGCGGCGGTTGCCCACGACGACACTCCACTGGAGACCGGGCCGACGATGCTGCTGCCGCACTCGCAGAAGTACCCGGCGGGCTACCTCATCGCGGGACGCGACGATTTCGCGGAGTTCACGACGAAGGCGTGCGTGCAGGTGCCCTTTGCCAAGGGCGATGCGATCTTCTTCAACCCTGCGCTCATTCACGGGGCCGGCACGAATCGCTCCGCGGATGTGCGCCGCATGGTCAACCTCCTGCAGGTGTCGAGTGCCTTCGGGCGGGCGATGGAGAGTGTCGACCGGGAGCGCATCGTGCTCGCCATCTACCCCGAGCTGCTGGCGCGCGGTGACGATCCCCGCGCTGAGCTCGCGCTGCGGTCGGCCGCCGAGGGTTATCCCTTCCCCACCAACCTCGATCGCGATCCACCGGTGGGCGGTATGGCGCCGCCGAGCCAGGCGGCGCTCGTGCGCGAGGCGTTGGCAGCCGGATGGACAGTCGATGAGGTGCGGTCCGCCCTCAAGGAGCACGCGACGAAGCGGGAGACGGCATGACCTTGCGCATTGGCGTGATCGGTGTGGGGCGTATCGGCCGCATGCATGCCGGCTACATCGCGCGACAGACTCCGCGCGCCGAGCTCTCGGCTGTCAGTGACGTTTCTCCGGCCGCGGCCGCCGAGGTCGGTGAGATGTACGGCGTACCGGCTCTTGGACCCGACGAGGTGATTGCTGCATCCGATGCGGTGGCGATCTGCACATCGACGGACACGCACGTCGACTACATCATCGATGCGGCGGAAG
>NBNH01000240.1 GCA_004379115.1 Actinomycetales bacterium mxb001
GGCCAAGCGCTACACCGGCCGCGGCATGCTCTTCCTCGACCTCATCCAGGAGGGCAACCTCGGCCTCATCCGCGCCGTCGAGAAGTTCGACTACACCAAGGGCTACAAGTTCTCGACGTACGCCACCTGGTGGATCCGCCAGGCCATCACCCGAGCCATGGCCGACCAGGCCCGCACGATCCGCATCCCCGTCCACATGGTCGAGGTCATCAACAAGCTCGCGCGCGTGCAGCGGCAGATGCTGCAGGACCTCGGCCGCGAGCCCACGCCCGAGGAGCTCGCCAAGGAACTCGATATGACACCCGAGAAGGTGGTCGAGGTCCAGAAATACGGGCGCGAGCCAATTTCGCTGCACACTCCACTGGGCGAGGACGGCGACTCGGAGTTCGGCGACCTCATCGAGGACTCCGAGGCCATCGTCCCGAGCGACGCGGTGTCGTTCACGCTCCTTCAGGAGCAGCTCGAGTCGGTGCTCGACACTCTGTCGGATCGCGAAGCGGGCGTCGTGCGGATGCGTTTCGGCCTTACCGATGGCCAGCCCAAGACCCTCGACGAGATCGGCAAGGTCTACGGGGTTACTCGTGAGCGTATTCGCCAGATCGAGTCCAAGACCATGTCGAAGTTGCGTCACCCCAGTCGTTCCCAGGTGCTGCGCGACTACCTCGACTGAGGGTGCCGAACCCACCCTCCTGGGTGGGTATGGCACGCTGCCTTCGTGAGTGACGAGATTCCACCCGTGCCCTGGTCGGCTAGGGCTCCGCAGCGCTACGTTTTCGCCGTCATCGCGGTCGTGCTGGGCATCGCCGTGGTGATCACGGCGTTGGCCTACATTCGTGCGGGAGTCGGGGGCGTGGTGCCTTTCCTCATGATCACCGTGGGGCCAGTTCTTGCCGTGGTCTACGTGTACTACTTCGGCTTCCGCAAGTTCGATCAGCCACAGGACTCGTCAGGCACGCCTCCCGTAGCCTGAAACCATGAGCGACCTCACCCGACGAGATCTCCTCGCCGCCGCCGGACTGGGCGCCCTGGGTCTGGTCGCGGGCGGCTGGTCGGCCGCTCCGGCCTTCGCCCGGGCCGACAAGTGGGCCCAACTGCAGCGCCAACTCACGGGTCGACTGGTGTGGCCCGATGACGCCCGTTTCGTGCGTCTGGCTCAGCCCCGCAACCTGCGCTATACCGCGTTGATGCCTAAGGCCGTTGCCCTGTGCGATTCTGTCGATGACGTCGCGGCTGCGGTCAGGTGGGCACGGGACACCGACACGCCTTTCGCCATCCGCGGAGGCGGTCACAACTACGCCGCCGGCTCGAGCGCCACGGGTCTCATCATCAGCACACGCCGAATGGCGCGAGGCCGTCTCGACGGCGCCTCCCTCTACGCGCAGGCGGGCGCACGCAACCGAGACCTGGCGAGGCTCCTGCCCAGCGGGGATGACCTCTACCTCCTCCCCGGTGGCAACTGCCCGAATGTCGGCGTCACCGGACTCACGCTTGGCGGCGGCATCGGGCCCAACGCCACCTGGGCGGGCCTGACCGCCGACCACCTCCGGGGGGTCACCATGGTGACGGCGACCGGTGCGGTGGTCACCGCCAGCGCGACGGACAACTCCGATCTCTTCTGGGGCCTTCGGGGTGGCGCCGGCGGCAACTTCGGGGTGGTCACCGACCTCACCTACGAGCTCGTCGAGGTGCCGGTACGCCGTGCGACGACCTTCACTTTCGAGTTCAGCGGTGTCGATGCGGTAAGCCGCGCGGGGCGTGCATGGCAGGAGGCTCGCCGCAACGGCGGGCGATTGATCTCCGGATCATGGTTCACGAGCCGCGCTGCTAGCGGCGTCTGGTGCCGGGTGCGTGGTCAGGTCCTCACGGGCGGCCGCGATGCACGTGACGTCCTGGCACCGCTGAGCGCAGCCGGACCGGACGCATCAGACATCGCAACGAGGTCCTGGTGGGACGCGTACCTGTGGTACCGCACTCCCGTGTCGCCCAACAACACGTTCTGGGATCGGTCGCTCTACGCGGAAACCGATCTCCCCGGACGGGCGTTCGACGAGATCACCCGGCATATCGACGCATTCCCGCAGCCAGGCCGGGCCTTCGGGGGATTCCAACTCCTGGGATGGGTCGGCGGGAAGGTCAACGACGTTCCCGCGACCGCGACCGCCTACGTCCATCGCTCGGCTCGATGGATCCTCGAGGTCATGAGCGGATGGGCCGACCCGACGGACCCGAGCGAGTGGCCCACGCGAGTGCCGGCGGACATTCGAGAGTGGGTCGAACAGTTCTGGGAGCTGCTGCTGCCCTACTCGAATCGGCACTCCTACCAAAACTTCCCCGACCCGGGGTTGACGGA
>NBNH01000241.1 GCA_004379115.1 Actinomycetales bacterium mxb001
ATATTGAACAGATGGTAAAAGCTTCTGCCCATTCTGGAATACCATAACATTGGCATTTACATTTGATACGTTCGTGATTCCTGAGTTGACTGGTAAAACCAATACGTTTGTACTTGAATTAAGGAATGGATTGTATGACAATTGAATATTAATTACCAGCCCATTTGCTCCAACCAATCCGCTGCCTGAACCCGTTACCGTTCCCGTTTGTGGCGAAGCACCAGCCAACGTAATAGTATTTGATACTTTGGTTAAGTCGGTAACATTTGGCTTTTCATCGTATAATAAAACCGTTTTAGCTGGGCTATTTGACTTAGGGTTATATTCCAGGCTTTGAATTATAAAGTTAGATGAACCAATAATTCCCTTACGTCTAAATGAAAGCTGGGTTATATCCTTCGGCTTCCACTTTGCAAATGTGGTATAAACTTTGCCTAACTCTATCCTCTTATAACTTTGTAGATGGAAGGTTTTAAATATCCCTTGCATTACATTGGTATAATTTGTTACCTCATCGGAAAAGGAAAGGTTAAAATCACCCCCACTCGGATCGTTGTAATTAACCATGAATGCAGCTGGGAAGTCAAAGGCTGAAGATGCCGAACTGTTTTCATCATATAGCCTCACATATCCATCTAAACCGCTTCGCCTTCCAGCGTAATAAAGCAAACGAGGTGCTAGGTTGTAATTTGGTTCTGCATCGGTAACCGTGTTGTAATCATCGCCAAAAACTAAAGGTATCTGCGCTCCATATACCCCACCGCTTGTGATATTTACATCACTAATATGAATCGTTTTGGCAAAGAATTTCGTATAAATAAATTCAACCCCATTTTCAAATCTATCTGTTGGGAAGTTGTAACCACCCGAATAAATGTTAACCCCTCTTCTTTCTTCCTCTTTGTTTGTCGTATCATCATCTGTTGCCCAAGCCAATACCTGACTACTTTTGTAACCGTCTAATATTTCAAATTCTGCACCGTCAATATCTCTGGTGTTTAAATCGTATTTGTTTGAACCAGTAAAGAAGCCATCAAAGGTAGTCAAGCTAATTGCTCCCGTACTGTTTGCCCGGTAACGAATGGTATAATCATCCTTTGGGTAAGCATATACCTTTTTATTTAATACATCGGTTTCCCATGCTAAATTGAAAATGGTTGTCAGGTCGCTAATAATGTCCCGAACGTACCAAGTAATCGGTATAACATATTGCAAATCATAGGTTCTCCCAGTTTCAAAAATAGGCTTGCTTCCTGTTATTTCTATTGAGCCATTTAACCCCATTAGAAAACCTACGTTTGAATGCTGAACAACAAATTTAACAGTATCCCCCTCAACTAAATCGGTTAAAAATTCAATGCTTACTGAATCATTAAAATTTGTTTCTTGCGATAAATCTTCACCTTCTGCAAAAGTTCCGTTTATTTCCCAGCCAACCAATAATACAAACGATGGGTCTGGAAGTATAATTGTAGTTGCAATGTTTAGTTCAGCCTTTAAGGTATATGTTGCCGTTATAGGTACAGTATAAATACCACTTGAATAATTACCCCCTGTATCAAAGTTAGGAGAAGTTGTCTCATCGGTAAAAGTTATAAGAATAGGCGATGGGTTGGTTATACTATCAATTAATGAAGGGCTTGGAAGGGAAGCTTTTAAATTGACAAAGTCTTTTAAATAATCTGCTCCCAGGTTTAACCCCATTGGGATAATTAAACGTTTGAAAGGATCAGTCTTGAAAATACTATTTAACTCATAACCCTTTGTCCTAAATGCCTTTTCCAGTATCTGCCAAATAAAGATGGCTGGTGTCATTTCATTGTTCGTGATGTAATCCTCATTCTCCCAGGCTTTCCATTTCATCAGGATAAAACAATGCTCTGCCGTGGTTGGATTGTAATTTGTTTTAACCGTAGTTTCGCTTACCTCAATGTCGTCCCAGCCTAAGGAACGAACTAAGGTATTACCAACGTCGGCAAACCAATCCGCATTATTCCCAATTAATGATACCTTAAAATTTGATGCTATAAATCCTGAATTGATTGCCTGTAAATCAGCACCTTCCAGCCTTGCTTTGCCTGTCAGAATTGGAACGCCATCAGCCTCCAGCCGTGCCGATAGCAACTTATAAGCATTGGTAATAATTGCTCCTGGGTCGGTTATGTTCTGAAATATATTTACATTGGTTTTAGTTGCTGGCAGCGTAACATTTCTTTTTGAATGTGCGCCTGATATATTACCCAGTTCAATATTCTCAATGGAATAATCAATGGTAACATTTACGTCCTCTTGGTTTAAATCAACCTCTTGCCCACCAATGTATAATTTTATCATAGCTGGGCGACTGGTTTATTAGGATAGATAATTTCAAAGGATAGCTCAATGTCGGTTGCCCTATTGTCATTTGTTCTTATATCCGCATTGGCAATGGTAACATTTACGTATTGGTTGTTTTCAATGATGTAAACCTCAGGCGAATAAAACAATGATGCGATATATTCTGCATCTTCATGGCTAACATTACACTTGATTTGTTTTGACTTGTTTACCCTTTGATTTGTTTTAATAATTGTTTTGTCATAACTGTTTGCCTTTGGTGATGCTGCCAAATTCCACGGCTGGGAAAGGTTTATAATATCCCCGTTTGCCGTTTGGCTATCTTGTATTAAGCCTCTGAATTGATAGCTTTCAGCCCCACCATATTTACCGAACCAATGAAGTTCAATATCATCGCTACAATTTGGCTCAATGTTTATCTGTATTTTTTCGCTAAGTTGCGTGTAAGAACCCGAATAACTGCCAACGCTAACCTCATAATAGGAATAAGTATCAGGATTAGTAGGAAAGTTGCCAGCGTGAAATATAGCAGTAGTGTTAAAAATATTAGCCACACCAACTGAGATAGTGTATAAATCATTATTAGCCGTTGCGTTAACTAAGTCAACAATGGTAACCGATGAAGCCCCAGCATTTGTCCAGAACTCAAATTGTGCGCTATTAACCCCTTTCCCAACAAAAGATAGGTATAAATTACCAGCTGCATTACATCGCCTGTCCTGGTTGTTCGTGGTCAGGAATTTGAAAGGGTTTGCCGATGGTTGGTAAAAGTCGCCTAAGTCATATTCATTGGCATAAAACTGGGAAGGGATGACATAAGCCGTCGCACTATATTGAGGTGCTGTTGACGTTACCAAAAATCCAGACGAATCCAACGTTTGATTCTTAGCTACGCAATAAATGGATTTAATAACATCGGTATTAGTTGAAAGGGAATAGGTATTTAATGTACCAAATAAAGTTGACTTTGTACCGGTAACTGGTGCAACGTCGGAATAAAGAAAGCTTTGAATATTGGTATCAAAGACGGCACTACTTCCTGATGTTCCTGTTTTGGCAGCTAAAAATGATCCTGCCAGACTTCCACCGACATATACGTCAACTTGTTGCTGAACCACCGCAGAAGGCTCAATATTCCGATAAGATACAGGATACAGAAGACTTGACAATGTATCAGGATTAATCGTGTAACTCATCGGTTAAGGATTGATTTATAATAACTTTCAATGGTAACTTCAACGCTATATTTAATAGCATTCTCAATT
>NBNH01000242.1 GCA_004379115.1 Actinomycetales bacterium mxb001
CCGTCGCGGCTGAAGGCGAACATCATGCGGGAGCAGCTGGTCATGCAGGACATCGAGCAGAAGAACTGGCCGATGGTCGAGATGAGCAGCACGGCCCCCGCGACCTTGGCGTCGAGGGCCTGGAAGAAGATGACGGCGACGCCGCCACCGCCCGCCGTGACGGCCTCGGGATCCTGAACCGCGAACAGGAACGTGAGCAGCAGGATCCAGCCGCCGATCGCCGAGTAGAAGATTGAGCGCCAGATGCCCTTGGCAGCTGCGTCGGCCGCGCCCTGTGTCTCTTCCGACACGTGCGCGGACGCGTCGAAGCCGGTGATCGTGTACTGGGTCAGCAGGAAGCCGAGTGGCAGGACGTAGAGCCAGAAGAGCAGCCCGGATGTCTCTCCGCCGTTGAGACCGCCACTGTTGTTGACGGTCATGGTGAACACGTCGGACACGCTCATGTGCGACGGCGGGAGGACGATGAGGATAATCACGATCACGGCAGCGCCGATGACGTGCCACCACACCGACACGTTGTTGAGCATGGCCATCAGGGCGCCGCTGAAGATGTTGAGGATCGACACGGCCGCCAGGACGCAGATGAAGATGATGAAGACACGTTGCAGCGAATAGCCGGCGGCCCAGTCTTCACTGAAGGCCGATAGCGAGAGATCGAGGAACGTGGCGCAGCCGTAGCTCACGGAGGCGATGACCGCCCACAGGCCGATCAGGTTGAGCCAGCCCGTGTAGTAGCCCGCCTTGGGACCGCCGAGGGCACAGGCCCACCAGTAGATGCCACCGGAGGTCGGGTAGGCCGACACCAGCTCCGACATCGTCAGGCCGATGATGAGGATGAAGATGGAGATGAGCGGCCAGCCGATGGAGATGGCGATGGGGCCGCCGTTGTTCCAGGCCTGGCCGAAGGTCGTGAAGCAACCCGCCAGGATCGAGATGATCGAGAACGAGATCGCGAAGTTGGAGAAGCCACTCCAGTTGCGGCTGAGCTCCTGCTTGTAGCCGAGTTCGGCGAGCCGTTGCTCGTCGGCATTCAGCTTCGACGTATCTGCCACCGGGGCCTCCTGAAGACCGCGGCCGGGGGGCGGCGGATCCACCCTCATTGGGGGGAAGTGTCCTCCTCGCGGTGGGCTTTGCGCAGCAACACGCCGCAATTCGCCGGGGGTAACCGCTTCCGGCGCGGGTTACCGGCCGGTCACATCGTCGATGAGGCGCTCAAGGTCCGGGCCGTCGAACGTGG
This sequence comes from Actinomycetales bacterium mxb001, assembly GCA_004379115.1. Classification (GTDB taxonomy): domain Bacteria; phylum Actinomycetota; class Actinomycetes; order S36-B12; family S36-B12; genus Mxb001. The sequence continues at coordinate 1,238 of NBNH01000242.1, forward strand.
CAACGGCCCGGTCGTACTTCTCCAGGCCCCACGTCCAGAAATCGAAGTCGATGGGGCTGATGGCGTCCTGGATGGAGGCCCACAGCATCCACCCGTACTGGGACATCAGGGCCCACAGGCGGGCTCGTGCCACCTTCGCCGGGTCATGGGCGCCCCAATAGCTCGTCACCAGGGGCTCCAGCAGCTCGAGGGGCAGGGTCGATTCGCTCCACACGTTGGCAATCTCGAAGCTGGCCTCGTTGTTGCCGGAGTACTCGTAGTCGATGATCCAGACCCGCTCACCATCGTCGATGAAGTTGCGGGCGAGAAGATCGTTGTTGCACGGCACCGTGGGCTCGGGGTGCACCGCCATAGCGGCACGCATGCGCTCCACCGTCGGCAGAAACTCCTCGTAGCGATCGGGCAGTCGGAATCCGCGCTCGCGCACCACCCGGAGGTAGCGAGCCTGAATCTCGAACATGTTGAAGTCAGAGGCGAATCGCGGACCGCTGTGCAGGCGTCGGCAGGCTTCGGCCGCGCGCGGAAGGTTGTCCGGCTGCCGGACGTCCTCTTCCACCCATGTCCGACCCTCCAGGAAGCCCACGACAAGGACGCCCTGGCCCTCGAGGTAGTCGATGACCGGGGCGCCGGCGCCCGAGTACGCGGCAGCCAGGGAGTTGCGATGCTCGTTGACGCGATCGATGGCCAGCAGGGACGACTCAGGGTCCGAGACGCGGACCACGAAGGTCCCTCGCGGGGTTTCGGCCTTGTAGTTGCGATTGGTGATGCCACCCGGCAACGCGTGCAGCGACGTCGCTCCGCTGAGGCACGGCAGCAGTGATAGCCGCCGCGCATCGTCCGCGGGGAGGTCGGGCAGGAGCACCCGTAGCGCTGATTCCACGATGCGAGCGTAGCCACCGACGCGTGCGTGTGCGTGGTGTCCGCCGATAGGGTCACCCGATGCTGGCCGCTTGGCAGGTGCTCGTCATCGCCGTTGCGGCGGTGAGCGCGATCGCCGCCTGGGTCTGGCGGGTCCACGGTCGCCGCGCGGCCCTGGTGATGCTCGCGTTCAGCGCTGCCTCGCTGCTCTGCGTCTGGATCGCGTACGAGGTCGTCCCCGTCGAGTCCTGGCGCCGCGGCAACCTGCTGCGGAGTCTGGCCGTCTTCGCACTGCCCGGCCTCGCGGCGACCGCCGTCGCCATCGCCCTGGTCCTGCGCGGCTCGACACCCCGGGGACGACTGCTCCTGCCCTGGCGGGCCTGGCTGTACCTGGCGTGCCTGTGGGCCACTCCCGCCGTGCTGCTGTGGGTCACCCAACTCGCCCCCTTCACGACCGCGAGCGTCGCTGATGTGTCGTTCGCCAACTCGATGTGGTGGGCAGCCACCAGCATCGGCGTGTACGTCGCGGTCCCCGTCCTCTACGCCGTCACGGTGCGCCAGCGCGTGCGCAGCTACGGCCTGTCGCTCGGGTTCGTGAAGTCCGAGGGGATCCTCATAGCGCTCATCGCACCCGTGATGATCGTGCTGGTATGGCTGGTGTCGGCCGACAGCCGCTTCCAGGCGGTCTACCCCTTCTACGACTACGAGAGCGGCGGCGACAACGCGATCGTGAAGTTGCTTCTCTTCGAGGCCGCCTACGGTGCCACGTTCGTGGCCCTGGAATTCTTCTTCCGGGGGTTCCTCGTCTTCGCGGGCAGCCCGGTGCTGGGGATCCACGCGGTTCCCGCAATGGCCTTCGCGTACTGCCTGCTCCACCTCGGCAAGCCGCTTCCCGAGTGCGCCTCCAGCCTCATCGGCGGCCTGATCCTGGGGTACGTCGCCCTGCGCGTGCGATCGATCGCCGCGGGTGTGGTCGCCCACCTCACGATCGCGTGGGGCATGGATGCCTTCGTCGTGGGGCGGTCCTAGGACTCCGACGCCTCCACGAGCGCGTCCGCGAATCGGTCCGAACGGCCGAGGTATCCCGACAGCAGCCCCGCATCGCCGCCGAGTGCGTGCACCATTCCCAGGACCACTCCTGCGTCGTGAGCCTTGCGCCGATTGCCCGACTTCTTCGCCTCTGTAGGCGCCCGATCGGATCCGCGTGCGCGCGACCAAGCACGGGCAACGGCACCGTCGGGGCTCGTCGACCACCCCAGCATCGATAGCGGAGCCAGCGGAACCGTCTCGCGCGCCAGCAGAACGCGCTGGACGTCGGATCCCGCACGCCAGGCACCCGCCCGCGGCTCCCAGGTCGAGGTGCTGACAGGCAACGCCTCGAGGAGCAACACGTCTCGGTTGCCGTGAGCCATCAGGACCAGGAGTCGACCGTCGTCAGACACGAGGGCGTCGGCGAGGCGGTAATGGCCGAGGAGCGAGGCGACGGGCTCGGCTACGGTCTCGCGGTATTGCGCGAGTTCACGCCCGAGGTCGGCGAGCGATGCGCGGCCTTCGATAGGGCGTCCCCACCGGGCTGCTACGCGATCGGCACGGAGCTCGGGTTGCGCCCCCTTGCTCACCAGTCGCCGGGCCGCCTCCTCGTAGTTCTCGCCGTCGAGGCCTCGCGCCAATCGGGTGGCCACTGCGATCGCCCGAGCGCGTGCCGAGTGCAGGGGCTCTCGGCCGATGGCGGCCACGCCCTCCTGGTAGCCCTGAGCGAGGGAGCGCACGCTGCGCTCACCCAGGGACCGCGCCAATCCGACCAGGTCCCACTCCCAGGGCCCGGGCAGCGCATCGTCGACGTCGAGCAGGTCGAGGACCGTCGTACCCGCGTCGGTCTGAATGGGTCCGATGCCGGCAAGGTCGGTGACGGACACCAGGGGCACGACGATGCCCGTCGGGGTGGCGGTGAGAGCGTCGCGGAAGGACACGGATTCACGCAGTGTGCGTCCGGCGAACACCTGCTCGTCGGCCGAGTGTTCCGGATCGAGCGTGACCGGGTCGGCGTACGTGCGCCACGGTGTCATGCGGCCACCGCTCCCTGCGCGAGTCCGAAGTCGATCACGGCATCCATTGTTCGCGTGGAGAGATAGGTCGTCTCCAGATGGGCGGTGGCCGCACGCGCGACTCCCTGGGTGACCCACGGCAGTGCGCTCAGCGCGTCGGCCCACCCCGAGGGGGCGGCCACCTGCAGAGCCGTGCGCGGACCGAGCCCGGCCAGCACCGGCAGGTAGACGTCGTAGGCCGCCGGGTAACGGTCGGCGAGACCACGGCCGAAGGGCACGGGGTCGAGCAGGTGCACGACATTGACCCAGCCGCCCACGCGACCGTAGGGGAAGGCGGATGGCGCCGTCGCATCCGCCACCGCCTGATGGCCCAGGGGGCTGCCCAGGGTGATCAGCAGTGAGATCTCGCACGGGAGGTCATCGAGGAGGTCGAGGGCAACGACCGAGCCGAGGGAGTGCGCCACCAACACGATCGGTGGGCGAGCGCGCACGAGCGTCGTGCGGACGCGATCGAGCACAGCTGCACGACGTGCCTCATCGTCGAGATAGCGACCAACCTGGTCGACACCGAAGACCGGCGTGCGCAGTACCTGCGGAAGGGGAAGTCGATCGGCCAGCCGTCCGGGGCGCGGCAACATCGCTGGCCATGACGAACCCGGTGGCATAGCTTCACCTATGCCGTGCACCACGTCGGCAAGACCACGCTGTCGCGCGAGATAGCCACGACGTTGCGCCTCGAGTTCATCCGCATCGACGTCGTGCGGTGCGCGCGAACGCGACGACGCGTACACGCGACGGGATCCATCGAGCAGATCCGCGTAATCGGGAGCCACGCACGTGGCGTCGACGCGCAGTGGATCGGCCCAGTTCGCCCGCGCACCCCCCATGCCGTGGAGGTAGACGACCGTTCCCAGACCCATTCCCCGAGGGTACGTCGCCCATTTCGTGCCCTTCCGGGGACACACCAATGTGACGATGGGGACGATAAGTATCGCGTGGTAACCAGTGGTGCCAAAGAAATTCAAAAACTTGGCGACACCCCCTTGTGCCGCTTGCACAGGGCCGATAGAACTGTCTTGTCACAAGGGAAACCGAGTGATCGGGTGAACGGTAAGACTCCCGAACCGCAAGGTGAGGGTGGAGGAAACTCCAGGCCCCGCGTGTCTGCGGGGATCGGTCGGACGGTAAATCCGGGATTCGAGATCGGACCGGCGGCGCCCCGGCAACGGGTGCGACGGGCGGAAGGGGAGACACCCCCGAGACGTCAGCCCTCACGGGTGGCCGGCACCGAGCGGGTCTGTGCGAGACCCCTCCCACTCATACTGGGAGGGGTCTCGTCTTGTTATAGCCCCGATCAGGGCGGCGGCCCGGGAGGCTCGCCGGGGCGAGTCAGCCGAGGGGCGCGTACGAGGCGGCGAGCCGCTCGAAGCCCTCGTCCAGGCCCACCCGGGGCGTCCAGTCCAGGAGTCGGCGGGTCTGCCGCTGGTCGAACCAGTGGGCCGTGGCGAGTTGCTCGGCGAGGAAGCTCGTCACCGGGGGTTCCCCCGCCCGGCCCGAGCGCTCCCAGTACTCCTCCACGACCCGTCCCCCGGCGCGGGCGACGGCGAACGGCACCGAACGGCGGGGCCCGGGTGCTCCTGCAGCCTCGGCGATGCGCGTCAGCATCTCGACGACCGTGCGGGGCTCTCCATTCGAGACAACGAGCGGTTGCCCATGGACGCCTTCGACCGTGGTGCGCGCGACAGCGCATGCGATCGCATCGCCGGCATTGTCGATGTACGTCGTATCGATGAGCGCGGCTCCCGATCCGATCGTGACCAGCCGACCGGCTCGGGCGCGCGCGACGATGCGGGCGGTGAGTTGCGTGTCACCGACGCCCCAGACCAGGTGCGGACGGATCGCCGTGACAGCGAATCCGTCGCGATCGCGAGAGAGCGCCTCGAGTTCGGCCATGGCCTTGCTGCGCGAATAGTGGCCGCGCGCGCCTGGCGGATCGGCGGGCTCGGCCGCACCACCGACGATCGGCTCGCCCACGTGCGCCACAGACGGCGAGGAGATGAAGACGAAGCGGTGGACTCCCGCGCCCTCGGCAGCGTCAAGGACCGTGCGCGTGGCCGTGACGTTGACGGCCTCGAACTCCGACCAGGGGCCGATGATCTCCACCCGGGCCGCCGCGTGGACGACCGCATCGATGCCCTGCATCGCCTGCGCGACGGCCGCTGCATTGGCGATATCGCCGCGAGCTTCGGTAACGCCCAGGTCGGCCAACTCGGAAGGAAGGGCGCCTCGCTGCATCGCGACGACCTCGCGTCCGGACGCCACGAGCGAGCGGATGGCCGCCGAGCCCACGACCCCCGACCCCCCGGTGACGAGCACCCGCTCAGCCATCGTCACCCTCTCCCGCGAGGAATGCCGAGGCCTCGCGCGCGATGCGCGTGCGATCGATCTTGGAGCGGTGGCGCACATCGACGGGTAGTGCTCGCATCGTGAGGACGGCGGCCACCTCGAGTCCGGTCGCCTCGCGGACGGCTGCGCGAACGCGTTGCGTCAGGTCGACGTCGGCCAGTCCCAGGGAAGGACCCGGAGCGAGCAGGACGATGACGGGCACCTGGACGCCGGGGCGCCCGATACCGACGAGCGCTGCGAGCGAGGTGTCGGCGCAGCGCTGGGCGGCGAGCTCGGCGGCCACGGGGGTGACCGGACCGTCAGGGGTGACGAGCACGTGCGCGAGGCGTCCTTCCACCCAGAGGCGGCCCTCGGCGTCGAGGTGTCCCACGTCGCCGGTGCGGTGCCATCCTGCGGGCGAGTCGGCGCGACGCTGGGTCGCCCACCGGCGGTCGTAGCGTTCGCGCATCCACGGAGTGCGCACGACGATCTCTCCGGTGACGTCCGGCGTGGTCACCAGATCGACGGCCGGAACCGCATCGGGACCAAGGGGGGCGATGCCGACATCGACGCCCGGCAGCGCGCGCCCGACAAGCACGCCCGATCCGCGCGCGGTGCGCAGTTCGTCGATCCTCACCTCGGTCAGCGGAAGTGCCTCGGTCATGCCGTAGGGCGTAGCGAACTCCGCGCGCGGCATGAGGCGTGCGGCCTGATCGAGGAGTTCGGGCGGCACAGGCGCCCCGGCCGCCAGGACCAGGCGCAGGTTCTCCAGATCGCCGCGCCCGCTTCCGGTGAGGTGATCCGCGGTCGAGACGATCGCGCGCAGGGCGGTGGGCGACGTCCACATCAAGGTTCCACCGACCGCCGCCGCTGCCGCGGCCGTGGTGTCGGCGGTCAGGCTCGACGCATCGGTGATCTCCATGTCGGGAATGGCCGAGGAAATGCCCAGCGCCGGACCGAGCACGGCCCACGGGGCGAACGCCGCCACGAGCGCATCGGGGTTGTCGCCGGTGTTGCGGATGCCGTAGGCATCGCGCAGGGCATCGCGCAGGGCCCACAGTCGGCGATGCGTGTAGACGACACCCTTGGCCGGACCCGTTGCGCCTGACGTGAAGACCACGAGTGCGTCGTCGTCTGGACCAGGAAAAGCAATGTCCATCGCCGCGGTGCCGCGGCCCACCCGCGCCACCTCCGACAACGTGGCATCGGCCGCGAGGATGCGCGTTGCGGGGCCGGTGCGACCCACGAGGATCCGGCGTCCGGGCAGCCCGAGGGTGCGCGCGAGTCCGAGTCCCGCGGGGATGCCGATGACATGTCGTGGCTCGGCGCTGCGCAGCGCGCGGCGCATGCCGCGCACGCCGAGACCGGAGTCCGCGACGACGACGACGGCCCCGATCCGCCAGGTGGCATAGACCGCTGCCACGAGGTCGGGGCCCGGCGGCACGAGCATGGCGACACGGTCGCCGGGGGCGATGCCCATCTCACGAAGGCCCGTGGCGATCTCGGAGGTGCGGGCGGCCAGGACGGACCAGCTGACGCGCAGGCCCGACCGCAGGTCGGCGATAGCGACCGAGGTGTCGCCCGCGCGTTCGACCAGGCGCGCATCCATCGAGTCGAGGGGGACGGCGGACGCCGGGGCCGAACGCGCCGGCTCCGCGAGGTGGGAGATCCACTCGACGATGTCGGGGATGCACGCGGGAGCATCCTCGGTGACGAGGTGCCGAGCCTTCTCGTATCGATGCACGTCGGCGTGTGGCATGCGCGTGACCAGGTCACGCAGATAGCGATCGGAGAACACCGGGTCATCGGATCCCCAGGCGAGGAACACCGGGACGTCGGTGAGGGTGCAGACCTCGTCGGCGATGGCATCGAGGACAGCGGCGCTCGGATGCCCAGGATTGAGCGGGATATCGGCGACGAAGTCACCGATCGCGCGCCGCGACCGAGGATCCCGGTAGGGAGCGCGGTAGGCCGCGATGACATCGGCCGGCATTCCGCGCGACAGGAACGTCGTGCCACGCACGAATCCGGGCGTCCGCTCCGTCAGTGCGCGCAGCACCGGTCGCATCCGGGCCAACCGGATGAGCGTGGGCGCAGGAGCCCCGGGAGGCTGATGCACGGCGGTGTTGGTGAGCACGACACCGCGCAGATCTGCGCGATGGCGCAGGGCCCAGCCGAGCGAGATCGGGCCACCCCAGTCGTGGGCCACGGTGACCACAGGACCACTCACCTGCAACGCGTCGGTCAGTGCGTCGAGATCGTCGATGCGATCGTCAAGACGGCGAACGCCCGGCACGCGCTCGGAGTAGCCCATGCCCAGGTGATCGACGGCAATGACCCGCCAGGTGCCGGGTGCGTGGGCGAGGAGTCGACGCCACAGATAGGACCACGTGGGATTGCCGTGCACGGCCAGCACGGTCAGTTGCGGGCTGCCCGTCGCCGGACGCTCCAGCACATGGAAGGTGCCGCGGCCGGGAACGTCAACCAGGCGAGACCACGCGGGATCCAGCCCCGGCAGGTCGGGAGGGGGAACGAGGGCGGGCGCCGTCACGGGCGCGCGCTACCAGGCGATCTCGATGACGGAGGCGTTGAGCCCCGAACCGATCCCGAGGCAGCCGACCCGGTCGCCCGCGCGCAGGTCGTCGGCCTGCAGGGCGAGCGTGAACGGGATCGACGCCGGCCCGATATTGCCGCGCGACGGGAACGTCAGCGGGACGCGGGCCGGGTCGATCTCGAGGGCGGCAGTGATGGCCTGGGTGTGGACGTTGGAGACCTGGTGGATGACATAGCAGTCCAGGTCGGACCAGTCGAAGTGCTGCTTGGCCTCGGTCCAGATCTCCACCGACAGCTGGAGCCCGGCTTCGAGCAGGGCCCGCGAGTCGGTGCGCATCTGATGCATGTCTCCCACGCAGATGCGGTGGTGCTGAGTTGCTGCGCGCGATACGCCGCCGACGAAACGGTGACCCTCCGGGTGCTCGCTGGCTCGGCCGAGCACCATCGCGGCGCCGCCGGATCCGAGGGTGAGGGAGGCGAAGTTCTCGAAGATGTCGTCGGCCGTGGCATCGTCGCGCTGCAAGCGGGCGATGGTGCGCTCCTGCAGTTCACGCGAGCCCTCGCCGTCGACGACGATGGCGTAGTCGATCTGGCCGGCGTCGATCATCATGCCCGCGAGGTGCATGCCGTTGACGAAGCCCAGGCACGCATTGGACAGGTCGAAATTCATGCAGCGCGATGGCATGCCGAGTTGGTGGTGCACGTCGACGGCGGCTGACGGCTCCAGGTGTGCACGGGAGACGGACGTGTCGACGAGCAGGCCGATCTGGCCCGGATCGACGCCGGCATCGGCGAGGGCCTTCGCTCCCGCCATCGCGGCCGCGTCGGCGAAGGAGACGTCCTCGGGCCACCAGCGGCGCTCTTGGATGCCGGCCAGCCCTTCGAGCAGGCCCGGGCGTACGCCGACCCGCTCATAGGTCGCGGCCAGGGCCTCGTCGATCTCCGCGGAGGTCATCACCAGGGGCGCCTCGGCGATGGCCACCGAGAGCACGGCGGTGTCGCGGAAGCGGAACGTGGAGTTGCCCACGGCGGCAACCGTCATGGAGATCCCTTCGTACGGGAGGCGCGAGGGTCCTGCCCGGTCAGCCAGTCTCCCATGACCGAGGGGGGTTGGCCCACCCCCGCCCGACCGTCCTCATGAGGCGATCCCCCGCGCCTTCGGTCTAGGTTCGATCCATGAGGCGCGCGCTGGTGGTCATGGCCTGCCTGGTCGCGCTGGCGATCCCCGCCCCAGCGGCCGCTGACCCGCCCGCCATGACGCTCGATTGGCAGCCGTGCGCCGGCGACGCCCTCTGCGCGGAGCTCGTCGTGCCCCTGGACTACGCCGACCCGGACGGTCCCACCATCGCCCTGGGCGTGACGCGCATCCCCGCGACCGGCACCAAGCGCGGCTCGATCATCGTCAATCCCGGCGGCCCGGGCGTGCCGGGCCGGAGTTACCCATGGAGCATCGCCTGGGACCTCCCCCCGGGTGTCGCACGTGCCTACGACTTCGTGGGCTTCGATCCGCGCGGCGTGGGCGACAGCTCGGAGATCGTGTGCGTCACCCGGCAGGAGATGCGCACCTGGACGCGCATCGACGCGACCCCCGACACGGCCGCCGAGCAGCAACGTTTCGCGCGGATGGCAGCGTCCTTCGGCCCGGCGTGCCAGAAGTCAGCGGGAGACCTCCTCGCGCATATGAGCACCCGCGACACCGCCCGCGATCTCGAGAC
>NBNH01000243.1 GCA_004379115.1 Actinomycetales bacterium mxb001
GCCATCTCGGATCGCGGCGGCCAGTGGGAGCGCGGCCTCTCCCGGCCCACCCGGGTTGAACGTGAGAGCGCCGATGCGCTTGGACGACGTCGATCGGTGGATGGCCAGTTCGATCGACGCGTTGAGCGGATTGGCCAGGTTGTCCCAATCGAGCGGCACCGTCAGCGTGCCGCACTCGAATCCCTTGAGACCGAGGTCCTTGTCGCACGCGTGCCAGGTGATCGTGCCGCGTGCCGGTGCGGCGGCAGCGGATGCAGCCGGAGCCGGTGGCGCGGCAGGAGCCGCGGAGGCGGCCACCAGCCCCAGGCCAGCGACGAGGGAGGCGCTCAGGACTAGGGCGAGGGATCGGCGCATCACGCCACCCTGCCAGAACCAGCGACGAGCCGGGACGATACGGGCACAAACCGCGGCAGCGCGACCCTGAGCATCTCCCCTCATGACGGCGTTTGGCTCCTAACGAAGGGACAACCCCCTAGCCTCCTGCATCAAGAGGAGGTCCCCATGACCGGCACAGGAGCAGTACGACGCGTGGCCGCGGCCGTCGCCAGCGGCGCCCTCATCGCGAGCATGCTGATGGCCGCGACAACTGCCCAAGCGGCCCAGCCACGTGTAGTCAACGCCTGCGCTAACCCGGCCGCGATCGACATCGCGAGCGGGCTCGAACTGCAAACCTCACTCCGGCAAGCCCGCGACGGCGACATCCTCTGCCTCACTCAGGACATCACCATCCAGCCCATAGGCCTCGACGTACCCGTACTCCTGAACGCCTCGGTCACTATCGACGGAGCAGGGCATGCGATCAGACCCTCGGCTTCGGGTGAGGGGCTGTACTTCGATCTGAGCGGCGACTCGGCCGACTCGCTCGTCCTCGCCAACATCGAGTTCCCGGGTGGAGTCCTGAGGAACAACAACTCGGCGGTCCGACTTCTCGGCAGTCAGAACAGGACAGACACCCTCACGGTGTCCAACGTCACCTACTTCAATCTCCGGACGATAGGAAGCGCTGCCGGTGTCATGGGTTTCGGCACGGCCCTGCACGCCGATCTGATGGGGACGGTCGACATCGAGGGGCTCTACGTCTCCAACACTCTTGCCCAGGCGTTCGCCCCCGTGGTGATCGCAGCCAACACGATCGCCCTGCGACAGTCGTCCTTCCACTTCAACCGCGTGCTACACAACATGGCGAACACCGAGGCCCTGTCCGCCTGCCCTCGACAACTGGCCCTATCCCCCTTCACGGGGCCGCGAGCGGGTGCGGCGTCACTCGAGGCCGGCACCTCCATCACCATCACGGATTCGATCTTCTGGAACAACACCGCCGACTGTGGAGGAGCCCTCTACCTCACGCAGCTGGCAACAGCCGCCGATACGAATACGCGAGCCTCGATCACGGACTCGAGCATCGCCTACAACGCCGCTTTGGTGCGTGGCGGCGGCGGCATCTACGC
>NBNH01000244.1 GCA_004379115.1 Actinomycetales bacterium mxb001
TCGATCGAACTGGCCATCCACCGATCGACGTCGTCCAAGCGCATCGGCGCTCTCACGTTCAACCCGGGTGGGCCGGGAGAGGCCGCGCTCCCACTGGCCGCCGCGATCCGAGATGGCCTGCCGGCGTCCGTCAGGAACCGCTTCGACTTCGTCGCCTGGGATCCGCGTGGCATAGGCCTGTCCGAGCCTCAACTCGACAACTGCATTGCCCCTCGCGCGGAGCCCTACGCTCTGCCGCCCACCGGTCCGGTCGACTGGGCGCGGGCCACGCAGGAGACGCATGAAGCGCTAGCGCAGGTCAACGCTGCCTGCCTCGCGGCTAATCCTGATGTCGCCCCCTATTTGGGCACCTACTACGTGATTCGCGACCTCGAGGCGATGCGTATCGCCCTCGGTGAGCGCCAGTGGAACTTCTGGGGCATGAGCTACGGCACGCGCATTGGCTTCCGCTACGCCCAGGAGTACCCCACGCGACTGCGCACACTTGTGCTCGATGGATCCTGGGCGCCCAACCTCACCGTGCGGTCATGGATGAACGGCGAGAGCTGGAATTACTACACCGGCAAGACGGTCTTCTCGTCGCTGTTCGGCAAGAAGCTGGCCTACCGTCTGCAAAAGGTCATCGACGGCCTCGACGAGCGCACCATCACCGTCGAGGGGACCGAGCTCACCCGGTGGGAAATCTTGCCGGAGATCTTCACCAACATCTCCTACCAGACGTCCTACCCCGACGTCCTCGAGGTCATCACTGACGTCTACAAGGTGCTCTACAAGAAGGACCAGGCTGCCGCTGCTCGCCTGCCAAGGTTGCTGAAGAAGCTCAGTGCGCGCGCGGAGCCCAATCCCAATGCGGGGCTCACCATCACGTTCGTCAACTGTCGCGATATGGCGGGCTATCCCACCATCGATGAGATCGTGCATGCCGCCGAGGTTTCCGCGGCTAACAGCACGGTCTTCGGTGGGGCCACGGCCGTGACCAAGGGCGCGTTCTGCGCCGGACTGCCCGACGACTTCGCCAAGGGCTACACCCCGCTCATCGACAACCTGACCTTGCCCACACCGCCGGTGGTCGTCAACTCCCTCGGCGATACCCGCACCCAGTACCTGTTCGGCCGCACGATGGCCAACTTCATGGCGGGCTCGTCGCTCATCACCTACAACTCGACACAGCACGTGTCGTATCGCCAGGTGCCGTCCAGCTGCATCAGCAATGCGGTGACCGACTACCTGATCACGCAGGATCAGCCGGGCAACCTGCTCTGCCCGTACGCACCCTTGCCGCCCCCGCCGCCGCCGAGCTAGGGCGTGATCTCGAAGGACCGGGTGACCGTCGACGCTGAGGTGTATCGCTGATTTCCGGGCTGGGACGCCTTGACCGTGCAGGTCCCCGGCTTCTTCAGTGACGCGAAGACGCCGAAGGGTCCGCGCACACTGCAGACGTCAGGCGTGTCCGTCGTCCAGAAGATGGGCAGTCCAGCACTCGATGTCCCCCGAAGCCGCACGAGGTGCTGGGAGAGCTTTACGTCGGTCAGGTCCGCCACCGTGATCGATTGCGATGCCTTGCCCACCGTGAAGCTGTGCTTGACCGGCGAGGCAGCATCCCACTGAGGATCGCCTCGCTGTTCGCCACGCAGGGTGCACGTGCCCATTCCGAGGATGGTCACGGTGAGCGGAGAGGTGCCCTGTCCTCGGCATACCCGGGGGGTTTCGGAGATCAGTGCAACCGGCAGACCACTCGTCGCCGAAGCGGTCACGGTCACGGACCTCGTAGTCCACGGCACGGAAGCGTTGCGTTCAAAGGTGATCCGCTGGATGTTGGCCTGGTAGACCGTGACGAAGCTGTTGCCGCTGTTCGCGACGTAAAGGCGGCGATCGAAGGCGATGGCGACGCCACGGGGACCCTGAAGGAGCGTGTCCGGGCCTTGGAGGACGGCGTCCGGCACCGTGTTGCTCTCCGTCCACTCCGTGTCGTAGACGGTGACCGATGAGCCTTCGATGGAACCGTGGGCGAAGTTGGCGACATACATGAAGCCCTCATCGTCGAAGGTGAGGTCGGTAGGGCGATCGAGGCCGGTGTCCGCTCCCTGGAGGATCTTGTCGGGCGCCCTGTTGCCGCCTCCTCCACCGGGGAAGTACACGGTCACGCTGTCGATGTTCGCGACGTGGAGGCGACCGGCCGGGTCGAAGGCAATGCCCCAGGGCCGGTTGAGTCCGGTGGCTGGCCCGATGATGGTGTTGCTCGGCTCCGTATTGCCATTAGGCCAGTCCGGTCGGTAGACGGTCACGCTGCCCAGCACGTCGGAGAAGTTGTCGAAGCCGTTGGCCACGTACATCCGGTCGGCGGAGTCGAAGGCGATGCCCCGCGGGCGGGCTAGACCGGTACCGCCTCCGAACAGCACCTTGATGGGCGCGGTGTTGCCACTGGCCCAATCAGCCGCGTAGGCGGTGATGCTCCCACCATTGGCGACATACATCCGGCCCTCGGAGTCGAAGGCGATACCTGTCGGCCGCTGAAGGAGCGTCCGGTCTCCCCGGAGGACCTTGATCGGCTGGTTGTCGCCTTCCTTCCAGTCCGCGGGATACACCGCGATCGAGTTGTCGGTATTGGAGACGTAGACATTGCCGAGGTCATCGAAAGCGATACCGCGCGGTTGAGTCAGATCGGTACCGACGATCTCGGCCAGCGGGCGGGTGTTCGGCTCGGACCACGCCTGGGCGACACCAGCGGAGACCAACCCGGTGAGGCCCAGCACCACGGCGATCGTGGGTGCGAGAAGTCGCCTCCGAAACGGCATCATCGCGAGGGACCCCCTTGAGTGCGGATGACGTCCCCGAGGCTAGCCCGACGACGACGGCGACGTCTCACCGAGGCGGGCGGGCTCACGGCCGCTCCATTCCCTCCAGAGTCGCCCGCACCAGCGCGCCGAGTGTCGGCAGGTGGTACCCCCCTTCCTGCAGCGCGACGGTCGGCAGGGCCAGCGCACCGAGGGCGCGCCCGGCCTCGCCGTAACCGTCGAGGGTCACCTCCAAGGGTGACTCCGGGTCGTCGATCGCCGCATCGACACCGAGCGAGACGACGAGCGCTGTCGCGCCGAACGTCGAGACCGCGTCTGCGAGTCGTCGCACGGCATCGAGCCACGGCCCGTCACCGCTGCCGGGTGCCATCGGGATGTTGAGGTTGGCGCCCACACCGGCATCCACGCCGACCTCGTCGGCGAAGCCGGCGTAGTGCGGGAACCAGCCGGCTCCCGAATCCACGTGCACCGAGCCATAGAAGACGTCGGCACGGGAGTAGAAGACATCCTGTGTGCCATTGCCGTGATGGGCATCGATGTCGATGACGGCCACGCGCTCATGTCCCGCACGACGGAAGCCTTCGGCCGCGATCGCCGCGTTGTTGAGGTAGCACGACCCGCCGTAGGCCGTGCGGGTCACGTGATGACCGGGCGGGCGCGTGAGCCCGTACACGACTCCGTCACCCACGATGTCGACGCAGGTGAGCGCCACGTCGACGGCGGCGCGTGCACCCTCCCAGGTGCCTGGGCCGACGAGCGTCATCGTGTCGTAGCAGTAGCGGCCCGCCGCCGCGTGCGGCGCGACGGGCTCGCGCTCCGGCAGGTCGCCGAGGAGTCCGGAGGTGGGGAAGAGATAGGGCACGACGCGCTCGGTGCCGTAGTCATCCCATCGCGACCAGATGGTGCGCAGGTGTTCCACCAGGCGCGGATCGTGCACGGTGAGCAATACACCGTCGTCATGCGCGGTCGCCTCGACCATCGGCCAGTCCGCGAGTGCTGATTCGATCGCCGTCACGCGCTCAGGCACCTCGGTGCCCGGGGTCGACG
>NBNH01000245.1 GCA_004379115.1 Actinomycetales bacterium mxb001
GCCGAACACTGCCGAGCAGGCCGCGACCGCAGAGACGACGCGGGGCATTCGCGATGGGCAGCGACCGCCCGCGCTGGATATCGGCGGCACAGTTCGCAAATGACGTGCGAGACTTCGCCGCACGTGTTCCGAGTGACATCACGGCAATCGCTGGTGTGGCCCGTTCTGGACTGTCTGCCGCGACGATGCTGAGCATGTATCTACACCTTCCGCTGCTGGCGATTCGGCAGACCCTGAACGACGTGATTGAGGCCGGGAACGGGTGGCGTTTGGGTGGTTCGTCGCACATCCGGCCGCAGGGAAAGGTGCTGATCGTCGATGATACCTGCATGACGGGGAATTCATTCCGCCAGGTGTTGCCGATCATGAAAGGCTGGGATGCGATGACCGCTGCAATTTACTGCAACCCAGCGGCGAGTCTAAAGCCGGATATGTGGCAAGCGGAGTTGCAGTGGCCGCACATGTTAGAATGGAACATTTTCAATTCGGTGTTGTCGCCGAACATGGCATTGGATTTCGACGGGATTTTGTGCCATGACCCAGAACGATGGCAGGATGACGACGGGGAAAATTACCGGCAGTTCATTCTCAACGCGAAGCCGCTTTACCTCCCACGGAAAGCGCCGGTCCCGCTGATCGTCACAGCGAGGATTGAGCGGTATCGGGCGGAGACGATGGAGTGGCTGCGGCGTCATAGAATCCACGTCAATCAACTGATCATGCACCCTGCACACTCGACACGCGAGCGGGAGCGGGATAACGTGGCAGCGTACAAGGCTCGGCACTTTGCGGCATGGGCTGCAAGGCATCGACCACGGCCAGCGCCGCTGATGTTTGTGGAAAGCGACCCACGGCAGGCGGATCGGATCTTTCAATTGACCGGGCATATGACTGTATGCCCGGCGACATCGGGAGTTTGGTGCAAATGATCGACCACGGGACTGCAATGGCGTTGACCTACAATATTCCCGGAGAGATGTGGCCGACGGAGCTGGGCTGGCTGTACTACACGCTCAACGCAAGCCGACTACACGTTGAGGTGGGCACGTTTTGCGGCCGAAGTTTGCTGGCGACGTGCGCCGGAATGATGCAGCCGTCACAGGTGATTGGTGTGGACGCAAACGCTGGCTACGCCATCCCGATTGCATGGGTGCAGGGAGTTCGCGAACTGACTGTGCAATTGATTCACGACACAACATCGGCGAGGGTTGAGATCATCGAAACCTACAGTGTCGACGCTGCTCGACAACTGATGGAGCGTGGATTGGTCGGGCAGGTTGACAGCGTGTTTGTC
>NBNH01000246.1 GCA_004379115.1 Actinomycetales bacterium mxb001
CCATGATCTAAAAATAGTGTTTTCTCGTATGTAAAAGTCAACTTTTAAAAAATAAGTATGACTTTCAAGAAAGAAAATTTGTTGCTGAGTGCGTCGAAGCACACAACAACCTTGCAGAAAGCAAAAATGTTGGTTCCAGGGTTTAAGCAAGCCTTCAGCAGATTTGAAGAACGACTGGTTTTAGACCAATGTTCGAAGAGTATGTTCATTAATTACGGACGTAATTTAGCCCATCTTGCCTTGCATTTTGGGCGTGTTCCGCATGAGGTTCAAGTGGAAGAAATCAATGCGTATTTGTATCGACTAACGGTTCATGACAACCTTTCGATTAGTTTTTTTAAGCAGACTGTTTTTGGTTTGCGGTATTGGTTTCGGCTTTTCGGAATGGATGAACACGCCTTGCAAATGCCTGTGATTAAGAAGGTAGAGACTTTGCCGACAGTGCTTTCAAAAGAAGAATGTAAAGTGCTTTTTGCAGCTCCAAGGAGTTTGAAACACAAGTTTTTATTGGCTTTTGCGTATGCTGGAGGACTTCGCATGAATGAACTTCGGATGCTCAAAATTGTAGATGTGGACTTAGATCGAAAACAGGTTCATATTCGACAAGGAAAAGGTAAAAAAGACCGCTATGTGATACTTTCAGATTTGTTGGTTGATCGTTTTCAAAAGTACATTGATGAAGTAAAACCTAAAGTCTATTTATTTGAAGGACAGACACCTGGTGATGTGATGGGCGAACGAAGTATTCAATACGTTATTAACGAAGCACTGAAAAAAACGAACATCAAAAAAGACGTTTCCATGCACACGCTACGTCACAGTTTTGCCACGCATTTGTTGGAAGATGGCGTTGATATTTATTCTATTCAACGACTTTTGGGACATGCAGATATTCGTACAACGATTGTGTATTTACATGTGGCACAGGTGATTCCGAAAGTCGCTCACAGTCCTCTAGATTCTTTGTACGGTTACAAGCGCTAGTTGAAGCCCGCTTTTGAAGTGGCACAAATCATTCGTGATTACGGGGATGATTTTGTCCAAAAGTTTCAACCTTTGAAGCAACATCAACGGGTATTGAATGCTTTGAAAATTTGTCGGACAGCAGCTTTAGGTGGACACGTGGAGCGTTGTGATAATGAAAAATGCAAACATGAGCGAATAGCCTA
This sequence comes from Actinomycetales bacterium mxb001, assembly GCA_004379115.1. Taxonomy (GTDB): domain Bacteria; phylum Actinomycetota; class Actinomycetes; order S36-B12; family S36-B12; genus Mxb001. The sequence goes on from NBNH01000246.1 coordinate 1,170, forward strand.
TAATTCGTGTAGAAATCGTCATTGTCCAAAGTGCCAGACTACGAACCGTGAACGTTGGATTTTAGCACGCAAGGAAGATGTGTTGGATTGCACGTATTTTCATGTTGTTTTTACACTTCCACAAGAACTGAATGCATTTTGTTTGAAGTACCCAAAAGAGTTGTATGAGATTCTTTTTCAGACAAGTAAAGAAACACTTTTCGCTTTTGGAAACGACCCAAAACACCTAGGTGCGCAGTTGGGTGCGATTTCCATTTTACACACGTGGGGACAAAATTTGAGTTTGCATCCGCATGTTCACATGATTGTTCCGGGTGGTGGTTTCACGAAAGATAATGATTGGAAAAACAGTGCTTCGAATGGCGATTTTTTGTTCCCAATCAAAGCAATGGCAAAAGTGTATAGAGGGAAGTTTATGGAAAAGTTCCTTCGATTTTTAGCTAACAATAAACTTCCAATTGAGCTTTCACTACGCCGAAAACTGTATGATAAAAATTGGGTGATTTACGCCAAACAACCTTTCAAAAATGCAGAAGGAGTAGTGGAGTATTTGGGGCGTTACTCTCACAAAATTGCTATTTCAAATCACCGTATCAAGTCCGTGCAAGATGGGAAAGTGACTTTTAGCTACAAAGATTACGCACACGGTTCAGTAACAAAACTCACAACGCTTGATGCCACGGAGTTTTTGAGGAGATTTTGCATGCACATATTACCACCCAAGTTCGTAAAAATCAGACATTACGGATTTCTATCGAGTCGAGCGAAAGTGAAACTGAAAGTACATCAAATGAAAGCTGGGATTTTACCCGACAAATCAACCAAACTAAGTTACGCTGAAATCACGAAAACACAACTCGGGTTTGATGTTGAGCAATGTCCTTGTTGCAAAAATGGGCGAATGATAATTGTGATGCAATTCGGTGCGAATGGACCACCACTAAGCATAAATGATAAACGTAAAAAACAGATAATGAGTTGATTAAAGTTTTCGTTTAGTGCGAACTAGAATTTTTATGTCCTAAACGAAAAACAACATTCAAAAAGTAGGATTATAGCGCTTACCAAAGCGCAAAAAGCCAGTGAAAACCACTCAAAGTGATTTAACTCGGGACAATCAAAACAAAAAAGTCACCACAATAGGACGACTTAAACTCAAAAAATGTATCGATTAAAAAGCAAACCCCATAACAACACAAAGTAGGGCTAGCGAAAGCATCTGTCAACAATAGACTAAAGCCGAACCTTCACTGCGTTGCGCTTCGGTTTAGTCCTTCTATGTTGAACAAAAGCTTCGCTAGCCTGCATCGTGTTTCCATGATCTAAAAATAGTGTTTTCTCGTATGTAAAAGTCAACTTTTAAAAAATAAGTATGACTTTCAAGAAAGAAAATTTG
>NBNH01000032.1 GCA_004379115.1 Actinomycetales bacterium mxb001
AGTGCCTCGACAACGTCGATGCCCTCCTCGGGTAGGTCGAGGTCGAGGGTGGCGAGGAGCTCAGCGGAGATGGGCGGCTCGATGTCGCGGGCGGTGTCGAAGCCCGACCACGCACTGAGCACCAGGTCGCGCGCGTGGTCGAGGGCTCGCTCGCGTTCGAGCTTCATGACCGGCCAATCTCCTGCCGGTAGTGCATGAGGTCCTTCGTGCGGTTGACGCCGGCGACACCGACGAGTTCGTCCGCGCGCCAGTACTCCACGATGCAGTCGCCCGACCACTCACCATCGACCAGACGCGGCTGGCCGAGCGCCGGCTCACCGTAGGATTGCAGTGAGATGTCGTACTGATCGGACCAGAACGCCGGCTGCGGACGGAAGTCGCCGGTCGGCTGCTCACCCTTGAGCAGTGCCGCGAGGGTCTGGCCCGCACGCTTACCGGTCTCGGTGGGCAGGTTCCAGTGCTCGATGCGGCGCGGGACGTCGTCGAAGCGCGGATTGGGGAACCGTGCGATATCGCCGACCGCCACGACGGGCACGTTGGTTCCGACTGCTTGCATGAGGTTGTCGGTGAGGACGCCGTCGACGAGGTCGAGGTCGTTGCCGTGCAGCCACTCGACATTGGGCACGCTACCGACAGCCTCGATGACGAGATCGGCCGTGAGCCGCGTGCCATCAGCGAGGGTCACACCATCAGTGTGGAACTCCTGCACGCCGACACCGAGGTAGAAGTCGGTGCCGTGCGCCTCGTGGTGCTTCTTCATCGCCGCACCGAGCTCAGCGCCCAGCGGGCGGATCATCGGCTCAGCGTCGAAGGCCGTCACCGTGACCGTGCATCCGAGTTGCGTCGCGGTCGCCGCGACCTCGCAGCCGATGAACCCCGCGCCCACGACGAGCAGGCTCGTGCCGGGGGTGAGCTTCTCGCGCAGGTGAAGCGCATCGTCGGCTGTGCGCAGCACGGGCGGCTGGATCCCGGGCACGGGCAGGTGACGCGGGCGGATGCCGCTGGCGATCACGAGCCCGTCGAAGAGATACGCCGAGTCGTCGACCATGACCACGCGCTCGGCGAGCGAGCAGCCGGTGGCGCCAGCGCCCAGGCGCCAGTCGATGTCGTCGTGCTTGCGGCGGAAGTGCAGGCCGTCGACGTCGACACCGCCCTTGAGTGCCTCTTTGGACAGGGGCGGGCGGTTGTAGGGCAGGTGCACCTCGTCACCGATGACGGTGACATCGATGCCCTGACCGCGCAGGGTCTCGGCGGCACGCAGCCCACCGAGTCCGGCGCCGACGACGACGGCGTGGGGCATGGACTAAGCCTCGATGGTGATGGCCTGCATCGGGCAGACATCGGCGGCGGCCTCGACCTGCTCGGCCAGGGCGGCATCGACCTCGCCGACGTACTCGAGCTTGCCGTCGTCATTGAGCTGGAACACGGTCGGCGCCTCGAACGTGCACTGTCCGTAGTGCTGGCACTGGTCCATATCCACGTAGATCTTCACTTCTGCTCCTCGACTCTGGATGGGTAGAGATCCTTGCTGGGGGTGCGGATGCCGCGGAACTCCCAGTCGCCGCCGAGCGCGGTCGAGACGACCTCTTCGCTCTCGGTGGGCTGGGCGCCGACGTCGTCGCGGATGGGGGTGGGGCCCTCGACGATGTGGTTGCTCAGAGTGCCGAGGCCCTCGACCTCGACCTCGACGATGTCGCCGGGCTGTACGGGCCGCGAGTACGCCGGCGTGCCCGAGAACAGCAGGTCGCCGGGTGACAGCGTGATCGTGCGCGCGATGTCGGCGACGAGGTAGTGCATGTCCCACTCCATCTCGGCCGTCGTGGAGTCCTGCTTCACGACGCCGTTGACGAGGGTGCGGATGCCCTTGTTGCGGAAGTCCCAGTCGGTGACGAGGCCCGGGCCGACCGGCGCGAGGGTGTCGGA
>NBNH01000033.1 GCA_004379115.1 Actinomycetales bacterium mxb001
CTTTTAATGTTCTGTCACACACTTGCTCCCAAGATTCGCGCCCAAACTCAGTACGACGAGAGTAAGTTCTGTAAAACACTGGATTAGCGGTAGATGTTGTGTCAAGCATGAGTTTTTATAATAAAGGGTTTTTAAACTGTAACTTATTTGATATGAAACTGGTAGATTGTAAAGCAAAAATTAATGTAGATATCTATTGACGTTAAAACAAATAATTGATATAATATAAAAGTTCAGTAAAGCAATATTATGATAGCAGAGGAAGATATCAGGAATAAACAAAAACAAGTTAAATATCAAACAACTAATTGGACAATAGAGCAATTAATTGTTGATATTAATTCGGGTAAAACAAATGTCCCAAAAGAATGGTGTTGGGACATTAACAAACAATCACAGGTAATAGAAAATATTATCCTGGGAATCCCATTTCCAGCATTGTTTGTGTTAGATAATAATCAAGAAATATTAGAGATAAATGCAAGTATTCAACTTGCTAGAACTCTAATAAATTTTGTTGGAAACAAATTTTCTCTAATAGGAATAACTCGATTGCCTTCTTTAAATGGATTTAAATTCATGGATTTACATCCACAAAGACAATTAATGTTTAAGAAAACATTAATTAGAGTTATTCTCGTTGATAAGCAAAGTAATCTTGCTTTGTTTGAGGATTCGTGATACAGTAAAACAAACAACAAATACGCCGTATGAACACAGTAATTTTGGTAGGAAACACGGGACAGGAGCCAACAGTTAAGTATTTTGAATCAGGCGCATCTAAGGTGATGGTAACCTTGGCAGTGCGAAGGACAAAGGAGATAACAGATTGGTTTGATATCGAGGCCTGGGGCAAAACAGGCGATATACTCATAAATTACGTTCCAAAAGGAACAAAGATTGCTGTTAAAGGCAGTCTTAAAGTTGACTCCTGGGATGATGTTAAGACTGGCAACAAAAGAGAAAAGCCAGTAATCCTAGTAGAATCAATTGAAATATTGTCTTCTAAAAAGGAGGCATTAAATGGGTAAAGTGTATTCTCCCAAGATGTATGAGTATGTAATCATACAAACTTCCGCAGCTGTGCGGAAAAAGAAGCAATCTTTAGAAACAGAGCCTGAAATTCAAAAACAACCTGTGTATAAAGTTGTTGGATTTTCAGCTAAAGATGGCACATTTCAGTTGGAGGCAGATCCAGTTGAAGATCCATCTATGAAGTTCTTGGCTAGTAAATCTTCTTGGACGAAAGCCAATCAGTTAAAACCAGCTCCAACTGGACATAGAACATGGACAAATGAAGATGTCCGGAAATTGTGGAAATCAGGCTAAATTAAACATTATTTGATTCTTTGTTGAAAGAGCCAAATAATGTTACTGCTATAATATAGATAACCCTGTTTTTGCGAAGTCCTAAGTTCCACTTAGAATACGCTTGAAAATGAATCTAAATGTTTTTCACATAAAGATATGTTGCAAGCATAGCAAAAGTGGGGTTTAATCTATTGCTAAATAATTAATTAAAGCATCGCCCAATTCTTCAGCAGATGGATTGGGCTTTGTTATGTCTAGCGTGTCTAGCAAACGCTGCTTATACTCTGTTGCAATCTTTAACTTTAATATTGTTGTATCTGATTCCGTAAATTCTGGAGAAAGAGGCTTCTCCCAATCTAGTGAAGCTTCACCAAAATGCAAATCTTCCAAAGTGAAGCCAGTTAACTCAATATCAAAGCTATTTTCATCCAAGAAAGATAGTTCGTTCTGAAGTAATTCCGGGTTAAATCCGGAATTATGTGAGATCTTATTATGTGCGAGCCTATACGCTATTTTTTGCTCTTTAGACAATCCAGAAATAACAATAACAGGAACTGTACTCATATTTAGCTTTTTAGCTGCTAGTAACCGTCCATGTCCTTCTAGGATTACGCCTTTTTCGTCAACAGCTATTGGATCCAAAAAATCAAATTCAACAATACTATCAGCTATTTGTTGCACTTGAGATTCTGGGTGTAGCTTGGCATTTTTATCGTATGGGATAGGACGAGTAATACTC
>NBNH01000247.1 GCA_004379115.1 Actinomycetales bacterium mxb001
ACTCTTGACAACGGGCCAGGTCCACGTCGCCGGGGAGGTGACGACCGAGGGTTTCGCCGATGTCATGGGCATCGTCCGCGACGTGGTCAAGGACATCGGCTACGACTCGTCCGAGAAGGGTTTCGACGGCAACTCCTGCGGCATCTCCGTGTCGATCGGGGCGCAGTCACCCGATATCGCCCAGGGCGTCAACGATGCGATCGAGGAACGTGAGGGGCACAGCGGCGATCCGCTCGATCGCCAGGGGGCTGGCGATCAGGGCCTGATGTTCGGCTACGCGACCGACGAGACCCCGAGTTTGATGCCCCTGCCGATCCAGTTGGCCCACCGCCTGGCCGAGCAATTGACGGCCGTGCGCAAGGACGGTCGCCTTCCCTACCTGCGTCCGGACGGCAAGACCCAGGTCACCATCGAGTACGACGAGAACGATCAGCCGGTGCGCATCGATACGGTCGTCGTGTCCAGCCAGCATGCTGCGGATGTCGATCTGGCCAATCAACTCGCGCCCGAGGTGCGCAAGCACGTCGTCGATCCGGTACTCGAGCAGATCGAACTCTCCAGCGATGGCTACCGTCTCCTGGTCAACCCCACGGGACGCTTCGAGGTCGGCGGTCCCATGGGCGATGCCGGCCTGACTGGCCGCAAGATCATCGTCGATACCTACGGCGGCATGGCTCGTCACGGTGGCGGCGCGTTCTCCGGCAAGGACCCGTCGAAGGTCGATCGCTCGGCCGCCTACGCCATGCGTTGGGTTGCCAAGAACGTCGTGGCGGCCGGCCTTGCCAAGCGCTGCGAGGTGCAGGTCGCCTACGCGATCGGCAAGGCGCACCCGGTGGGCCTCTTCGTGCAGACCTTCGGCACCGGCGTGCTGCCCGATGAGCGCATCCAGGCTGCGGTGCTCGAGGTCTTCGACCTGCGCCCGGCAGCGATCATTCGCGACCTTGATCTGCTGCGCCCGGTCTACCGCCCCACCGCGGCCTACGGCCACTTCGGGCGCGACTTGCCCGGGTTCACGTGGGAGGTCGCCAATCGGTCCGATGCACTGAAGGCGGCGGCTGGCCTCTAGGCGCTCAGCCGCGAGAGGGCGCCGAAGGGCTGGCTTCCGCGATCAGTGCCTCCAGCGTCGTCTGCCGCGGATTGCCGCTGGCTCCGCTCACCTTCACGGTCACGGGTTTCTTGCCGAGGGCGACACCGCTCGTGGCCAGGTTGTCGATCACCTGGCGCTGCACGCTCTCGCGATCGGGGCAGTGACCCGTCATCACGGCCAGGAACGTGTCTCCCTCCCATCGTGACACGATGGCCCGCTCCGGCAGGGCAGAGCGGAACGACCGCGCGGTCGCGGCGATCACGGCCCCGCCGTAGTCGAATCCGTAGTCCGCATTGAGCGTGTCGAGGTCCTGGATCTCG
>NBNH01000248.1 GCA_004379115.1 Actinomycetales bacterium mxb001
ACTCTTGACAACGGGCCAGGTCCACGTCGCCGGGGAGGTGACGACCGAGGGTTTCGCCGATGTCATGGGCATCGTCCGCGACGTGGTCAAGGACATCGGCTACGACTCGTCCGAGAAAGGGTTTGACGGCAACTCCTGCGGCATCTCCGTGTCGATCGGTGCGCAGTCACCCGATATCGCCCAGGGCGTCAACGATGCGATCGAGGAACGTGAGGGGCACAGCGGCGATCCGCTCGATCGCCAGGGGGCCGGCGATCAGGGCCTGATGTTCGGATACGCGACCGACGAGACTCCGAGCTTGATGCCCCTGCCGATCCAGTTGGCCCACCGTCTGGCCGAGCAATTGACGGCCGTGCGCAAGGACGGTCGCCTTCCCTACCTGCGTCCGGACGGCAAGACCCAGGTCACCATCGAGTACGACGAGAACGATCAGCCGGTGCGCATCGACACGGTCGTCGTGTCCAGCCAGCATGCTGCGGACGTCGATCTGGCCAATCAACTCGCGCCCGAGGTGCGCAAGCACGTGGTCGATCCGGTACTCGAGCAGATCGAACTCTCCAGCGATGGATACCGTCTCCTGGTCAACCCCACGGGACGTTTCGAGGTCGGCGGTCCCATGGGCGACGCGGGTCTGACGGGACGCAAGATCATCGTCGATACCTACGGCGGTATGGCACGTCACGGTGGCGGCGCCTTCTCCGGCAAGGACCCGTCGAAGGTCGATCGCTCGGCCGCCTACGCCATGCGGTGGGTTGCCAAGAACGTCGTGGCAGCCGGCCTCGCCAAGCGCTGCGAGGTGCAGGTCGCCTACGCGATCGGCAAGGCGCACCCGGTGGGCCTCTTCGTGCAGACGTTCGGCACCGGCGTGCTGCCCGATGAGCGCATCCAGGCTGCCGTGCTCGAGGTTTTCGACCTGCGCCCGGCAGCGATCATTCGCGACCTCGATCTCCTGCGCCCGGTCTACCGCCCCACCGCGGCCTACGGCCACTTCGGGCGCGACCTGCCCGGATTCACGTGGGAGGTCGCCAATCGGGCCGATGCGCTGAAGGCGGCGGCGGGGGCCTAGGTCGCTAGTCGCGAGAAGGCGCCGAAGGACTGGCCTCCGCGATCAGTGCCTCCAGCGTCGTCTGCCGCGGGTTGCCGCTGGCTCCGCTCACCGTCACGGCCACGGGTTTCTTGCCGAGGGCGACTCCGCTCGTGGCTAGGTTGTCGATCACCTGGCGCTGCACGCTCTCGCGATCGGGGCAGTGACCCGTCATCACGGCCAGGAACGTGTCTCCCTCCCATCGCGACACGATGGCCCGCTCCGGCAGGGCAGAGCGGAACGACCGCGCGGTCGCGGCGATCACGGCCCCGCCGTAGTCGAATCCGTAGTCCGCATTGAGCGTGTCGAGGTCCTGGATCTCG
>NBNH01000034.1 GCA_004379115.1 Actinomycetales bacterium mxb001
AGACACTTGACAGTCGCGTCAAGTTGACACTAGCGTCAAGTCATGGCCCCCGTGCTGAGGAGCCGGCTGGACCCGTCGGTCACGGCCGCGAACCGCGCCGCCATGCTCGAGTCCCTGGCCGAGATCGACGGCCTGCTCGCCAAGGTCATCGCCGGCGGCGGCAGCAACGACGCCGAGAAGAACGCCAAGACGGTCGCGCGTCACCGCGGCCGCGGCAAGTTGCTGCCGCGCGAGCGCATCAACCTGCTCCTCGACCGTGACTCTCCGTTTCTCGAACTGAGCCCGCTCGCGGGCTGGGGCACCGACGACCCGCTCGGTGGCGGAGTCGTCACCGGTATCGGTCGGGTACACGGCACCGAGTGCATGGTCGTCGCGAACGACCCCACGGTTAAGGGTGGTTCGCAGGGTCCGACATCGGTGGCCAAGGGACTGCGCGCGATGGAGATCGCGCGACTCAATCGACTTCCGCTTGTCAGCCTCACCGAGTCCGGCGGCGCCGACCTGCCCAAGCAGGCCGAGATCTTCGTGCCCGGTGGCGCGAGCTTCAAGAACCTCACGCAACTGTCGGCCATGGGGATCCCCACCGTCACGCTGGTCTTCGGCAGCAGCACCGCGGGTGGCGCCTACGTGCCCGGCATGAGCGATTACGTGGTCCTGCAGAAGGACGCCGCGCGCGTCTACCTCGGCGGACCGCCGCTGGTGAAGATGGCCATCGACGAGGACGCCGACGAGGAGGAGCTCGGTGGCGCGGAGATGCACGCGCGCACCTCGGGCCTGGCCGACTACCTCGCCCTCGACGAGCCCGATGCCCTGCGCATCGGCCGGCAGATCGTGGAGCACCTGCGCTGGCGAAAGGCCGGCCCCGGCCCCGATCGCGCGCCGGTGGATCCGCTCTACGACCCCGACGACCTGCTCGGCATCCCGAGCGCCGACGTGCGCCAGCCCTTCGAAGCACGCGAGGTGCTGGCCCGCATCCTCGATGGCAGCGAGTTCGAGGAGTTCAAGGCGCTCTACGGCTCCACGCTCGTCACCGGCTGGGGCCACATCGGCGGCTACCCCGTCGGCGTGCTCGCCAACAACGGCATTCTCTTCAGCGAGGAGAGCGAGAAGGGCGCGCAATTCATCCAGCTCTGCAACCGCATGGGTGTGCCCATCCTCTTCGCGCAGAACATCACCGGATTCATGGTCGGCACCCGCTACGAGCAGGGCGGCATCATCAAGGACGGTGCCAAGCTCATCAACGCGGTCTCCAACTCCACGGTGCCGCACCTGACGCTGATGATGGGAGCGTCCTACGGCGCGGGCAACTACGGCATGTCGGGCCGCGCGTACGACCCGCGTTTCGTCTTCTCCTGGCCCAACCACCGCATCGCGGTGATGGGGCCCAAGCAGCTCGCCGGCGTTCTCACGATCGTGGCGCGCCAGAAGGCCGAGAGCATGGGCATCGAGTTCGACGAGGCGGCCTTCGCCCCGATGCGCGACGCGTTCGAGCAGCAGGTCGAGAGCCAGTCCACCGCGCTCTTCGCCACCGGTCGCCTGTGGGATGACGGCATCATCGATCCGCGTGACACTCGCACGGCACTGACCCTGTCCCTCTCGGCTGTGCATTCAGCCCCGATCACCGGCGCCGAGTCCTACGGCGTCTTTCGGATGTGATCGCCGTGCGACGCATCCTGGTGGCCAATCGCGGCGAGATCGCCCGCCGTGTGTTTCGCACCGCACGCGCCATGGGCATTCAGACCGTCGCGGTCTACTCCGAGCCCGATGCCGATGCACCCTTCGTGCGCGATGCCGATATGGCGATCGCGTTGCGCGGTTCGACGAGTGCCGAGACCTACCTCGATGTCGACCAGATCCTCGAGGCCGTACGCCGATCCGGTGCCGACGCCGTGCATCCCGGGTATGGCTTCCTCTCCGAGAACCCGGCGTTCGCTGAAGCGGTCACCGCCGCGGGTTACACGTGGATCGGTCCCACGCCTGATTCCATTCGCGCGATGGCCTTGAAGGTGGAGGCCAAGCGGCTTGCCGCCGCAGCAGGCGTGCCCCTCGTGCCCGGCGCGGAGCTCCCGGACGGCATCGACGACGGGTCGGTCGCTCGCCTGGCCGAGGAGGTCGGCTACCCGCTCATGGTGAAGGCGTCCGCGGGCGGCGGTGGCAAGGGCATGCGCATCGTCGAGTCGGCGCCAGAACTGGCGGATGCCCTGGCCTCTGCGCGGCGCGAGGCGCAGGCGTCCTTCGGTGATCCCACCGTCTTCCTCGAGCGCTATCTGACGCGGTCACGCCATGTCGAGGTGCAGGTCTTCGGTGACATGCACGGCAACGTCGTGCACCTGGGCGAGCGCGAGTGCTCGATCCAACGTCGTCACCAGAAGATCGTGGAGGAATCCCCGTCACCCGGCCTCGCTTCCCATCTCGCGCAGCCGATGTACGACGCGGCCGTCTCTCTTGCCAGCAGCATCGGCTACGTCGGGGCTGGCACCGTCGAGTTCATCGTGGCGGGTGAGGGTGCCGATCAGACCTTCTACTTCCTCGAGATGAACACGCGGCTGCAGGTGGAGCACCCGGTCACCGAGATGGTCACCGGCATCGACCTCGTGGAGTGGCAGATTCGCGTGGCGCGCGGCGAGGCTCTGCCCCGCTCGCAGGACGAGATCGTTCCGTGCGGACACGCCATCGAGGTGCGTCTGTACGCCGAGGATCCGGCACGCGGATACCTGCCCAACACCGGCATACTCCACGCTTTCGCCGTGCCCCAGGACGTGCGCGTCGATAGCGGCGTCGAGTCGGGCTCGGAGGTCTCGGCGTACTACGACCCCATGCTGGCGAAGATCATCGCCCACGCCGCTGATCGCCAGACGGCAACGCAATCACTGGCGCTTGCGCTCCGCGGAGCCACGGTGCACGGACTCATCACCAACAGGGACTCCCTGGTGGCGATCCTCGAGTCAGGGCGCTTCATCGTGGGCGATACGACAACCGCCTTCCTCGACGAGGAACCGGCGACACTCGACGCCGCGGTCCCGGGCATCGTGCTCGACCGGCATTCCGTCGCCGTCCTGGCGGAGGCGACGCCGACCCGCGATGGCGTTGCCCCCGGGTGGCGCAACGTGCCAGCCGTCCGCGAACTCATCGGCCTCGAGCGACTGGGTGGCGATGCACGCGTACTCGCCTATCAGCGCTCGCGCGACGGAGTCGTGGCCGGCGTACTCGATGGCGAAGCCAATCCCTACGCCGACGAGCCGCGCGACCTGGGCGCGATCGGTGTGCGCACTCGAGGGGGCACCGCGTTCGTGACCGTGGGCGGTGTCGAGGCGCCCTGCCGCATCTCACGCTACGACGACCTGATCTGCGTGGATGACCCCCTGTGGTCGACTCAGTGGCGTGAGCAACCGCGCTTCGCTGATCGCGAGGCGCAGGCCGGTGCGCGCGGGCCCTCGACCCCCGTGCCGGGCACCGTCACGCTGGTCGAGGTGACCGTCGGTGACCGGGTAACCGCCGGGCAAACCCTCGTCGTGCTCGAGGCGATGAAGATGGAGCACCGCATCACGGCCGACAGTGATGGGGTAGTCACGGAAGTGCTCGTCGAGCCCGGTCAGTCGGTCGACGCGCACGCTGTCGTGGCCGTCCTCGAAGTCGCCCAGGAGACCGAATGACCCGACCGGTCGTCATCGCGAACTGCAGTGGCTTCTTCGGTGATCGGCTGAGTGCCGCGCGCGAGATGGTCGACGGCGGCCCCATCGACGTGCTGACTGGCGACTGGCTGGCGGAGCTCACCATGCTGATCCTGGCGCGCCAGCGTATGAAGCACGGTCCGGGCGCTGGCTACGCGCGCACGTTCCTGACGCAGATGGAGCAGGTTCTCGGCACCTGCCGTGACAAGGGAATCCGCGTTGTCAGCAATGCGGGGGGCCTTGACCCACAGGGATGCGCTGATGCACTGCGCGAGCTCACCGAGCGCCTGGGCATCGGCCCGGTGAGTGTTGCCGTCGTCACGGGTGACGATCTGATGCCGCGGATGGGCGAGCTCGATGAGGAGTGGCGCAATCTCGACACTCGCGAGTTGCCCGACGGAGTTCACTTCCTCACGGCCAACGCCTATCTCGGGGGCGAGCCGATCACTGCCGCACTCGCTGCCGGAGCCGATGTCGTCATCACCGGCCGCGTCACCGACGCCTCACTTGTCGTTGGACCTGCTGCGTGGTGGCATGGCTGGTCGTATGCCGATGCGGCGGATGGCGACGCATCCGCTCTCGATCGATTCGCCGGCGCGATCGTCGCGGGCCACGCCATCGAGTGCGGCGCGCAGGTGACGGGCGGCAACTACTCGTTCTTCCAGGGCCTCGACCTGCTTCACCCGGGATTTCCGATCGCGGAGGTGGCAGAGGACGGGTCGAGCATCATTACCAAGCATCCCGATACCGGTGGTGCGATCTCGGTCGGCACCGTCACTGCGCAGTTGCTCTACGAGATCGGTGGCCGCGCCTACGCCAATCCCGACGCGACGGCGAGGTTCGACACCATTCGACTCGCCCAGGAAGGACCTGACCGGGTGCGCATCTCGGAGGTGCGCGGCGAGAGCGCGCCGGATCGCCTCAAGGTGGCGGCCAACTACCTCGGCGGCTTTCGCAATTCCATGACGCTGGTCATGACGGGCCTGGATGCCCAGGCCAAGGCCGATCTTGCTCTGCGCACCATCACCGGCCTGTCGCTCGAGCAGGCACTCGAGCCAGGCGTCAGCTCCGCGACGCGCGCACAGCGTTCGTCACTGGCGGTGCGCGAACTCGACATCGACTGGGCTCCCACGGCCTACACCGATCCGCGCACGACGGATCAGGCTCAGTCGACCTTGCGCATCACCGTGCGCGACACCGATCCCAAGGCTGTTGCGAAGCCTTTCACGACCGCGGTCGTGGAGTCGGCGCTCGCGTCCTATCCCGGCATGTTCCCGACAGCACCTCCCGGAGAGGGCGCGCCCTATGGCGTGTACTGGCCGACAACGGTCGAGCGCGCCTGCGTGCCGGTCACGGTGACCGTCGACGGTGAACCTGTGGCGGTACCGACGCACCTGCGCAGCGAGACATCGACGCTCCTTGACCTGGCAGCACAGGTGCCTTCGGTTCCCCCGTCTGGAGACACGGTCGACCTCCCGCTCGGCACCATCGCGGGCGCGCGGAGCGGTGATAAGGGCGGTGCAGCCAACGTCGGTGTCTGGATTCCCGCGGCACTTCCGCGACGTGATGAGGCCTATGCCTGGCTCGTCGACTTCCTCACCCCCGACCGCGTGCGCGACCTCCTACCGGAGGCAGCACTGCTGTCCATTGACGTGCACCCGCTGCCTAATCTGCACGCGGTCAATGTCGTCATCCACGGCATCCTCGGGCGCGGGGTCGCGGAGAACGCGCGAAGCGATCCCCAGGCCAAGGGCCTCGGTGAGCATCTGCGCGCCCGCATCGTGGCGATCCCGCGCGAGATCGTGCCCGCTGACTCGGTAGTCCTGTCATGAGCGCAGTACCCGTCACCGACCGCGGTCGACGCACGCGCGATGCGCTGATCAGTGCAGCCCGTGGTGTCTTCGAGGAGCGCGGCTACGACGGCACGCGCATGGGAGACCTCGCGGAGGCCGCGGGGGTGAGCCATGGCACGGTCTACACGTGGTTCTCCACCAAGGAGGCCGTGCTCATGGCGGTGGTCGACTCACTCGTCGGCGATCTCTATGCGTCGTTGAGTGCGCCGATGGACACCGATCCGGTGTCGCGTATCGAACGGGCGAACCGCTCCTATCTGGACGCCTATCGCGCCAATGCGCGCCTCTTGGAAGTCGTGGAGCAGGCCGCGACGACCGATGAGTCCTTTCGTGCGGTGCTCACGGGGCTGCGACGCGCGCACGTGGATCGCGTCGCAGCCACCCTGCGCCATCTGCAGGACGAAGGGATAGCGCGCACTGACCTGGATGCCCACGCCGCCGCGGCCGCGCTCTGCGCGATGGTCGAGGGTTTCGCACGCCACTGGTTTGGACGCGGCGAGTCACACGATGAAGACGTGGCCGTGGCAACGCTGACAGCACTGTGGGCCGGATCGCTCGGCCTTACGCCGGTTAGGAAGGGATGAGATGCAGTTCACCGAGGAGCACGAGCACTTCCGCAAGTCGGTTCGCCGACTCGTCGACGAGGAGATCAACCCCTACGTCGATGAGTGGGAGGAGGCCGGGATCTTCCCCGCGCACGAGCTCTTCCCCAAGCTCGGCGAGATCGGCGCGCTCGGCCTGGAGTACGACCCGGAGTTCGGGGGCGGTGGTGCCGACCACTCGTTCACCTACGTCCTCGCCCAGGAACTCGGCCGCATCGACTGCGCTGGCGTGCCCATGGCCATTGCCGTGGAGACGTCGATGGCGACACCGGCACTTGCGAGATACGGCTCGGATGAGCTCAAGCGCACCTACCTCGAACCCACGCTGCGCGGCGACATGGTGTGCTCCATCGCCGTCAGCGAGCCCGATGCCGGTTCGGATGTCGCGGGCATCCGCACGCGCGCGGTGCGCGACGGTGACGACTGGGTCATCACCGGCCGCAAGATGTGGATTACCAATGGCACGCAAGCCGACTGGCTGTGCCTGCTCGCGCGCACCGATGATTCGCAGCCGGGGGATTACCACGGCATGAGCCTCATCATCGTGCCGACGACCACGCCAGGCTTCAGCGTCGGCCGCAAAATCGAGAAAATGGGCAACCGGTCAAGCGACACGGCCGAGATCGTGCTCGATGAGGTGCGCGTCCCCGTCACCAACACCATCGGTGAGGAGGGCCGCGGCTTCCAGCAGCAGATGGCGCAGTTCCAGGACGAGAGGCTGGTCGGCGCCTACATCGCCCTGGCCGGCGCTCGCAAGGCACTGGATCGCACGAAGGACTACCTGCAGCAGCGCGTGGCGTTCGGGAAGCCGCTGCTGGCCAATCAGCACCTGCAGTACCGGCTGGCTGAGCTGTATGCCGACGTCGACCTGATCGATGGATTCCTCCAGCACGCGGCAGACCGCTACCTGGCCGGTCACGATGTGACTCGCGAGGCGACCGTCGCCAAACTCAAGACCGGACGCATGACCCGAGAGGTGGCCGACACGTGTGTGCAGTACCACGGCGGCATGGGATACGCCGAGGAGATGTGGGTAGCGCGCTACTTCCGCGACTCACGGCTGATGTCCATCGGCGGCGGGGCTGACGAGGTGATGCTCCGCGTGATCACGATGCTGGAAGGCATGGGCAAGAAGTGAGCGACGAGGCGGTCACCTGCGCCATCGACGGACCGGTTGCCACCATCACGCTCAACCGTCCCGACGCCAAGAACCGCCTGGATGCCGGAGCCATGCAGCTCATGGTCGACCACCTGCGCGCTACCGCACAGGATGACGCGATCCGCGTGGTGGTCATCACTGGCAGCGGATCGACGTTTTGCTCCGGCGCCGATCTCGCCGGGGCGGTCGCCGCGGCCGAGGGCGGGTTCGCGGCAGGCGGCACCTCGGGCCTGGTCGACCTGCTAACCGCGATGCTCGACCACCCCAAGCCGCTCATCGCCCGTGTCCAGGGACACGTCGCTGGTGGTGGCAACGGCCTGGTCGCCGCGTGCGACGTCGCGGTGGCATCCAGTGACGCCAGATTCGCGTTCTCCGAGGTCCGCGTCGGCGTCGCACCCGCGATCATCTCGGTCGTCTGCCTGCAGGTGATGCACCGGCGAGATGCGCAAGAACTCCTGCTGACCGGCGATCGAGTCACCGCCGACCGCGTACTCGCCGCCGGCCTGGTCACGGCTGTCGCTGAACCGGAGGCGCTCGATGCTGCCGTGCAGCGGTACGTCGATGCGCTGCTGCTCGGTGGTCCCGAGGCAATGCGCAACACCAAGTCGTTGCTGCGTCGAGTTCCGGAGATGACGCGCGACGAAGCATTCGCATGGACCGCTGAGATGTCGGCAGGGCTCTTCACGTCGGCCGAGGCGCGAGAGGGCATGACGGCCTTCCTGGAGAAGAGGAAGCCGGAGTGGGCTCCGTAGCCGCGATCGTCATCGCGGGAGGGGAGTCGCGGCGCTTCGGGGCCGACAAGCTCGACCTGGTGGGCGCCGATGGACGCACGCTGCTCGACGTGACTGTCGAGGGCGCGGCACGCGTGGCCGAGCCGGTGATCGTCGTCGGTCCCCAGCGTGCTCTCGCTCACGAGGTCACCTGGGTACGCGAGTCGCCCGTGGGCGGAGGTCCGTGCGCCGCACTCATCGCCGGCATGGCCGCCGTTCCCGTTGATGCCACTCACGTCGCCGTACTCGCCGGTGACGCACCGCGTGGTGCCGATGCGGTGCCTGCGCTACTCACCGTGATCGACGACGGAGCCGTCGCCACCGTGGTCGACGCTGCTGGCCGCGAGCAGCCGCTCACGGCCGTGTACGCGGCAACTCACCTGCGCGAAGTCCTCGCCACCTTCGGTGACGGTGCCAATGCCTCGGTACGCGCGGTCCTCGATGGACTGCGACCGCTCACCGTGGTGTCGATCATCGATGCGTGGGGTGCCTGTGACGACATCGACGTACCCGAGGACGCCTCCCGCCTGGGATTTGACTGAAGAACGGGATCCGAGTGGGTCCCGCGCGCGTCCCAGGGGGCAGACTGGCCCTGAGGAGGCGTCGTGCCCGAGGTGAGCCTGGAATCGCTCTTCGATTCCTACGCGGTGGCCGTACGCCGCTATCTCTATCGACGCCTCACGCACGCGGCCGATCCAGCCGCTGCGGCCGATGACCTCACCGCCGATGTCTTCCTCATCGCCTGGGAGAAGCGCGCCGATATTCCGGTGACGGATCCGCTGCCGTGGCTGTACGCCGTGGCTCGTCGCGTGCTGGCCAATCAGCGGCGTCGGCGTACCGATGTCCCCGTGGCCGATCTCGGTGAACTCGATGCCGTCGATGAGAGCGACCCGGCGGTTCTCGTGTGCGACGACGCCGTCCTGGCCGCCGCGTGGCGGCAGCTGTCGGCGCGCGATCGCGAGGTCCTGCGCCTGGCCGCCTGGGAAGGCCTCACCGGCGAGGCACTGGCTACCGCGCTCGGCATCAGCGCGGGTGGGGCGGCCGCCGCCCTCTCTCGCGCTCGCGCCCGCCTGACCGAGGAACTTTCTGCCGCCGAGATGCAAGAAACGGCTGTCTCCTGACATAGGCAGGGTGGAGGTGTCCACCATGACCGATCAGGATCCGCAGGACCCGCAGGAGCGGCTCGCCGCTGTCGACCCCGCCGCATCGGCGCCCGATCCCGATATCGCCGCGATCCGCGCCAAGGTGCTCGCGCAGCCGCAGACCAATGTCGTCCCGCTGCGTCGTCGGCGCACGGTCTACGTCGTGGGCGCGGTCGCCGCTGGCATCTGCCTGCTGGCTGGCACCGCTGTCGCGGGCGCGGCAGTCGGTCGCGTCACTGCGCCGTCAACTGACGCGGTCACGGCCGCTGCGCCGGTCGCCGACGATGCGATGCCGGTCATCGGGGCCGCTCCCAACTCCCCGCAGATGGCAGCGGTCGGCGGTCAGGGGGGCGCACCCGGCGCCGCACCTCTGGGCGCACCGGAAGCGATGTCGGCCCAACCCGCCGACGCCAAGATGGCCATCTGGCCCGGGTGGGGTTCAACGTTCACACCCGATCCGTCGCTGTCCAATGACTCGGGCACCGGGATTGGCTATCGACTCGTCTCCAAGGGTGTGGATACGACAGCTCTCGCGGAGCAACTCGCGAAGGCCTTTGGCATCAAGGGTGAGCCGCGCGATGAGTATGGCGCCATCGTCGTCGGTTCGAGTGATGGCACGACACCCACCGTCTGGGTCTACAGCGACGCGATGGTGACGTGGTCGTATTCCGACCCGACAAAGAACCCGTGGAATTGTGGCGTGACCCCGCTGCCCGAGCCCGTGCCCGCGGAGTCGAACGGCGCAGTGAGTGGGGCTTCTCCTGATGCGTCGGCATGTGAGCCGGAGAAGAACGCCATGAGCGAGCAGGACGCCGTACGTGCTGCGCGCAAGCTCCTTGCTTCGGTCGGCGTCACCGAGGATCCCGCTGCCGGTATCGACATCGAGTGGGAGGCCGGGACCGACGGTTTTACGACGTGGGCGACCGCCTGGCAGCGCGTTGAGGGCAATCGAACCCAGTTGAGCTGGAACTTCACCTTCGATAACAAGGACGTCCTGTGGGCCAGCGGATTCGCGGCGGGGCTGGAGCCCATGCCGGCGTATCCAACCGTCGGTGCGTACACGGCCGTGCAGCGGTCACAGGATCCGAAGTTCTCGGCGTTCGGTCCGACCCCTCTCGATTATGGCGGCGTCATGCCGATGGCGGAGTCGCGCGGCGTCGCGTCTAGCGATGCAGCGGTCTCGAGTGAGCCTGCTGCGACCCCTGACGTGCCCGAGGGTGATCCCGCCAAGGTGCAGGTGTGGTGGGACCCGATCACGGTGACCGGGGCCGAGCCCACGCTGGCGCAGTATTGGCAGCCCGACGGCACCCTGCTCATCCTTCCCGCCTATCGGCTCACGACAGCCGACGACCGTGGCACGTGGGCCGTGATCTCGGTCAACGAGTCCGTGATCGAGTGGCTAAACCCGGCTGATCAGCCGTAGGCCGAGTGGTCGATAGGGTGCTGACGCTGCTGCCCCCGGGGAGTGGCAAGGAGGGATGGCCGAGCGGCCGAAGGCGACGGTCTTGAAAACCGTTGAGGCGTAACCCGTCTCCGTGGGTTCAAATCCCACTCCCTCCGCTCACGTAGCGCTTTCACCTCCATGGGTACAAACCCGAAGGTGGCAGCGCTCGCTCCGCGAGCTTCCGTAGCATCACCCGGGAGGGCGGGAGAGGTCATGGACACGGGTTCGGCGGCGGTGTTGCTGCTTGTCGACTTTCTCGTGCTCGTTGCCATGGCGCTCACGATCGGTTTCATCGCCCCGCGCTGCCCTGATCGCTGGTTCGCGCGCGACATCGGCCCGCTGAAGCTCATTCGTTTCGACACGGTGCGCCGGTATCGCCGCATCGGGATCCCCTGGTTTGCCAAGTGGCTGCCGGAAGGCGGCTCGTGGATGGGCGGTGAGAGCAAGGCATCGCTCTACGGCATCGATGCGGCCAGCCTGGAGGCCTATCTGGTTGAAGTGCGCCGAGGCGAATGGGTGCACTTCCTCTCAGCTTTCACCTTCATTCCCCTCGTCTTGTGGAACCCGTGGTGGGCCATGGTCATCTGGTTCCTCATCGTCGGGGTTGGCAACATGGTCTTCTTTCTCGTGCTGCGCTACAACCAGGTGCGCATTACGCAGTTGCTCAGGCGCATGCAGCGATAGGTTTCCTACCTGCTCAAGGAGGGCTCATGGACTACGGCGTCACGTCGATGGTGGCTCCGCTGCGGCGGGTCGCTGTCCGGCCGCCCGCGCCCGCATCGAACTTTGCCGCCGCCCACTGGGGTCAGCCGCTCAATGTCGACGTCCTCCTGCAGCAGCACGCCGAGTTCGTCGCCCTGCTCGAGCGCCTGGGCTGCGAGGTCGTGCGCCTGCCGGCACTCGAAGGACTTCCTGACTCCTGCTTCGTCTACGACCCCGCCTTTGTCATCTCCGATGGTGTCGTGCAGCTGCGCGCAGCGAAACCGGTGCGCGTGGGGGAGCCCGAACGACTCTGCGCCGACCTCGCGAACGCTGGAGTGCCGATCGTCGGGCGCCTCGATGGGTCTGCGACGGCGGACGGCGGCGACATGTTTTGGCTCGATGACTCGACGCTCGCCATCGGTCGCAGCTACCGGACGAACGCCGAGGCGGTTCATCAACTGCGCACGCTGCTCGCGGAGCGCGACATCGCGGTCGAGGTGTACGACGTGCCGCACGACCAGGGCCCCGAGTGGTGCTTGCACCTGATGTCGGTGGTGTCGCCGGTCCGTGACGATCTCGCGGTCGTGTACGAGCGTCTCGCACCCGTCGCGATGCTCGAAGAACTGCGTCGTCGTGGGGTGGAGTTGCTCAGCGTTCCCGAGGAGGACTGGCTCACGCTGGGCGGCAATGTGCTGGCGGTCGCCCCGGGCGTGGTGGTGCTGGCCTCGGGCAATGACGCGACGGCGCAAGCACTCACAGACCATGGCTGCGAGGTGCACGTCTACGCCGCGAGCGAGATCACCAAGGGTGAGGGTGGGCCGACCTGCCTGACGCGCCCGATCCTGCGCTCTTAGTCGACCGTCAGCTGCCAGGCGCGTGCACCGCCGACGAGGGCGGCAGCGTTGGGAACGATCACGGTGTCGTCGCCCAGTTTGGCGATCTGCGACGGCGTGATGTGCCGGGAGTTACCCCCGCCGAGGTAGAGCCGGTCCCAGAGGAACATCGGTCGCAGGCCGTCGATGCAGCGAACCACCCGTCGCGACCACAGGCTGTCGCCCAGTCGCCGCCGCTCGTGCTCGCCGATGTAGGTGTCGTAGGACAGACCCCAGCGCACCGGCGCTTGCGAGAGTTCCAGGTGCGGAGCCAGTCGACCGCCATCGAAGAGGGCGCAGCCGAGACCGGTGCCGAGCGTGAGGACGAGTTCGAGTCCCTTGCCGGCCACAACACCAGCGCCGTGCACCTCCGCATCATTGAGCACGAGCACGGGAATGCCCCATGCCTCGCGAAGGGCCTCACGCGCATCGAAGCCGTTCCACTGCTTGACGAGGTCAGGATCAATGCGCGTGCGTGGTCCACGCACCGTGACGTAGTGGGGGGTGGCGACGACGACGCCGTGCCGGATCATGCCTGGGAGCCCCACGGTGGCATGCGTGGCCGTCGGCATGCGCTTGCTCAGGTCGACCAGAGTCTTGACGAAAAGTTTGGTTGTCAGCGGATACGGGGTCGGCACGCGCTCCGGCTGCGCGCGCATCGTGCCGGTCTCGTCGATGACGGTGGCCTTGATGCCCCCGCCACCGCAATCGATGACGAGGGTCGACGTACTGGGCGAATCGGCGCTCACGCGACATCAGTGTGCCGTGTCCGGGTCGCACCGGGTAACCTGACCCGGCTACAAAGGGGGCACTGCCCCCGAGGAGGCGTCGCCTAGTCCGGTCTATGGCGCCCGCCTGCTAAGCGGGTTTGGGCCTAAAAGCCCATCGAGGGTTCAAATCCCTCCGCCTCCGCGTCTGAACGGGGCCGTCGTATCCGGCGGCCCCGTTCGCGCGTCAGCCGACGATGATGTTGCTGCCTGAGCGGGTGACCGGGAGCTTGGGCAGATTCGACGTCGCGGGGCCCTGGGTCACGACACCGGACTCGTTGAATCGGGAGCCGTGAGCGCTGCAGAAGAACCCCGTTGGCTGCGGCGTCGTCATCGCCCCCGCGTGCGGGCAGCGCAGGGAGACAGCAACGTAGGTGGAGCGGCCGGTGCGGCGCAGAGCCGCGGGGATGCCCTTGACCGGCGGCAGCGAGATGACGCCACCGACCTTCTTGAGCGCGGCGACGCGACTCGGGGTGACCTGGACGCGGCCATCGGGGAGCAGGGTGACTCCGGTCTGCGCGGGGGCTGCCGCCTGAGCTTCGGAGATACCGAGGGAGAGCAGGCTGAGCCCGCACAGTGCGGCGGCGCCGCGCAGGGCGTCGCGGCGGGTGAGCGAGCGAGATTGGTGGTCAGACATACGATCAGTCTGGAGGAGGTCGTCGCCGATCGCTCGCCGAGCGCCGGGGATGTCCGATACGCCCGGCCCGGATCGGCTCGCGAAGCCCTGCCTGGCTAGACTCAGTCCCCGCACGGCGCCCGTAGCTCAACGGATAGAGCATCTGACTACGGATCAGAAGGTTAGGGGTTCGAATCCCTTCGGGCGCGCCCCCACCACCCACGTTATGTGGGTGTAGATCGCAGTGAATCTCTAGACGGCGCAGGCCATGTCACTGCCGCAGCACAGCGGCGACTTGATCTTGCCGTGGCCATCCGGGCACTGGGCGATGCGTACCTCTGCGCCCGAATCGAGCACCAGGACGTCGTCGACGAGATCGGCGGAGCAGTGACCACACGTGGTCACCACGGACATGTTGCACTTGGGGCAGGTGTAGGTAGCCATGGAGCGAGGGTAGCGCTGATGAGGCCACCCGCACGCCCAATCAGCTCACGCCCACGACTCGTTGGGGCGAGATCTTGATGCCCTCTGAGTAGAGGGGCGGAAGCGGGTAGATCACGTCTTGCAGTTGGAGCTCGGTCACTCCCGGCGGAAGCTCGAAGTACTGGAAAGCGCTGGGGATCGCGGGCAGCGCTGCGCCCGCCAGGGTGGACCCATAGGCACCGATGTCGAACATGCCTGCGGGCTCGAAGGGATTAGGCGCCTGTAGGAAGACGAAGGTGCCGTAGTTGGGGTTTGTCAGCGACTGCTCCGCAATGGACAAGGTCGACTTCGCGTTGACTAGGGCATACCGCGTCTGCGCGTAGGCGCGGGTGCACAGGGCGAAAGCGGTGCTGAGCGCGTTGACCTCCTGTTGGTCTGCCTGGGCGGTGACCAGGTTGCCAAAGGGATCCAGGAAAGCGACGGCATTGGTCTGGCCCGGATTGCGTCCGACGACGTCGACCAGGGCGTCATACACACGACGGTCGGGTAGCCGTGGATCGCGGACCTTGATCGTGAAGGCCTCCGGGCAGGTCACCTGAAAGGCACGCACCACGTCGATCGCGGCTGGATTGGTCGCCGGATCGAGTAGCGACGAGGGAGCCGGATCGCTGGCACGCCGCGCACTGCGGACGGCGTCGGCCGATGAGGTGTAGAGGCTGGAGCACTGATCGAGTGTCGACTGGGTGATGGGCTCGCTGGCGTAGGCGATCGACGAACTTCCCTGGAAGGCTCGGCCCCCACCCACGGCGTAGTAGCCGAAAGTGCCTCGCGCCTGCGATCGAAGAGGTTCGGGTAGGTCACCGAACGATCCGCTCGAGTCGTAGTTGACGCCGGAGTAGTCGTCGATCGCGACAACCCCCACGTTGACGCCCACCGTCATGAGCGAACTCGCACACATCAGGCACGGATCCAACGTGGTGACGACGGTGAGTTCACCGGGGTCAGGAAGAGAGAGGGTCTCTCGCTGCGCGAGGTACCACGACATGAGTTGACGTTCGCCGTGCGCCGTCGGATCCTCGACGAATGTCCCGCCGGCAGCCAGTGTGCGAAAGACACGGTTGGGCATCGTCTGCAGGACTCGGCCGGTGGCCGACTCCACCAGGGCGCCGCCGATGCCGTAGGAGCCGGCATCGGCACCACGTTGCGCGGTCCACAGCGCCAGCGTGGCCAGCGACTCGGCGCTGTTGACTGATCCGGTGTTGTCAGGCGAGGGCACTGGCTTGGCACCGCCGGTCGAGCACGCCGACAGCGCGATCCCGCCGGCTGCCCACGCACTCCAGGTCAGGACTTCGCGTCGAGTGGGACTCATGCGCGCTGACCAGATTCGAAATCACGGTCGAATATCAGCAGGATGCGCTCGATCGATGTGGCATCGGTGAGCAGGACGCCGAGCTCCCGCTCGGTGTCGATGGATTCGTCGAGGAACGGATTGATAGAGCCGACATAGGCGATGGCCTCAGGAGTTCCGGCATCGGCGACGATGGTCTTGGTGTGGATGTACATGACCCGTCCGTCGCCGCCCGGGTCCGTGGGGTTGATCACCACCTCGGCACCGGCGTCCTTCAGTTTGGCCAGGGCATCGGTGTTGATGCCGCCGTCGTTGCCGACGATCCGCACCTTCACCCCGCGATTTGCCGCATCGATAAGTGGTTGCAGGAGTTGTGATGGCTCGGCAAGTGCCTGCGCGTAGACGTCCAGCGAGGTTCGTGAATTGCCGATGAGAGACAGCATGACGTCTCGGGAGTTGCCTACCGGTTCGAGCGGGTAGGCGGACGCACAGCTGCTGGAGTCGCACGTGCTGTTGCTCGGAGACCAGACGAGATTGGGTCGATCGTTGGCGGGCCACGGCTTGTAGGGAGGCCAGTCCGCATCGAAGGTACGCGCAATCATGTCGACGTCGCGGGGATCGGTATCGAGCACGGCCATGCCGCGCGTATCGCCCTCATTGGGGTACTGCGGGTCGATGCCGAAGTATCCGGCCTCGAGGTTGAAGTCACAGATCAGTGCTCGGCCGTTGTCGGTGCCCGCATCGATGATGAGCACCTTCCAGTGCGAGAAGCTGAACTCCGGTCGGCTCAACTCTGCCTCGAAGCCCTGCTCGCGAAGAATCTCCACGTCTCGAGGATTGTCGTTGGTGGACCCCGGCGGGTAGATCGTGCCGGAGAGCAGGATGCGCACCCGGACCCCACGGTCCTTTGCCCGCGTGAGCGCCTCGATCAGCGGGCTGTAGCTCGGATCCATCTGGTAGACGGCAATGTCGACGGATTTCGTCGCGCTGTCGATGACATCCGTGACAGCACCGACGCCGTCGTCGGGCTGAATCGATTCGAGCGTGATCATCCCCGTGCGCTCGACCTGCAGCGGTGGTGGAGTGGGCAACGCTGCAGGCGCACCCGAGCAGGCAACGAGCGCGAGTGCTGCACCCAGCAAGACGACGCGGCGGATGGCCATGCGCTAGTTCGCCGCCGGGCTCGGGGAAGCCTGCGTCTCGGTTGCCGTCGACCAGTCCTGCTCGAAGTAGGCGAAGGCGCGATCGATCGTCTCAGGGTTACGGGCGAGAACACCGAGTTCGAGGATCGCCTTGGGGGACTCGTTGATGAAGGTGTTTTGCGAACCGATGAACGCCACCGGCT
>NBNH01000035.1 GCA_004379115.1 Actinomycetales bacterium mxb001
CAGGGACTCGAGCATGGCGGCGCGGTTCGCGGCCGTGACCGACGGGTCCAGCCGGCTCCTCAGCACGGGGGCCATGACTTGACGCTAGTGTCAACTTGACGCGACTGTCAAGTGTCTGGCCGGGCTATCCCCCCGTGAGCTCCTCGAGGCTTCGCCCGCGGGTGCGCGTGGTGAACAGGATCACCACCGCGGCAGCGAGTCCTGACACGGCCATGGCTCCGAAGGCGCCGGGCAACGCCAGACCGATGAGGACATAGGGCGCGATCGCGCCGCCCGCATGCCCCAGGCCGTCGGTCCACGCCATGCCCCAGGGCCGCGAGTGTGACGGGAAGTGCTCGGACGTGAAGGCGTAGAAGATGGGGATGGTCAGGCCGATGGTGAACGAAGCGACGAATCCAAGGACGCTGATGGCCAATGACGTGCCGATCACCCCGATGGCCATCAGGGCGATGGCCCACACGACGAGAGTCCCCGTCAGCAGCCACTTGCGCTCGACGCGCTCGGCAAGGAAGTACGACGCAACTGCTCCGACCACGAGCCCACAGTTCGCGAAGGCGATGTAGCCAAGTGATTCGGTGATCGCAAAGCCATTCTGGGTGAAGATCGTTGGCGCCACGGTAAGCCACCCGTAGTTGCCGAAGTAGTAGAAGACCCACGCAACCGTGAAGATGGAGATCACCCAGACCGCCGGGCGCCGGACGATGCCGATCGGCACCGCGGGTGCGACGGGAGGGAGGTCACCAATCCGTGCGCGCACGCGATCTTCCGCCTGCTCGACGAGCGCCTGCAACTGGATGTCTTCGCCTCGCTCGGCCAGGAGCCGAGGGGACGGTGGCATATGCCGCCTCGTCACCACGATCAGTACGGCGCCCAGTGCGCCGAAAGCGAAGAGGAGGCGCCACCCCCAGGAGACGAGGTCGACCAGGAAGAAGCCCAGGAAGGGCACGATGGCGATTCCAACGTAGCCGCAGATCGTCGTGAAGCCGGTGATGCGGCCGCGCGCCCGCTGGGGCGATACCTCGGCGACGTAGGTGACAGCAACGGCGACATCGGCACCGGTGCCGAGTCCCGCGATGAAGCGAGCCACGATGAGCCATGCAAGATTTGGCGCGAAGACACTGAGGAGCATGCCGAGGCTGAAGCACCACAGCGCGCTTTGCAGCGCGAAGACTCGCGACCGATGCGAGGCAATCCACGCGCCAATGAAACTGCCGATGATGAGTCCGACAAGGCCAGCGGTGATCGCCCATCCGCCCATCTGTGGCGAGACGCCGAATTGCTTGATGATGATCGGCAACGCGGCACCGATGACGACGATGTCGAAGAAGGCGAAGAAGAAGGATCCACCCAGGTTGACGAGCAGGCCGCGAGACCAGGGCCAGCGCGGAAGCCGATCGAGGCGAGCAAGGCTCGCGGTCGCCTCGGAGGTCACGCGCGCAACCTAGCGCCTCCCCCTGCGGGCCAGGGACGCTTCGCGAAGCCGGTGAGAGCTCGCGTAGTCACCCTGGGGCGGTCAGGGGGCAGGATGGGGGGCATGAGCCGCGATTCCTTGACCCAGTGGACGGCCGCCGCCACCCACGCCCTGCAGACCGAGTTCGACATCGAGATCCCCGAGGTCGACGTCCAACTCCTCCTCGACGTCGCCCGCGACGCCGCCCATGCCGTCGATCGCCCGGCGGCCCCCATCACCACCTTCCTCCTCGGATACGCCGTGGCCCTCGCGGGTGCCGACAAGCTCGGCG
>NBNH01000249.1 GCA_004379115.1 Actinomycetales bacterium mxb001
GACTGGCACCCAGAGGCCGGGTCACCCGAAGCGACGCTGTATACCGATTTCCTGCCACACCAGAATTGGCTAGCCTGAAACCACCCGTAAAACGGTTCTCTGCCCTCTAACGAACCCGGCGTGCGTCGATAAACGCGCGTGCCTTTGACGTCCACGGATCTGCCACCATGCGACTCAGCATGGCATCCGCAGCATCCAGCAGATCGGCGTCACACTCCTGATGGGGGATCTGGGTGAGATACATACTGAAACGTTGCTGATCGCTGCGATAGTGGCGCAGATTGCCCAAGTGCGCCTGACGACGACAGCTCGCCAGAAATGTCTGCGACAACCCATCGCGTGGTCGCAAGTCTCGCACCTGGACCAACACGTCCTCCCAGCGCTCGGTGCCCAGCAAGGCGCGCAACTCAGATCGCAGGGCTGCCGTACTCGCAGGCGGCCGAGCTTGACGTTTTGCCAGCTCTAGGACCTGCAGGGCAGGTTCGTATTGGCGACGCGCGACCAGCATCTCCGCCTCCTGCTCTAGGCGGGCAGCGACCAGCGACGTGTCATCGGATTCGACGCGCCCTAACCACACGGCCGCGCGATCCGCATCGTCCAACCCCTGCGCAGCACGCGCCGCCAGGAGATCGGCATAACCTGACGCAAAGCCCAACTTGCGGGCACGCTCCGCCGCCTTGATCGATGCCTCAAAGTGCCCCTCGAGCAGCAGTCGCAGCGATGAGAGAAAGGCCTGCTCGCCCTTGCGCTGACGGCGCAATACCCGGTAACGCACCAGGCTTGCCGGCAAGCGTACTACGCCCTGAATAAGTTTCAGCAATACGGCACCGGCGATCAATGTAGTCACCATCGCCAGCACGAGAAAATTCAGCGACATTTCGATGCGCCAGGTCGATAGCACAATGATTGCGTACCCATTGTTGTGCGCCATAAGATTGGCAATCACTACCGCCAGGGTGGCAAGCGCTAGCCCCCAGATCAGCCACCGTCTCATTGTGCCGACCCTTTCGCACTGTCCTGCGCTTTGCCTGCATCCTCGGCTTTCGCCGACTCCGTCGACGGTGAAGCAGCTTCCTGCGCTACGTCATCGGCAGCAACAGGCTCGCCCGAGAGTGCCGAACGCGCCGCTACCAGTGCCTTACGCGATTCTTCCAGACTGATCGCTGCCGGATCAACGTTCAGCGCCATCAGTTTTTGCAACGTTGCCAGATCATCCTTCACCAGGGCATCGGCCGTGTCGGCATATTTCATCATCCAGGCACGCGCCTGACCCAGCGTCTGCTGATACACCGCCGCATTGCGCATAATCAAGGCGTGTCGGGCGTCCAAAAGTAACAGGCGCAAGCCTTGTTGCAGAAACACCTTTTGTTCCGGGGCGATGAGACCGGCCTCCGCATGATCCAGACGCTGCACACGTATCATGCCGCGGATTGCCTGCCAGATCTCTTGGGCAATGGCGGTCGCAAACAGACGGCCACGCTCCAGCAGCGTTGCTGGCAGGGGTGGTTCATCTGCCGGGTTGGCATCTATCGCGTTATCGGCAGGAACACGGCGGTCCTGCACCAGCGGCAACTTATCAATGCTGGCGATCACGATATCGATATTTTCAACCGCCAACCGCAGATCGAGGACTTGCTGTGATTTGAGGACGACCAGGTCGCGGCCAATGGACAGTCTTAGCGCCTGGGCGGGGGCACCCGGTTCGTTGGCCAGGCTCCGCTGCGCATTCTGCAAGGCCACGACTAAGGTCTTGGTATTTCCTGTCCCCTGCCAGATCTGCCAACCGGCGTCGATCTGCTGTTCGATACGATCCAGACCCAGCAGCGCCCGTTCCTGTTGCAAAGCCTGTTGCATCTGCTGTACATCGTCACGCAAACGCGTCTGATCCGCCATTGCGGCTTCCAAAGTGGTCAGCCGCCCGTCAACCGTGGCGATTTGGCCTGCTTCGTTATCCAGCGTTTCCCAGAAACGCACCGTCACCAGCTGTTGGGCCCCAAATCCAATGATCAACAACAGACCAACTACCCACACCCACCGGCTGGTCGGCAACCGGCGCCGTTGTGCTGGCCGTTTCTTGGCATTCGGGGCCTCTTGCGGTTGCTGATCCGAAATTGGGGCGTCGCTCATAAGATCTCCGTTCTATTCAGGCGAAGTAAGCCCATTATACGTTTGCAAATAGCGCAGCATCCCTTCATCGCCACCCGACGTGGTCGCCACCTGTTTAAAGCCCAACTGACGCGCCACCTCGGCAATTCGCGGGTGAGGCGCAAGCACCAGGCAGGCCTTGAGTGCTCGCGCCAGATCTGCGCTGGCGGCACTGATGACGCGTTGCAAAGATTCGCTGCTGCTGATCAGCAAGACCCCGGGTTCCAACTCGGGATTGCACCATACCTGAAGCGCCTGAAGCGCTGCGGGATGCAGCTGCCGGTGGTAAACCGCCGCCTCATCCACACGAGCCCCCCGTGCACGTAAAGACTGCGCCAGAAAGTCTCGACCACCTTCACCACGAATGAGCGCAAAGACCTGTCCACGGCATGCTACTTCAGAGAAAAATGCCTCAGCCAGCAAGCCTTCGGAATCAAAAGCGCTTTCTGGTAGCACCACCTTCGGGATGCCATATGAACGCAACACATGCGCCGTTCCCGGACCGATAGCTGCCGCAGTAACGGCGACAGGCCAACCCAACGGGTGCGCAGCAGACAAGACCGGCCAAGCCACGCTGACCGCATTGGCGCTGATAAAAATACAGGCACGATACTCAGTCAGTCTATTCGCGATCTGTTGCAGTGCTGTGAGATCATCTGCCGGCTCGATCGCCAAAAAAGGCATATGGGCCACATGGCCTCCCAGCGCACGTATGCCCTGAACCAGGCGATCTCCCTGGCCTTCTGGCCGCGTCACCAGAAAACGTTTGCCGCTCAGGGAGTGTTGCGGCGACATCATATTCTAGGCGAGCGGGTGATTCAGTTGAGTAATGAGTACATCTGCGCCCTCGGCCAGCAAGCGTTCGGCCAGGGCTCTGCCTAGCACCTCGGCATTTGCCCAGGCGCCTCGGCACTCACCTGCCATGACTTGTGTACCGTCCACCGAGGCGACCAGCCCACGGAGCCAAAGCTGCCGATTCGCCTCGCCCACGGCAAAGCCGGCAATCGGCAAATGACAACTACCACCAAGCCGACGGGAAAAGGCCCGCTCGGCACGGACACAGGCGGATGTTTCGTCGTCTGCCAAGCCCTCGGCGATTCTCTGGTTCTCCGGTTGCCCATCACAAATCTCGATACCCAGCGCACCCTGACCGGGTG
>NBNH01000250.1 GCA_004379115.1 Actinomycetales bacterium mxb001
CCGGGTCCGCCGAAGCGGTGAACCGGACCTGGGAAGGGTACGGCATTGGAGGAGGAATCCCCCAATCAGTCCTCGCTGACCGATGCGGTGACCGAGGGGGTGGTCTTTTGGACCTGGAGCAGGAACTCGAGGTTGCTCTTGGTGTCGCGGAGCTTGGTGAGGAGCAGTTCGATGGCCTGCTGCTGGTCGAGCGCGTGGAGCACACGGCGCAGCTTCCAGACGATCTTGAGCTCGTCGGGCGCCATGAGGAGTTCTTCCTTGCGTGTGCCCGAGGCGTCGACGTCGACGCTGGGGAAGATGCGCTTGTCGGCAAGCTTGCGATCGAGCTTGAGCTCCATGTTGCCGGTGCCCTTGAACTCCTCGAAGATCACCTCGTCCATGCGCGAGCCCGTCTCGACGAGTGCCGTGGCCAGGATGGTGAGCGAGCCGCCGTTTTCGATGTTGCGAGCGGCGCCGAAGAACTTCTTGGGCGGGTACAGCGCTGTCGAGTCGACGCCACCCGACAGGATGCGGCCCGACGCTGGCGCAGCCAGGTTGTAGGCGCGACCAAGACGCGTCATCGAGTCGAGCAGCACGACGACGTCGTGTCCGAGCTCGACGAGACGCTTGGCGCGCTCAATGGCCAACTCGGCCACGATCGTGTGGTCTTCGGCGGGTCGGTCGAAGGTCGAGGCGATGACCTCGCCCTTCACCGAGCGCTGCATGTCGGTGACCTCTTCAGGTCGCTCATCGACCAGGACGACCATCAGATGGCACTCGGGGTTATTGGCGCTGATCGCATTGGCGATCGACTGCAGGACCATCGTCTTGCCGGCCTTCGGCGGGCTGACGATGAGACCACGCTGGCCCTTGCCGATCGGAGCCACGAGATCGATGACGCGCGTGGTGAGGTTGGCGGGCTCTGTCTCGAGGCGCAGCCGCTCCTGCGGGTATAGCGGGGTCAGCTTGGAGAAGTCGGGTCGCTGGCGGGCGGTCTCGGGATCGGTGCCGTTGACCGTGTCGATGCGCACGAGCGGGTTGAACTTCTCACGGCGCTCGCCATCGCGCGGCTGACGGACGGCACCCGTGATGGCGTCGCCCTTGCGCAGGCCGTGCTTCTTGACCATGGACAAGGAGACGTAGACGTCGTTGGGGCTGGGCAGGTAGCCCGCCGTACGGACGAAGGCGTAGTTGTCGAGGATGTCGAGGATGCCGGCCACCGGCACGACGACGTCGTCCTCGGCGAGCTCGATGTCCTGCTCGCCGCCGAAGCCGCCGGGGCGGCGGTCGCGGCGGTCGCGGAAGCGATCGCGTCCGCGGCGACGGCGCCGACGGGAACCGCCATCTCCATCATCGTCGAAACGGTCGCCCCCGCCATCGGAGTCGTTGCGGTCATTGCGCTGCTGACGGTCGTCACGGTTGCCGCGATCCTGGCGGTCATCCCGGTTGCCGCGGTCTTGGCGCTCGCCACGGTTGTCGCGGTCGGCGCGCTGCTCGCGATTGCCGCGGTCCTCACGGTCACCGCGGTCTTCGCGGTTGCCTCCGGAGCCGTTGCGGCTACCTGATCCAGATCCACCCGACTGCTTGGCGGCGATCGCCGCAACAAGGTCGCTCTTGCGCATCGCACTCGCCCCGGTGATGCCGAGGGAGGATGCCAACTGCTTGAGCTCGGGGAGGAGCATGCTGGACAGGCCATTGCCGCTCTTCGCGGCGGTGGTGGTGTCAGTCACCTGGTGATCCTTAGTTGCCTGCCCGGTCCACGGTGGACCGGGTCGTCTGGCGCGGTCAGAGCCTCGGAAGGGAAACGGGACCTGCGCCGCCCGCGGCCACCGGGCCTCAGGAGGTTTCCGGGGAGCGGGGAATTCGTGTCCGAATCGGACTCGAGGAGCGTATCACCCGGGGGTTTCGGTGGGCTCGCTGGGCGGTTCAACTGCCCCGGATGTGAACGCGCGCGCCCACCGGGTCGGGATCCACGACCAGCGCTCGCCATCCGTCGGGCACCCGCTCCGTGACGGTCGCGATGCTGTCGGCGTCGGCGAATGCGAGAACGGTCGGACCGGCGCCGGAGATCACGGTGGGGATGCCGGCGGCGCGCAGTTCCATCACGAGCGCGTGCGATGCGGGATAAGCCTGCGAGCGCGCATCCTGGTGCAGCCGATCTTCGGTCGCTGCCATGAGGTGGGAAGGGTCGTGAGTGAGCGCGTGGACCAGGAGGGCAGCGCGTCCGATGTTGAAGACGGCATCGTCTCGCGCAACCTGATCGTCGAGCATCCGACGAGCACTCGCCGTGGACATTCCCGAGGGAGGAACCAGCACGACGGGCAGCACGGACTCGTGAACGTCGTGGCGCACGGCGCCCGCGTGCACATCGTCGCTCCCCGGCGTCGCGATCCACGCGGTGGTGAATCCCCCCAGCAGCGTGGCGGCGACATTGTCGGGATGACCCTCCATGGACGTGGCCAGATCGAGCACCGCCTCGTTCGGAAGGAGCATGTCGCCTTCGGCCACCAGACCGCGGGCCAAGAGGATCCCTCCCACGATGGCCGCTGCCGAAGAACCCAATCCGCGGGACTGCGGGATGGCGTTCTCGCAGCGCAGGACGAAGCCGGGCGCTTCGACGCCCATGACCGACCATGCCTGCGCCATCGCGCGCGCCACGAGATGTCGATCGTCACGTGGGAGGAAGTCGGCGCCCTCACCTTCGACGTGGACGAGAACGCCCGGATCTTCGGTGACCATCGCCACCAGGTGATCGTGGAGGCCGAGCGCAAGACCCAGGCAGTCGAATCCTGGTCCGAGATTGGCGCTCGTGGCGGGGACGACGACCTCGACGCCCACGGAGCGAAACGTCGCGCCCATGGCTAGCCCCGCAATCCGAGTGCCACGGCGGCGACGTCGGCGCTGATCGGAACGACGATCGGATCGGGCGCACCCTCGAGCGCCCAGTGCGGATCCTTCAGGCCGTTGCCGGTGAGCGTGCACACGACCGTCTGCCCCGGGTCGAGGATGCCGCGCTCCTTGGCCTGCAGCAGTCCGGCGACGCTGGCAGCACTCGACGGCTCGCAGAACAGGCCCTCTTTCTCCGCCAGCAGGTGGTAGGCCGCGAGGATCTGCTCGTCGGTCACACTGTCGATCAGGCCACCGGAGTCATCGCGCGCGGCGATGGCGTAGTCCCAGGACGCAGGATTGCCAATGCGGATGGCGGTGGCGATCGTCTCGGGGGCCGTGACGCGTGAACCCAGCACGAGGGGTGCGGCGCCCGCAGCCTGGAATCCCCACATGCGCGGGCGATGGGTGGCGAGGCCGTCATGGGCGTACTCGACATAGCCCTTCCAGTAGGCGGTGATGTTGCCTGCATTGCCCACCGGAAGGCAGTGGATGTCGGGGGCGTCGCCGAGGAGGTCGACGACCTCGAAACTCGCCGTCTTCTGCCCCTCGATGCGATCGGGGTTGACGCTGTTGACCAGTGAGACGGGGTACTTGTCGGCCAGATCGCGCGCCAGGGTCAGGCAGTCGTCGAAATTGCCCTGGACCTGCAGGAGCTTGGCTCCGTGGACGACGGCCTGGGCGAGCTTGCCCATCGCGATCTTGCCCTCGGGCACGAGGACGGCGCACACCATGCCCGCTTTCACCGCATAGGCAGCAGCACTCGCGGAGGTGTTGCCGGTCGACGCGCAGATGACAGCGCGAGCGCCCTGCTCGGCGGCCTTGCTGATCGCCATCGTCATGCCGCGGTCCTTGAAGGATCCGGTGGGATTGGCTCCGTCGTACTTCAACCACACCTGACAGCCGGTCATCTCGCTGATCACGCACGCGTAGACCAGCGGGGTGCCTCCCTCACGAAGGGAGACCACGGGCGTGCTCGGACTGACCGGCAGGCGGTCGCGGTATTCCTCGATGAGGCCGCGCCACTGCGGGGCCGTCACGGTCCCGCCTCCCCCTCGACACGCATGACGCCCACGACGCTCTTGACCGCATCAAGGTTGCGCAGGTTGTCGACGGTGCGACGCAGGGCTCCATCGGTGGCGAGGTGCGTGCGCACGATGAGACCCGCGTCGTCGCCGTGGCCGTCCTGGCGCACTACCTGGATGCTCACGCCGTTGTCGGCGAACGCCTGGGCGATGGCCGCGAGCACGCCGGGCCGATCGGCGACGTCGAGGTTGACGTAGTAGCGCGTGCGCGCCTCGTCGATGGAACGAACGTCGAGGCCCGCATAGGTGGACTCGCCCGGTCCTCGACCACCCGAGAGGCGATTGCGCGCGGCCGCGACCACGTCGCCCAGGACCGCGCTTGCCGTCGGGGCACCGCCCGCTCCGCGCCCGTAGAACATCATGTCGCCGGCCGACTCGGCCTCGACGAAGACAGCGTTGAAGGCATCGCGAACGCTCGCTAGCGGGTGATCGCTGGGAACCATGGCTGGGTGGACCCGGACGATGACACCAGACCCATCAGGCGTGCGCTCGGCAACGGCGAGCAGCTTGATGACGAACCCCATGTCACGTGCCGCAGCGACGTCGGCTGCCGTCACGCCGGTGATGCCCTCGCACGAAACGTCCTCAGCCGTCACGCGGGTGTGGAACGCCAACTCGGCGAGGATCGCGGCCTTGGCTGCCGCATCGTGACCGCCGACATCGGCCGTCGGATCGGCTTCGGCGTAGCCGAGGGCCTGCGCCTCAGCAAGCGCCGCGGCGTAATCAGCGCCCTCCGACTCCATCTTGGACAGGATGAAGTTGGTGGTGCCATTGACGATGCCCAGCACCTTGTGCACGCGATCGCCGGACAGCGATTCGCGGAGCGGACGCAGGAGCGGGATCGCGCCAGCCACGGACGCCTCGAAGTACAGGTCGACGCCGTTATCAGCAGCGGCGCGGTAGAGGGTGCCACCGTCGGCAGCGAGCAGGGCCTTGTTGGCCGTGATGACGCTCGATCCGGCAGCCATGGCCGTCAGGATGAGAGAACGGGCTGGCTCGATGCCGCCCATGACCTCGACGACGATGTCGGCACCTCGGGCAGCGAGCCCCGCCGCATCGTCGGTGAGAAGGTCGCCGGGCACTCCCTCGCGAGGACGTGACGCGTCGCGCACCGCCACCCCGATCAGCTGGAGAGGAGCACCCACGCGGGCAGCGAGGTCATCGGCATTGTCGGCGAGCAGCCGCGCCACCTGGGATCCGACGGTGCCACCACCCAGCAGGGCCACCGTGATGGGGGCGGGCGTTGCGGCGGACATGGCACTCCTTGTGGGCGGGACGACGGCGGCCTAAGCCTCTCAGATCACCGCGTCGAGAGGGCGCATGCCTAGGCGCTGGCTCCCGGGTCCAGCCCGAGGAGGTCGGCCTCGGTCTCGCGCCGTAGGACCGTGTGGCTCGCCCCGTTGTTCACCGCGACCACGGCCGGGCGGGGGACGTAGTTGTACTGGGAGGCCATCGATCGGCAGTAGGCACCTGTGGCGGCGACGGCCAGCAGGTCGCCGGCCACAAGGTCAGCGGGCAGCCAGGCATCGCGTACGACGACATCTCCGCTCTCGCAATGCTTGCCGACCACTCGACAGAGCTGGGGTGGTGCGGAGGACTCACGGGAGGCCAAGACCACCGTGTAGTCGGCGTCGTAGAGGGCGGTGCGAATGTTGTCGCTCATGCCCCCATCAACGGACACGTAGGTGCGCACCTGACCATGGTCGAGTTCGACCGGCTTGACGGTGCCCACCTCGTAGATGGTGATCCCGGCCGGACCGACGATGGCACGCCCCGGCTCGAAGGACAGCCGAGGCACGGGAATGCCGGCACGCTGGCATGACGCGATAACGGTCTGCTCGAGGGCTGTCGCCATGACATCCACCGCCAAGGGATCGTCCATCGCGGTGTAGGCGATGCCCATGCCACCGCCGAGATTGAGTTCTTCGATTACCGCACCGTCGGTCACGAGTTCGGCAGCGAGTTGCGTGAGTCGCGATGCCGCGATCTCGAACCCGGACGCGTCGAAGATCTGCGAACCGATGTGGGAGTGCAGTCCGGCGAAGTGGAGCCCGGCGGCCGCCCTCACCCGCGCCACCGCCTGACGAGCCTCGCCCGTGGCCAGGGACAGACCGAACTTCTGGTCCTCGTGGGCGGTGGCGATGAACTCATGGGTGTGGGCCTCGACTCCCACCGTGACGCGCACGAGTACGCGCACCTCGACGCCGAGTCGCTGGGCCACCGCTGACACCAGGTCGATCTCGGGCAGCGAGTCGATGACGAGGGTGCCCACCCCGGCCGCGACCGCCCTCTCGATCTCGGACGACGACTTGTTGTTGCCATGCATGATCACGCGCTCGGGCGGGAACCCGGCGGCCAGTGCCACGGCGAGTTCGCCGCCGGTCGCCACATCAAGACCCAGCCCCTCCTGCTCGACCCAGCGTGCGATGGTCGTGGCAAGGAATGCCTTGGCGGCGTAGTAGACGGTGGCGGGCGCGGGACCTCCCGAGTAGGAACGTCGGAACTGCGCGGCACGCGCCCGGAAGTCGGCCTCGTCGAGGACGAACACTGGAGTGGAGTAGTCGGCGGCGAGAGTGCGCACGTCGCAGCCGCCGACGACGAGAGCCCCGTCGCTGCCGCGGTGCGCCGTAGCCGGCCAGATGGTGGGGTCGAGAGCGTTCACTCCGCCGGGAGGTACCGACGGCAGCATTCCGGGCGCCATGACCTCTCCGTGGCGGGGGCCAGCAGGGTGCGCGCGCATGACCCGCAGGGTATCGGCGCTCGGTCAGCATGCGAGCAGTGGCGCATCGCGGCAACCACTTCGAGCGGATCCGTGCCTACCGTCGAGGCGATGCGACCACGGGAGGTGAAGGCGATGGACTCGATAGACACCCCGCCGACTCAGGCGATCTCCGAGTCGGCCTCGAGCGCGCCGACGGACAAGCGCTCATGGATGCAAGGTCCGCTTCCCGAGATCATCGGCTACGTCGGAGGCGCCCTCGTGGCCAGCGCGGGCCTGAACTTCGTGGCGCAGTCGTGGGAGAAGTGGTCCTTCGTCACGCGCCTGTCCGTCATCGGCACGGCCATGGTCATCCTCTACGCGGCCGCCGGCACGGTCATCGGGATCGCCGGGGGTCGATCGGCGCTTCAATCCCCTGAGCGCGCCAACCGTCGACGCCTGACCGCCGTCCTCATGGCGCTGGGCGCCGTCCTGGTCGGCGCCCTGACGGCCGTCATCCTCGACAACCAGGGCTGGATGGATTTCGACGACACCACCTGGTGGATCGTGCTACCCGGTGTCCTCGCGCTGATGGCCGCTGTCGCGGGAACGTGGCTCGCACCGGGGACCGTCTCGACACTCGCGGTCGCCGGCACGAGCGCATGGACGGGTGTCGCGATCACCATGAAGGTCGCGCAGGATCGGCCCGCATGGTGGGTTCCGGTGCTCATCACCGCTTTCGGTGCGGTGTGGTTGGCAGCTGCGCCTCGACTGCTGCGCGCTCCTGAACTCTGCGAGTCCCTCGGCATGGCCTGGCTCCTGCTGTTCCTGGGCCCGGCGGCCCTGGCCGACCTGACCGATCCGTCCATGGGCGCGACGGACGATCAGGTGGTGGCCGTATGGGTGAGCCGCGGCCTGCTGACGGCCCTTGCGCTGATCGCCCTCACCCTCTTTGCCCGCGGTGCGAGTTGGGCGTGGGCCGTGGGCGGTGTGATCGCGGCCGTGATGGCGGCGATGGCCTTCGCCGGTCAGGCGCTGGGCTGGGTGGCGGCCCTGCTGGTGGCAGGGGTGGTACTCCTCGCGTGCAGTGGGCTACTCCTGGCACTGCGACGGCGCAGCGACCGAGCGCCCACGGCGTAGGACCCGAACTACATGCGATCGGGAGCCGAGACACCGCACAGGTCGAGGCCGTTAGCGAGGACTTGGCGCGTGGCGGCACACAGCCACAGTCGGGCGATGTGCTGATCGGTGACCGTCTCATCGCCGCGTGGCAGCACTCGGCACGAGTCGTAGAAGCGGTGGTAGGCGGTCGCCAGGGACTCTAGGTAGCGCGGCACGCGGTGCGGCTCACGCAACTCTGCTGCCGACGCCACGACCGCCGGAAACTCCGCTAGCGCCCGCAGGAGTTCTCCCTCGCGCTCATGATCGAGCACGGCAGGGTCGTAGCCCGTCGCCCGCCAGTCGATCCCGAGATCCGCCGCATTGCGCAGGACCGAGCTCACCCGCGCGTGGGCGTATTGCACGTAGTAGACGGGGTTGTCGTTCGTACGCTGCACCAGAAGGTCGAGATCCAGGTTGAGGGGCGAATCGACCGGGTAGCGGATGAGCGAGTAGCGAGCCGCGTCGACACCGACTTCCTCGACGAGGTCCTCCAGGGTGACGATGGTGCCGGCGCGCTTGGACATTCGGATTTCCTGCCCGTCGCGCATCATCGTGACGAGCTGGCCGATGAGCACCTCGACGTTGGCGTCCATGTCATCGCCGGCGCACGCCGCCACAGCGCGTAGCCGATTGACATAGCCATGGTGGTCGGCACCGAGCAGGTAGATGGCGAGGTCGAATCCGCGAGCCCGCTTATCGACGTAGTAGGCCGTGTCGGAGGCGAAGTAGGTGAGGTCGCCATCGGCTTTGACGAGAACCCGGTCCTTATCGTCGCCGTAGTCGGTCGTGCGCAGCCAGACAGCGCCGTCTTGCTCGAACACATGGCCTTGATCGCGGAGCTTGCGCATACCCCGATCGACCGCGCCGCTCTCGTGCAGCGAGCGCTCGGAGTACCAGACCTCGAAATGCGTGCGGAAGAGATCGAGCACCTGCTGCTGCTCCGCGAGTTGCAGTGCATAGGCAGCTTCACGGAAGGCGATGAACTGCTCGGCTTCAGGGAGCTCGAGGATGCCCGGCTGTTGGGCGACGATGGCGGCAGCCAGGTCGGTCACGTAGCCGCCGTGGTAGCCATCCTCGGGCACGGGCTTTCCGTTGGCGACAGCCATCACCGACGCGCCAAAGCGATCCATCTGCACGCCACGGTCATTGACATAGAACTCGCGCGTGACATCCGCGCCCTCGGCTGCGAGCACTCGCGCGAGCGCATCACCGACGGCGGCCCAGCGGGTATGGCCGAGGTGCAGGGGGCCCGTCGGGTTGGCGGAAATGAACTCGACATTGATTCTCCGGCCCGCGAGCGCGGTGCCGTGACCGTAGCGCTCCCCCTGGCCCACGATGTCGCCTGCGACCTGGCCCTGCGCTGATGCGGCGAGGCGGAGGTTGACGAAGCCGGGACCCGCGATCTCCGCTGAGGCGATGCCCGGCACCTGCGCCAGTCGCTCACTCACCAGCACCGCGATATCGCGGGGCGGTCGACCTGCCGACTTGGCGAGTGTCAGCGCTATAGGAGTGGCGTAGTCGCCATGCTCCTTCTGCCGCGGTCGCTCGATGACGATCTCGTCGGGCACCGGGCCCGGCAGCGCGCCCTCCTCCACGAGGGCGGCGATGACCTCCTGCACGGCTCCGGCGAGTTGCTCGGGGGTCATGCCGGGAGCGTAGTCGCCAGCGTGACCGAGGCCTGTCCAAGGATCGCGACGCAGGCTCCCCTAGCCGCGTGCTACGGTCGATGTGGCTGTGCTGCACAAGAACCACCGTTCAAGGAACGCCCGCCCCCACCAGACGGCGGGCTTTTCGGCTACCTGGGGCAAATCCCAAGGCCGGAACGTCGGCTCGCACCATCAGCCCGCCGGGCAACCGCCCGGCGACCACGTATCCGCACTTGGGATCTACCGCAAGGAGAAACACCGCATGGCACAGGGAACTGTGAAGTGGTTCAACGCCGAGAAGGGCTTCGGCTTCATCGCACAGGCTGATGGGGGTGCCGACGTGTTCGTGCACTTCAGCGCCATTCAGGCCGACGGCTACCGCAGCCTCGACGAGAACCAGCGCGTCGAGTTCGACATCGTCCAGGGCCCGAAGGGCCCCCAGGCCGACAACGTCCGCATCGTCTGACGATCGACGCTAGAGAGGCCCGGCCCCCTAGGGGGCCGGGCCTCTCCGCTGTCCGGGCCCAGTCCCCCGACCACGGCCCGGCGCTCATCCACTCTGCCCCGACATCCCCGGGTTCGGCAACTGATCAATTCTCCGTCAGGTTCCGACTGGACGACGACGCGGCGGTAGCGCACGATGGATGGATGAGCGATGACATCGAGCGACTCTTGGCGGAGGTGTCCGGCACGACGGGCTCATCCGGCGCCGTTGAGAAGAAGAAGTCCTCCACGCCCGCGAAACGAGTCGACGAGAAGCCCGGTGGACGTCTGCCCTTCGCCCTCATCGCCGCCGTGGTCTTCGGCGCCGTGGCCTTCGTCATCGGGTGGCTGTTCACGCCGTTCGTCCTCAGCGGAACATCGCTCGGGCTCGGCGCTGCCGTCGGGTCCTTCGTCACCGCGCTGATCGCCGGTCCGCCGCGCTGGTTCTCGTCCTAGCGATCCCGAGGGCGCGCGTAGCGACTGTTACCCTTCTCGACGCCCCGGCCCCCGTAGCTCAGGGGATAGAGCAGTGGCCTCCGGAGCCATGCGCGCAGGTTCGAATCCTGCCGGGGGCACGCCAACAGCACGAATAACGCCCGGTCCCGCCCGTATGCTGCCTGCGTGCAGAGCCCCCGACTAACCGAGCGCGAGCGCCGCCGCAATCGCCTCTTCACCACGAGCGGCGTCGTCATCGAGTGGTACGACTTCATGGTCTACGGCCTCTTGGCCACCACGCTCCAGCAGGTCTTCTACCCCACCGACAATGCGACCGTCGGGCTCATCCTGACCTTTGCCACGTTCGCTGTCGGCTACGTGGCGCGCCCCATCGGCGGCCTCGTCATCGGACGGCTCGGTGACACCAAGGGGCGCAGGTTCGCGCTGGTCTTATCTACCACGCTGATGCTCATCCCCTTGTTCATCACCACGATCCTGCCGACCTACGACCAGATCGGCATACTGGCGCCGATCCTGCTGACCCTCATGCGCCTGATGCAGGGCTTCTCGGTCGGCGGCGAGTACTCCGGTGCACTCACGGCACTGAGCGAGTCCGCGGGCAATGCGGGTCGCGGCCGTAGCGTCTCGCTCGGACTGGCCACCGCCATGGGCGGCAACCTCCTGGCATCGCTCGTGGTGTGGGCGACAACGGTGATCTGGGGACAAGACGCCCTGGTCGAGGGCACGTGGCGGATCCCCTATGCCGTCGGATTCGTGCTGGCGGTCGTCGCGGTCCTCATGCTGCGCAAGATGCGCGAGACCGAATCCTTCGAGTCAGTCGCACAATCAGGCGACACGGGTACGCCCGTCCGCATTCTCTTCCGTCAGTTCCCTGGCGCGACCTTCCTCATGCTCGCCCTCGCCGCCTGGAGCGGCGTCACGGTCTACACGCTCATCTCATGGATGCCGTCGTACCTCGAGACGGTCGTGGGGATCTCGGATGCGCGCGCTGACCTCGTCTCCGCTCTCATCTCCGTCATCTACATCGTCCTGATCATCCCCGTGGCGATCCTCGGCGATCGACGCGGTCGACGCCCTCTGATGATCGGGGCCGTCGCGGCCTACGTGATCCTGGCGATTCCGTCGATCCTGCTGCTCAATGCCGGGGCCGTGGCGGCCGTCCTGCTCGCCATCGTCATCCTGGCGACCCTGCAGACGTTCGTCGATTCGACGACGACGACGGAAATGACCCAATTGGTGCCGACGCGGATCCGCTACACGGGGATCGCACTCACCTACAGCATCGGCATGATCATCGGCAGCTTCACGCCCGCGATCGAAGAGGCCCTGCTGGGTTCCACCGGCACCGTGCTCGTGCCGGCCTTCGTCCTGATCGTCATCTCGCTGCTGCTGATCCCGGTGATCGCGATCTATCCGCGCTACGTGCAGCAGGCCCAGGCCGAAGACGTCGCAGCGACAGTTGACTGAAGCCCTGACAGAGGGGCGCCGCACGGCTTAGCGTGGCGTCCGGTTTATCGGACGACGAGGAGGGCGCCATGTCCGCGCAGCGCGATCGCCTTGACCCTGCATCACGCGAACCCCTGGAGATGCTGCTGCAGGCAATACCGGGCGGATTCAATTCGATCCCCGACATCGTTGAGCGGCGCGCCGTCGTCGATGGCCTGCTGGCGGCGCAGATGGCCGACGTACCCCCCAATGACCGTGTCGTCACGGTCGATCGCGTCGTCCCCGGACCCACGGGCGCCCCTGACGTCCGCCTTCGCGTTTACACCCCCGTCGATGCCACGGGCCTGGAACTTCCGGCCGTCTTCTACATCCATGGCGGCGGCATGATCCTCGGCAGCATCGAAGCCAACGAGCTCACCTGCGCCATGCTCTGCGAGAGCCTCAACGCCGTCGTCGTCTCGACCGACTACCGCAAGGCGCCCGAGCACCCGCATCCCGCGCAGTCGGAGGACTGCTACGCGGGCCTGGCCTGGACCGTGGCGCATGCCAGCGAACTCGGCATCGACACCGGTCGCCTGGCCGTCTTCGGTGGCAGCGCGGGCGGCAACCTCGCGATCGCCGTCTCCATGATGGCTCGCGACAAGGGAGGACCAGCCATCTCCTTCGTCATGGCTCCCTATCCGATGATCGACGACCGCAACGAGACACCCTCGAGCAACGAGATCACCGAGGTCGGCATCTGGGATCGGGCCGGCAACATCGAGGCGTGGGGATGGTTCCTCGGCGGTGCACCGGCCGACGGCTACGCCGCCCCCGCACGTGCTGCCGATGTGAGTGGACTGCCCCCGATGTTCATCGACGTCGGGGACATGGACCTGTTCCGCGATGAGGACATCGACTTCGCTGCCCGCCTACTTCAGGCCGGGAACCCGCTGGAGTTCCACGTCTATCCCGGGGCCTACCACGCTTCCGAGGTCTTCGCCCCGACCGCCGAACTCAGCCAGCGCATCTGGGGCACGCGCCTGGCCGCACTGACCCGGGCACTCCACCGCTGACATGAAGGCAAACGTCTTCGATGGGAAGAACGTCACCCCCTACGACCCCTCTGACACCCAGGTGCTCTCCGCATCGACGCC